>CAADGB010000480.1 GCA_900696455.1 uncultured delta proteobacterium
TCGAGGCGTTGCTTCAGTTCCTGCCGTTCGCGTTCCAGGCCGACCTCTGGGGCGGCGTGGCGTTGCGGCGCGGAACGAGGGTGCTGGCCGGCGTGCACGTCGATGGAACGTTGCGCGGGCCGATTCCATGGCACGTCGCGGGCGAGGCGTGCCTGTCGACGTGGTTCGGCGATCTGTGTGTCGGGTTCGAGGCGACCTTCGGCCAGTCACGCGAGGTGGAGCTGCCTGCGCGCGAGATCTGGCCGCTGCTGAAGGACGCGCTCGAGGATCCGCGAGCCTGGAGCTCGCCGCTGCCCACCGGCGCGGCGCGCGCGGTGGTCACCGGCTCGACGAGCGGCGACGCGGCTCCGCGCCTCGATCCGGCGGCGGCGCTTGCGGTGCGGCAGAAGGTGTTGCCGCTGAACCGCACCATCGAGCGCTTCGCTCACGTACCGCCGCTCGACGCCAGCCGCTTCGAAATCACGCGCGTGGTGCTCGGAACGACCGAGCTTCCTCCGCCGTCACCGATCGAGGACTGGTTCGCGCCGGGGCAGTTCGAGGCGCTGAGCTTGGAGGACCGACTCTCGCGGCCGGGCTTCGAAAAGATGGTCTCGGGGGGCACACTGGCGGGCGACGTGATCACGACGGGCGACGAACTGATCGCGCCCGTGGCGTACGAGACCATCACGTTCCCGTCGCCGACGCCCGACCCCGAGCCGTATCGACCGGACTACGACCAGCAGATCGCCGGCACCGCGACTGCCGCCAACGCGAACGCGCCGCTGCGCCCGCCGCGCAGCCCGGCACCGCTCGTCACGCTCGACGAGGAAGCGTTCGTGATCGCGTCGACGGAGGATCTGACGCCGCGCCTCGATCTCGTCGCGGCCGGCTCGCGCGACACCGCCGAGCTCGCGCTGCGCGCATACATCGCGGCGAATCCCGCTGCCGCCGACACGCTCCAGGTCGTGCCGCGGTTCGAGGCCGTCGCGTGATAGCGCGGCATCTCGACCCGGCCATTCGTGTTGCCAGCGTGAACGGGTGACCTCATCTGCTGTCTTACAAGCCATGGATATAACTAAGGTAGCTGCCTGGCACGGATAGTGGATCGGTGGTTCGACCATGAAGAGGGCAGCTGTTGTGATGGTGACGCTGGCAGCGTGCGGGGCCGAACCCGGTGCGCCCGTTGATGCGCAGGAGGCGACGATCGACGCGAGCGAGAGCATCGACGCGCAGGCGGTCGATGCGCCGCCGGAGCCGATGCCGGTGTTCCGGATCTCGAGCGTGCAGGGAGTCCTGGCGATCGATGATGCGGGTATTCGCAGCCAGTTCCGGCTCGATGGTGTCCAGCGACCGTCGACGTTCGACGTCAATCTGACCGCCCAAGGCGCGACGACCTCGTGCAAGGTCTCGCTCACGCCCGTATCCATGGGGTTCGCGACGCGGTCGACGTCCACGCGCCGCTTCAAGGTCGTCCTGCTCGATCCTGGGGCAGGACCGGTGATCGCCGACGAGTGCGACTGGGACGACGCCTACATGCTGCAGCGACTCGCGACCTTGGCGCCCGTCGAGGTGGGCTGGGCGCAGGCTCGCGTCGAGACCGATCGCCCGCGTCTGGATCTCTACAAAGGCGGTCCGTGGCTGCCGTCCGGAACCGCGTCGATGGTCTACCCGGGCGCCGTGAACGGCTTCGCGATGGCCGAGGACGGCACGGCTACGACGACGGTGCGCGTCCAGCCGCTGCCTGGAACGCTGGATCCGGGCGTCTATTTCTACTAGCACTACTGCGACGAAAGCCCGCCCGAGGATGTGCGCGGCGGCGTGGTGAGCGCGCTGCGCCTGAGCGGACAGCGCGGCAACCAGCGCGAGAGGTGACCAATGATGGCGAGCCAAGCGGTGACAAAGGAGTCATGGAAGTGGCTGAGAGGTCGACTGCGTGCTCGAGCACGCCTCGTCTGGCCGGCGGCATGCGCTGTGTGAGCCCATGCGGCACGAGCGCGCTGGACGTCTGCGCGGCGCCGGTGTCCCCCGTGGCAAAACGTTGCCACGACTCGCAAGACTCCGGCCGACCAGCCCGGATGAGCACGGACGACGGAGAACCCGAACCCTGCGGAATCGCTGCAAGGCCGCGCGGTCGTTGGTGTTTCCGCGCCATCCTCACAGGGTTCGAGTCCCCCTCCGCGCACAAGAGATCGAGACGGGTTAGGCGGGCGGGCGCTACACGATCGGTTCCGACCGTGTAACGGATTCCAGGAGCCATTACACCCCTTGGGGTCACTGGAAAGTCAGGTGGTTACGACCGCCTCGACGAGACGGTTGGTGACCCGTCAGCACTCCTCGGTGGTCCAGGTGATCGCTGACAGGGATGCGAGGTACCTTCTGGCGATGCGGTCGCGCGACACGAGCCTCGCTGCGCACGAGGCGCAGATGGAGTGTTATCGGCGCATGACGCCCGCGGCGCGTGTTGCCGCTGCCGCCGAGATGTCCGAGGACACACGCGCCATCGCGGCGGCGGGCATTCGCGCTCGCCACCCGATGTACTCGGGCAGCGAGGTCCGACACGCGCTCCTGCGCCTCCTTCTCGGCGACGACCTCTTTCGTCGCGCTTGGCCGCACGCACCTCTCCTGC
This sequence comes from uncultured delta proteobacterium, assembly GCA_900696455.1. GTDB lineage: Bacteria > Myxococcota_A > Polyangia > Haliangiales > Haliangiaceae > UBA2376. Next base: position 2,606 of record CAADGB010000480.1, read on the forward strand.
CGCCGTGAGCGTCGGAGAGTTGCTCTCGCGGATGGCGGCTCACCTCGACGCCGCTGGAGTTCCCTACATGGTCGCGGGATCGTTCGCGACCACGTACCACGGGGTGCCTCGTTCGACGCACCACGTCGATATCATCATCGACCCAACCGGCGCCACACTGGCCATGCTGCTGGCTGCGCTCCCCGACGCCGACTACTACGTCGATCACGATGCCGCCAAGGATGCCCTGCGACGCCGCTCCACCTTCAACGTGATCGACCTCGCCACCGGATGGAAAGTCGACCTGATCATCCGGAAGGCACGACCTTTCAGCGTCGAGGAAATGGCCCGCCGCCAGCGCGGCGAGATCTTCGGCGCGATGGTCGCGATCGCGACGGCCGAGGACGCGATCATCGCCAAGCTCGAATGGGCGCAGGTCAGCGACTCCGATCGTCAACTGCGCGACGTCGCCGGCGTCCTGTCCGTCCGCGCGGCGACCCTCGATGTCACGTACATCGAGAAATGGGTGACCGAGCTGGGTCTCGAAACCCAATGGGCTCGCGCGCGTGGGGAGCGGCCGTGACGACGACATTCACCGCGAGCGAGGTGAGCCATCAGCGACGCCGGGATGACACCGCGGCGGGCGGCCGAGAGCCTCGTCGGTTCCGAGGAGGAATCGATGAGAGAGCAACGGGAGATCACGGATGAGCAGGAAGCGCGGCGCTAGGCTCAATGCCGATCAGATAGGCGCAAGTCCCCGTCGGGAATCCGGAATCTCGCAAGTTGCCGCGAGGGCTATCCGGACGCGGGCGGGAGGATCATGCTGCTCGGATCGTGACGCCGGTCCAGGAGACGTTCACCGAGGCGCTGGAGTTTACCGCCGGGTTCACGGCGCCGGCATTTCCAAACCTGACCAAGCATCTCGACCCGGCATGGGTGGAGGAAGCGTTGGTGGCGACGGGCGCTGGTGCGGGAGAAGATGCAGGCCGAGCCGCGGGCGCGGGCGCTGTTCGTGTTCGTGGGCAAGCGCGGGCAGACGATGAAGGTGCTCACGTGGGACGGGACGGGGACGATCGTGATCCACAA
>CAADGB010000481.1 GCA_900696455.1 uncultured delta proteobacterium
AGTCTAGCGCACCCGTCGCATCGTCCGGCCCCACCGCCAGCCGCCGCCCGGCTCGCGGGACCACAGCCGCCCCCGCTCACCCCTGGCTCCGCCAGCCGCGCGCGCCGGTGCGCCACGCCGACGGCGGCGCGGCCGCCGACCCGGTGGCGGCCGCGCCGTTGCCGCTGCCGTTCGCGCCCGCGCCCGCGCCGCCGCCGGCGGTGACCGCGCCGCGGCCGCGGCTGGCGACCTCGAGCGCGGCCGCGATCATCGCCGCCTCCAGCGCCGGTCCCTCGGCGCGCGGGGTCAAGGACGCCTGCTCGCGGCCGATGAACCCGGTGTCGAACTCGCCGGCGAGGAACTGGGGGTGGCGCAGGGCGAGGCGGTGGAACGGCAGGTTGGTCTCGATGCCGCGCACCTGGTACTCGTCGAGCGCCCGCCGCATGCGCCCGAGCGCCGCCGCCCGGTCCTCGCCCCACACCACCAGCTTGGAGATCATCGGATCGTAGTGGACCGGGATCTCGGCGCCCTCGTAGCAGCCGGCGTCGTTGCGCACGTAGGCGCCGTCGGGCACCCGCAGGTGGGTGATCGTGCCGGGCGACGGCAGGAACTTCACCGGGGCCTCGGCGTAGATCCGGCATTCGAGGGCGTGGCCCCGGCGCCGGGCGTCGAGCGCGGCCTGATCGAGCGGCAGCGGCCGGCCCTCGGCGACGTCGAGCTGCCAGCTCACCAGATCGACGCCGTAGATCATCTCGGTCACCGGGTGCTCGACCTGCAGCCGGGTGTTCATCTCGAGGAAGTAGAACGCGCCGTCGGCGCCGAGCAGGAACTCGCAGGTGCCGGCGCCGACGTAGTCGACGGCGCGCGCCGCCGCCACCGCCGCCGCGCCCATGCGCGCCCGCAGCTCGGCGTCGACCGCCGGGCTCGGCGCCTCCTCGATGACCTTCTGGTGGCGGCGCTGGATCGAGCAGTCGCGCTCGCCGAGGTGGACCAGGTTGCCGTGGGCGTCACCGAAGACCTGGATCTCGATGTGGCGCGGCCGCAGGATCGCCTTCTCCAGGTAGACCGTGTCGTCGCCGAAGCCGCCCAGGGCCTCGCGGCGGGCGCCGTCGAAGGCGGCGGTGAACTCCGCCTCGCCGGCGACGAGGCGCATGCCCTTGCCGCCGCCGCCGGCCGCCGCCTTGATGAGGACCGGGAAGCCGATGGCGCGGGCGCTGGCCAGCGCGGTGGCGGCGTCGGGGAAGCCGTCGCCGCCCGGGCCGTTGTCGCCGGGCACCACCGGCGTGCCGGCGGCGCTCACCGTCTTGCGGGCCTCGGTCTTGCTGCCCATGAGGCGCATGGCGTGCGCCGACGGCCCGATGAAGACGATGCCGGCGGCGGCGCAGGCGTCGGCGAAGTCCTCGTTCTCGGACAGGAAGCCGTAGCCGGGGTGGACGGCGTCGGCGCCGCTCTGCCGGCACGCGTCGAGGATCTTGTCGATGACGAGGTAGCTCTCGCGCGCCGGCGCCGGGCCGATCGCGATCGCGCGATCGGCCAGGAGGACGTGGGGCGCCGCCCGATCGGCGTCGGAGTAGACCGCCACCGTCTCGACGCCGCGCTCGCGGCAGGTGCGCATGACGCGGACCGCGATCTCGCCGCGGTTGGCGACCAGGACGCGACGGATGGGGGTGACGGGGACCGGGCGCGACGACATCGCGCCGGAATCTACAACATCCGCCCCGCCCGCCGCGCCGCGAGCCGTCCTCAGGATCGCCGGCGGGTCACGGCGCGGCCGGCGCGCCGTCCTTGCGCGGGTCGCTGGCGGCCTCGATCACGCCGTCGGGGCGGACCCGCACCACCTGGACCGCGCTCGGCAGCGGCGTCACCTCGACCTGGTGGCCGCGGGCGGCGAGCGCGGCGCGGACCTCGGGCGCGACCTCGGGCTCGACCTGGAGCTTGTCCGGCGACCACTGGTGGTGGAGGCGCGGCGCCTCGACCGCGGCCCGCGCGTCGAGGCCGAACAGCCACACGTTGAGGAACGCCTGCAGGGTGTTGCTGATGATCCGCGGCCCGCCCGAGCCGCCGACGCAGCCGACCGCGCGATCGCCGTCGAGGACCAGCACCGGGGTCATCGACGACAGCGGCCGCTTGCCGGGGGCGACCAGGTTGGCCGCGCCCTGGGTCAGGCCGAAGGCGTTGGCCACCGCCGGGTCGATCGTGAAGTCGTCGATCTCGTCGTTGAGCACCACGCCGCCCGCGGTCACCAGCTTGGCGCCGAAGTAGAGGTTGACGGTGGTGGTCAGCGCCACCGCGTTGCCCTCGCCGTCGATCACGCACAGGTGCGAGGTGCCACCCGGGCCGCCGCCGCCGCCTGCCCCGCCGCCGCCGCCTGCCCCGCCGCCGCCAGGCGACTCGCCGTAGCTGGCAGCGGGCGCCGTGCCTTCGAGGCGGACCCGCGCCGCCAGCCGCCGCAGCCGGACGTCGTCGAGCAAGGCGGCGGCCGCCGCGCGCGCGCCGTCGCTGTCGCCGAGCAGCCGCGACCGATCGGCCATGCCGTGCTTGAGGAGCTCGGCGATGACGTGGAGCGCCGCCGCCGAGCCCGCCCCGTGGCGGGCGAGCTCGAGGCCGGTGCGCTCGAGGATGCCGAGGGCCTCGAGCAGGACGATCCCGCCCGACGACGGCAGCGGCATCGTCGCCACGCGCAGGCCGCGCCAGGTGCCCACCAGCGCGGCGCGCTCGACGACCTGGTAGCCGGCCAGATCCTCGGCGGTCATCACGCCGCCGGCGGCGCGCACGGTCGCCACCAGATCCTCGGCCAGGGGGCCGCGGTAGAACGCCTCCGGGTCGCGGGCGATCGCGAGCAGGGTCGCGGCCAGCGCCGGCCGGTGCAGGCGCTGGCCGCGGGTCCGGGCCCGGTCGCCGCCGAGGAGCGCGCGCAGGGGCGCGAAGCTCGCCTCGTCGGGCAGGCGCGGCAGGCTGGCGGCCGCGGCCTGGGCCAGGAACCACGACGTCGGCGTGCCCTCGCGGGCGAGCCGCGCCGCCGGCAGCACCAGCCGGCGCCACGACAGCCGGCCATGACGCCGCGACAGGTGCGCCAGGCCGCGCACCTCGCCCGGCACCCCCACCGCCAGCCCGCCCTGGCGCGCCCGCATCGGGTCGACCTTGCCGTCGACGACAAAGGCGGCGGGATCGAGGGCGGCGGGCGCGATCTCGCGGAAGTCGTACACGTGGAGCGACCTGGCGCCGGCATCCCACACGATCGCGAAGCCGCCACCGCCGATCCCCGACGAGGCCGGGTTCACGACGCCCAGCGCCAGCGCGGTGGCCACGGCGGCGTCGACCGCGTTGCCGCCGTCGGCGAGCACGGCGGCGCCGACCTGGCTGGCCACCGCCTGGTCGGCGGCGACCGCCCCGCGCGTGCTCTCCAGCGGCGGGCCGTGCGCGGCGTGCCCGGGCGTCGCCACCAGCGCGATGACGAGCGCCGCCGACAGGGACCGGCCCAAGCGCGTTGCATTCCCGTGGCTCATGCTCCTAAGATGAAACATATCGAAGCGTTGCGATCAGCAGCGACTGGCGTGATTCGCGACCGCAGCCCGCGGTCGTTGCCGACAGTCGTGGCCGGCTCGACCCCGCGGGGTGCACCCGCCGCGCGACATCGTACGCTTCGGTGCCAGGGAGAAAGCTAGGTGGACACCACGACCCGACAAGCCAAGCGCGCCCCGGTCACGCTCAAGATCAAGTTCAAGAGCGCGACGCTCGATCAGTTCATCGAGCGCTACGCCGTCGACGTCAGCCCGGGTGGGATCTTCATCCGCACCAAGGAGCCGCTCGCGGTCGGGACCCAGATGCGCTTCGAGTTCCAGCTCCGCGACGCCACGCCGCTCATCACCGGCGAGGGCACCGTGGTGTGGACGCGCGAGAACGATCCGGCTCGCCCCGCGGCCGCGCCCGGCATGGGCGTCCGCTTCGATCGGTTGGGCGACGGCAGCCAGACCGTGCTCGACAAGATCCTCGCCGAGAAGGCCAAGCAGCCCGCGGCCGCGCCCGCCGGCGGCGCCGACGGGCCCAAGGGCTTCCTCGAGGTGCCGACCAAGGTCGCGCCGTCGCCCCTGGTCGGGGCGCTGGCCAGCGAGACCCGGCCCAAGCTGGGCTCGATGGCGCCGGCGCGCGCCGGCTTCGCCGACGAGCGCACCGACAACACGCCGCTGCCGCGGCCCATGCCCTTCCACTCCGACGCCGAGGAGTTCCCCGACGAGGCGTTCGAGGAGGCGACCAAGGTGCGCGCGCTCGACGAGCTGGCCGCCACCACCGCCATCGATCACGACGAGCCGCGCCCGCGCGCGCCCGCCCGGCCGGCGCCCGAACCGGCGCCCGCGCCGGCCGTGCCGGCGGCGCCG
>CAADGB010000482.1 GCA_900696455.1 uncultured delta proteobacterium
CGCCGGCCGCGCCGCGCGCAGGACCGCCGCGCCGGCCCCGGCCCGGGCGTGGGTGATGGCCAGCGCCAGCGCGTCGGCGGCGTCGGCGCGCGGCGGCCGCCGCAGCCCGACCAGCGCCGCCACCATGCGCGCGACCTGCTCCTTGTCGGCGCGGCCGCGGCCGGTGATGGTCTTCTTGACCAGCGGCGCGGTGTACGACGCGACCTCGATCCCGGCCAGGCCGATGACCGCCAGCGCCATGCCGCGGGCCTGGGCCAGGGCCAGGGCGCTGCGCACGTTGACCCGCGCGAACACCTCCTCGAGGGCGACCACGTCGGGGCGCAGCTCCTCGAGCACCTCGGCCAGGCCGCACGCGATCTCGCCCAGGCGCAGCTCCGCCGGCCGGTGCTCGGGCGCGGTCAGCACCCCGCACTCGACGTAGCGGAGGACCTCGCCGGCGGGGCCCGCGCCCGGCGACGCGCCCACGGCCGCGATCATGCCGTAGCCGCACACCCGGCTGCCCGGGTCGATGCCGAGGATGCGCACGTCGCGCCGAACCTACCCCGGCGCTGTGACAGCGCCCGCGCCGGTCGTCGGCCGCGGGCGCGCCGTCAGTCGCACGCGCCGTCGCCGGGCGGGCACTTGAAGCGGATGTGGAAGTGATCGTCGTGGTTGGGCTCGTGCCGGACCAGGCCCTTGGCGGCGTGCTTGCCCGCCGGGTACTGGAACAACCGCCCCAGGTAGCCGCGGTCGACGCCCCGCGCCGCCGCCCACTCGTGGAGCCAGCCCTGGACCTCGTAGTCGACGAAGATGGCCTGGACCCCGCCCGGATCGTCGGCGGTCCGCGCGAACGCGACCAGCAGGTCCCAGGTGGCGGCGCGATCGAGGTTGGCGCTGGTGGCCTTGACGAACGACGCCGGGTAGCCCTTGGGCACCTTCTTGAAGTAGAAGCCGACGTCGAGGTCGCGCCCCGACTGGTGCGAGCGGTGCTCGCTGATCGAGCCGCCGTGCTTCGCCGACAGATCGCCGATGGCCAGGGTGTGCAGGCGCGGATGATCGGCGCGGACCCGGGCGATGGCGTTGCGGACGTGGGCGACGACGTGGGCGGCGCCGTAGGCGCGGTGCGGCCGGCGGATCAGGTAGCCCTTGCCGGTGGGGAGCTGGCTGGCGCGGCGCAGCTTGCCGTCCCACGGCCGGCCCACGCTCTGTCCGGCGACGAGCGGGATCTCGATCCGCGCCACGCGCCTGGTCGGCCGCGCCGCCTCCTTGCCCCGGCACACCGGCACCGCCAGCTCCTGGCCGGCGAGGATCATCGTGCCGGGGAGGTCGTTGGCGCGCTGCAGCGCGGCCACGGTGCAGTCGTGACGGCGGGCGATGGTCGACAGGGTGTCGCCGGCCTTCACCTTGATCCGGGCCTGGATCTCGGCGGAGGCCGGGCGGGCCGCGCCGAGGGCGGCGGCGGTGAGCGCGAGCGAGACGACGACAGCGGTACGCACGGCAGGCCTCCCGGACGGATCACGAGCCTGACGCGACCGCCCCCTCGGATCAATTTTTTTGGCGGCAGATCTGCTCGATCCGGCGCAGGGGGGCGGTGAGGTCCTCCTGCAGGCGCTCGGTGAAGTCCCGCTTGCCCAGGCGGCCGGCGGCGGCCAGGAGCGCGCGCACGTCGCCGCAGGCCGCGTGGGCGCGGGCGAAGCCCCCGGCGTGGGCCTGGTACAGGCGCAGCTCGACGAGCGAGGCGTTGTTGGGGCGCTCCCACAGCCCCAGGTCGTCGACCAGGCGGTCGAGGATGCGGGCCTTGGCCGCCAGCTTGGCCGCGTCGGGCTGGCTCGACCGGTAGAGGCGGTCGAGCTCCTGGTAGGCGGCGAGGCTGCGCTCGACGCGCTGGGCGCGACGGGCCTGGGCCGCGGTCCAGGCCGCGCGCTCGGGGGCGGCGGCGCCGAAGCGCTCGACGAGCCAGACGTCGGTGAGGGCGTCGCCGACGTACTCGGCCAGGCCCTCGTTGAAGTACATCTGGTCGGGGATGAGGACGGTGGCGTGGACCGACTCGTGGATGAGGACGTTGGCCAGGGCGGCGTGGGCGTCGTCGCCGGGCGACAGCATCGACGACACCACCGGATCGGGGAACCAGCCGCCGGTCGAGTAGGCGCCGGCGGGGCGGGCCATGGCGTCCCAGCCGGCGCGCCGGAGCTGGTCGCGGTGGCGCACCGCCTCCTCCTCGTCGAACCAGCCCAGCCCGGTGAAGCAGCCGGCGATGGGGAAGCACCAGCTCCGGGCCTCGAACGACAGCGGCGGCGCCGCGCCCACGAACCAGACCGTGCCGCTGGCCGGGACCTCGACGTAGCGGGTGTAGTTGCGCGAGGTGTCGAGGCCCATGCGGGCGGCGAACGCCTTGATGCCGTCGATCTCGGCCAGCAGCAGCCGGGTGCGCAGCGGCGTCTCGGGATCGGCGATCACCTCGGCGATGGGCCGGGCCCGTGCCATCAGATCGAGCTGGCCGTGCGCCGCCTGCGCCAGGTAGCGCGGCATGAGGCAGCCGGCCTGGCCGGCGGCGGTGACGGCGGCGAGGGCGAGGGCGAGGGCGACCGGCGGCCTCACAGCGCCCCGGCGATGGCCCGGGCCAGCGCCGCGCCCTCCTCGCCGTCGAGCTTGCCCGCCTTCCAGCCGATGCCGAGCCCGTCGTCGCCGAGCCGGGGGATGATGTGGAAGTGGACGTGGAGCACGGCCTGGTGGGCGAGGGCGCCGTTGTTCTGCAGCACGTTGTAGGCGGTCGCCCCGCTGGCCTTCATCACCGCCCGCGCCAGCCGCGGCAGGGCCCGGCCGATCGCGGCGGCGCTCTCGTCGGAGAGCTGGTCGAGGGTGACCGCCGGCTCGCGGGGGATGACCAGGGTGTGGCCGCGGGCCAGGGGGAAGACGTCGAGGAACGCGAGGACGTGGTCGTCCTCGTAGACCTTGTGACACGGCAGCTCGCCGCGCAGGATCTTGCTGAACACGGTCTCCGGCATGGGCCGATGGTCACGCACGCGGGGGCGGTTGTCACCCGCCGGACCGCGCTGTCGGCCGTCGTCGGCGATCCGGACGCTTCGCGCCCCTGATGAGCCCGGCGTCGCGACGGTGGGAGAGCGCGGCGGCCGGTGGCCGCCGCGGCGGGGGCGGTCAGGGATCGAAGCGGTAGCCCGAGCCGCGGACGGTGATGAAGTGGCGCGGCCGCTCGGGGTCGACCTCGAAGCGCTTGCGGAGCTGGCCCACGAAGTTGTCGACGGTGCGCGGCGAGCCGGCGGTCTGGCCCCACACCTGGGCCAGGAGGCGGTTGCGGGTGAAGACCTGCGACGGGTGGCGCACCAGGAACCACAGCAGCTCGAACTCGAGGTGGGTGAGCTTGACCGCCTCGCCGCCGCGGCTGACCGTGCGCGGGCCGCTGTCGATGACGACGTCGGCGAAGCGGGCGACGTCGCCCACGGCGGGCGGCGCCGGCTCGGCGGCGCTGGCGGCCAGGGCCTGGCTGCGGCGCAGCACGGCGTCGATGCGGGCCAGGAGCTCGGCCAGCGCGAACGGCTTGGTGACGTAGTCGTCGGCGCCCAGGCGCAGCGCCGCCACCTTGTCGTACTCGCCGTCGCGGGCCGATACCACGATCACCGGCACGACGTTGTCGGCGGCGCGCAGCGCGCTCAGGACCTCGAGGCCGTTGCGGCGCGGCAGGTTGATGTCGAGCAGGATCAGGTCGAACTCGCGCTCGTCGAGGGCGGCCAGCGCGGCGTCGCCGTCGCCGGCGATCGTGGCGTCGTGGCCGGCGAGGCGCAGGTTGAGTGACAGCCCGGTGGCGATGGCCTCGTCGTCCTCCACGATCAAGATGTCGCGGGCGGCGGTGGGTGGGGTCATGACAGGCCGGGGGTGGAGTGCGTGGCGAGGGACGGCGCCGCGGTGGCGTCGGCGACGCGGCGGCGGGGTCGGGGCAGGCGGATACGGAAGGTCGAGCCCTTGCCCGGGGTCGAGTCGGCGACGTCGACGGTGCCGCGGTGGGCGCGGACGATGGCGCGGACGATCGCGAGGCCGAGCCCGACGCCGGGGGCGCGCTGCTCGCGGGCGCCCTTGCCCCGGGCGAAGCTCTCGAACAGCTCGCGCCGCTCGTCGAGGGCGAGGCCGATGCCGTTGTCCTCGACCCGCAGCTCGACCCAGCGCTTGTCGGCGTGCGCGCGCAGGGTGATGCGCTTGTCGTCGCCGGTGTACTTCCACGCGTTGACGAGCAGGTTGGCCAGCGCCCGGGCCAGGGTGCCGCGATCGCCGACCACGGTGAGGTCGGGCTCGAGCTCGAGGGCGATCGGCGTCGGCCGGGTCAGGGTGGCGGCGTCGAACGCGGCGAGGGCGTCGTCGACCAGCTCGGCCACGGTCAGGGGCCGCATGTCGAAGGCGTGGCGGCCGGCCTGGATCCGCGACAGGTCGAGGGTGCGGACCAGGAGATCGTCGAGGCGCGCCACCTCGCGCGCCAGGAGCGCGACGACCTGGGGGCGCTCGGCCTCGCTCAGCCGGCCGTCGCCCAGCGACTCGAGCAGGAGCCGGATCGAGGTCAGCGGGGGGCGCAGCTCGTGCGACACCGACGAGAAGAAGTCGTTCTGGACCCGGGCCAGCGACGCGCCCTTGCCGAGGAAGATCGAGCCCAGGATGTAGCCGGTGACCGCGGTGGTCGTGAAGGCCAGCACCATCACGCCGATCGCGATCGTCGTCGACGAGCCGCTGGTCGCCAGCATGACCACGCCGAGCGCGGTCAGGAGCACCGTCGGCACCAGCACCGCCAGCATCAGCACGAGCTGGGCGCGCCGGAGCTGGATGATGGCGGGCGGAAAGCGCAAGGCCTCGCCACTATGCCCCGCGACGGGGGCTCAGTCCATGGGCGCGGCGGCGCCGGCCAGCGTCTGCTCGATGACCTGGTCCGGCACGCCGAGGGCGCTGGCGATCCGCGACATCTCGGCGTGCTCCTCGTCGGCGACGTGGCCGTCGGCGCCGGCGATCACGGTCAGGTGCTGGACGAGCTGGGCGCGGCGGGCGAGCGGCGCCGTCGCCAGCGCGGCCAGCAGGCCCTCGAGCTCGGCCTTGACCGCGGCCACGTCCTCGGGCGGGCGCGCCTGCTTGGGGCCGAGCAGGGCGCGCAGGGCGCTGAGCTCGGCCTCGGACACGTCCTGGTGAGCGGCGGCCACCGCCACCCCGGCGCAGTAGAGCGCGCGCCGCATGCGGTCGGCCTCGTCGCCGCGATCCTCGAGGTACGACGGCTCCATCAGCGCGAGGTCGCGCTCGACGATGTGCTCGACCTCGTCGAGGGTCAGGTCGCCGGGGCCGGCGCCCCGGCGCGCGCGGAAGTCCTGGCTGCGGCCGAAGGCGAGCAGCGCCCGCACCCGGACCGGGGTGTAGGGGTGGGTCGAGAAGCAGTCGAGGGTGTCGTCGTCGTCGCGGACCTCGTGGGCGGCCGACGGCGCCGACGCCAGCGACTCGACCTGGGAGGCGAAGGCCTCGAGGTCGGTCTTGATCACCGGCCGCGACAGGCCGCTCGACATCTTGAAGAAGGCGGTGGCGGCGACCTCGGGATCGCCGGCGCACAGGAGCCCGGCGCGATCGGCCGAGACCTCGGCGGCGCGGCACCACACGAACAGCCGGAGCTGGACCGGCCGGCTGACCAGCGTGCCGCCGATGTCCTCGATGGTGGCGGTCACCGGCATGGGGATGCCCAGGTGATCGAACAGGGCGTGGCCCAGCTCGTGCCCGAGCACGAAGCGGAGCTCGGCCGGCGTGAACTCCTCGAGCAGCCGCGACGACAGGCCGAGGATGAGCGGGCCGGAGCGGCCGCGCGACAGGAACGCCGCGTAGACCGGCTTGGGCACCAGGTAGACCTCGACCGGGGTGTCGACGCCGAGGGCGGCGCGACAGTCGGCGAGCGCCTCCGACACCGCCGGGGCCATCCGCTTGTTGAGGCGAATGGCCTCGGCCAGGAGGCTGCGGCGGTGGCGGAAGCCGTAGCCCGACGCCCGGTGCTCGAACTTCTCGCGCGCCTTCTTGACGCCGCGATCGGCGGCGAGCTCCTCGCGCAGGGCGCGGTCGCGCCGCGCCTGCACGCCACGGGCGTCGAGGTCGGCCACGGCTACTTCGCGTACTTGAGGGCGAGGACCTCGATGGCCTTCTGGGCCAGGGCGTCGTCGATGCCGAGGATGCGCTGCATCGCCTCGAGCAGCTCCTCCTCGGCCTCGTCGACGTCCCCGCTCGACATCGCGATGTCGGCGGCGAGGATGAAGGCCTTCTTCTTGACCGCCTCGCTGGAGATGTCGGACAGGGCCTTGACCGCGTCCTGCGGGGTCTGGAACTTCGCGCGCAGCTTCTTGGCCTCGGCGAGCTGCTTGTCGAAGTCGGCGTCCTTGAACTCGGGGAGCGTGTTGATGAAGCCCTCGAGGGTCGCGATCTCGCTGCCCTCCATGTAGCCGTCGACCGACGACATCAGCATCATCGCGTGGAGCAGGAGCACATCGTCCGTTGCCTTCTTGGCGGGCGCGCCGCCGAAGAACTTACCCAGTAGACCCATCGGGGTCCTCCTCGTCGTGGTTGAGAACGTGTGCGAGGAGGTTCCGCCGGTCGGCGAACCGGCGTCAACCGACGCGGCGCTCGAACGTTCGAGCCGGGGCGGGAGTGGCGGGCGTGGCGTCGCTCACGCCAGGTGGCACGCCAGGTGGCACGCCAGGTGGCACGCCAGGCGGCACGCCAGGCGGCACGCCAGGCGGCACGCCAGGTGGCACGCCGGCCGCGGCGTCAAGCCCGCCGGGGGTGGCCGCCGGCGCGGCGCCGCCGAGGCTGGCGCGCAGGGCCTCGTAGGGGCCGATGGTGGTGGCCTCGGCGCGGGGCCGGGCCGCCGCCGCCAGCCCGCCGCGGGCCAGGGTGAACTCGACCGCGCGCACCCGCTCCTGCATCGACACGCTCTCCACCGGCAGGTAGGCGATGCCGTGCATCTCGAGCAGCAGCTTGATCATGCCGTCGATGCGCAGCACCGACTCCCACGACACGCCGGCGCGGACGCCGTCCTCCTTGAGCAGGTCGGGGTGGGGGCGGAGGAAGAAGACGGTGCCGCCGGCGACCCAGCCCATGTAGTCGCGGAAGCGCTGATCGCCCATCAGCCGCGCCACGACGGTGGTGTGCTCGGCGGCGTACGCCAGGTTGTCGAAGGCGCGGTCGCTGACGAACGCGCCCTGGTGCAGGCGCTCGATCGCGACCTGGCGGGCGAACACCCGCTCCTGGTACTCGGCGACCAGATCCATGTCGGTGCGCAGCGCGCCCAGCGAGCTCTCCATCTCCGCCAGCACCGCTCGCGCGACCTCGGTGATCATCGGCAGGCCGTAGCGGCGGCTGACCCAGCGGCACAGCGTGGTCTTGCCGGTGGCGTGGCTGCCGACGAAGTAGATGCGCATGCCGATCCAGTACCGGATCGGGATGACATGCGCCCCGCGCTACCATCCGCCGCCATGGCCCCGCCCGCCGTCGTCGACCTGCCTCGCGCCAGCATCTCGTTCCCCACCCGTTACCGCGTGGGCTGGGGCCGGCGCGTCGAGCTGGCCGCCGAGCTCGCGGCCGCCGGTGTCACCCGGGCCCTGGTGGTGACCGATCCGGTGGTGGCCGCCCTGCCGTGGTTCGCGCCCACGCTCGAGGCCGCGGGCGCGGTCGTCGCCGGCGTGGTCCGCGAGCTGTCGACCAACCCGACCGAGGACGAGGTCCTGGCCGCGCTCGCTCGCTACCGCGCGCTGGGCGCCGACGGCGTGTGCGCCATCGGCGGCGGCGCGGCGATGGACGCCGGCAAGGCGGTGGCGCTGTGCGCCGCGGTCACCGCGCCGGTCGCCGGCGGCGCCCCCGAGGCGGCGGCGCCCGGCCTCATCGCCCGGCTCGCCTTCGGCGGACCGCGGGCGCGGACCTTGCCGGCGGCGGCGCCGGTGGTGGCCGTGCCCACGACCGCGGGCACCGGCTCCGAGCTGTCGACCGGCGCGGTCATCACCGATCCGGCCACCGGCACCAAGCGCACGCTCCTCCACTCCTCGCTCCTGCCGCGCGCCGTGATCGCCGACCCCGAGACCACGGTGGGGCTGCCGCCGGCGATCACCGCTGCCACCGGCCTCGACGCCCTGACCCACGCCGTCGAGGCCCTGTGCGCGCCTGGCTATCACCCGATGTGCGACGCGATCGCCGTCGAGACCGTGGCCCTGATCGACGCCTGGCTGCCGCGGGCGGTGGCCGCGCCCGACGACGCCTGGGCCCGCACCCACCTCCTGCACGCCGCCGGCATGGCCGCGGTCGCGTTCCAGAAGGGCCTCGGCCTGTGCCACGCCATGGCTCACCCGCTGGGCGCGCGCACCGGCCTCCACCACGGCCTCGCCAACGCCGTGCTCCTGCCCCACGTCCTCGAGCTCAACCGCGCGGCCATCGCCGGACCGTGTGCGCGCCTGGTGGCGCGTCTCGGGCTGCCGCGGGCCGGCGCGGTGGTGGCGGCCGGCGATCCGGTCGACCTCGTGCTCGCCTGGCTGCGCGCGCTCACCGCCGCCGTCGGCCTGCCCCCGGTCGCGCCGGTCGCGGTCGCGCCCGACGACGTGCCGGCGCTGGTCGCCGGCTGCCGCGGCGAGACCCTCTACCTCGCCACCAGCCCGCGCGCCGTGACCGACGCCGAGCTCGCGCGCGCCTACCGCGCCGCGCTGGGCCTGGCCGAGGCCCCCGGTCCGGCCGACCGATCGTGAGCGCGACGTGGGTGGCGCGGCCGCGAGGACGACGCGGTCCAGCCGACCGCCAGGGTCGACGGCGCACGTCGCGCGGACCTCACGTGATCACCGCCCGTCGGCGGTCCCGGCGGGTGCGCTGCTGGGGCCGCGCGCGTTCACTTCGGCGGCATGCGCAGCGAGCCGTCGAGGCGGATGGTCTCGCCGTTGAGGTAGCCGTTGGCGACGATGGCGGCGACCAGCTCGCCGTACTCGGCGGGCGCGCCCAGGCGCTTCGGGAAGACGACGTCGGCGGCGAGGGCGGCGCGCTTGTCCTCGGGCAACGAGGCCAGCATCGGCGTGTCGAAGATGCCGGGCGCGATCGTGACCACGCGGATCCCCGACGGCGCCAGATCGCGGGCCGCGGGCAGGGTCAGGCCGACCACGCCGGCCTTGGACGCGGCGTAGGCGATCTGGCCGATCTGCCCGTCGAAGGCGGCGACCGAGGCGGTGTTGACGATGACGCCGCGCTCGCCGTCGACGGGCTCGGTCCGGGCCATCGCGGCGGCCGCCAGGCGCAGCACGTTGAACGTGCCGATCAGGTTGATGCCGATGACGGTGCGGAAGAGCTCGAGGTCGTGGGGTTTGCCGCTGCGATCGAGCGTGCGCGCCGCCCAGCCCACGCCGGCGCACGACACCGCCACCCGCAGCGTGCCCAGGGGCTCGGCCTGGGCGAGGGCGGCCTCGACCTGGACCGGATCGGTGACGTCGGCCCGGGCGAAGACCGCGCGGTCGGCGCCGAGCTCGGCGGCCAGCGCCTGGCCCCTGGCCTCGTCGCGATCGACGATCACGACGCGGGCGCCGCCGGCGAACAGGCGGCGGACGGTGGCGGCGCCCAGCCCCGAGGCGCCGCCGGTGACGAGTGCGACCGAACCTTCGACCAGCTTCATGGCCGGAGCAGACCCCACGGCCGCGGCCGGGTCAAGACGGCGCGCTGGTGCCCGACGGCGTGACGTCGGTGACCCGATCGCGGATCGCCGCCACCATGCTGGCGACCCACTCGGGCGCGGCCACGGTGGTGGGGGCGACCGCGGCGGTGAGGGCGGCGGCGAGGGCGGCGGCGGTGGGGAAGCGCTCGTCGCGATCGAGGGCCAGCGCGCGATCGAGGACCTGGACCGCGGCCAGCGGCAGGTCCGGGCGGTGGGCGCGCGGATCGGGCACGTGCTCCTCGGGCAGCACGTGGGCGGCGTCGGGCGTGCGCGGGCGCGCGTACAGGCGCTTGCCGGTCAGCGCCTCGTACAGGACGATGCCGAGCGAGAAGACGTCGGAGCGGCGATCGAGCGCGGCGCCGCGGATCTGCTCGGGCGACATGTAGCCGGGCTTGCCGCGGACGACGCCGGCCTGGGTCTTGATGTGGAGGGTCTTGGCGACGCCGAAGTCGAGCAGCTTCACCTGGCCCTCGACGGTGAGGACGATGTTGCTGGGCGTGACGTCGCGGTGGACGAGGCCGAGCAGGGCGCCGTCGGGACCGCGGAGCTCGTGGGCGGCGTGCAGCCCGCTGCACAGGGCGCGCACGACGCGCAGGACGATGGGCAGGGGCAGGAGCCAGCGCGAGCGCGACAGCACCTTGAGCGCGGCGGCCAGGGTGACGCCGTCGAGGTACTCCATCACCATGAACGGCCCGGTGTCGTCCTCGTCGAGCTCGAAGACGTGACAGACCGCGGGGTGGGCCAGGTGGGTGGCGATCGTGGCCTCGCGCACGAAGCGGGCGACGCTGTCGGGATCGTCGGCGAGGGCGGGGTGGAGGCGCTTGATCGCCACCGGCCGGACGAAGCCGCGCGCGCCGCGCAGCTCGGCGAGGAAGACCTCGGCCATGCCGCCGCGGCCGAGCGAGCGCACGACGCGGTAGCGGCCGAGGCGCGCCGGCAGCGCGCCGTGCGGCGGCGCCTCGAACCGGCGCGGCGTCGCGGGCGCGCCGGCGCCGTCGACGGCGGTGTCGATCTCGTCGTCCATCCTCGCGCCGGCCCCTGTGCAAGGGCGCGACCAGCCCGCGCGGGGATCGCGGCGCGCGCGCGGGTGGGGGCGGAGTCCTCGGTCGACGAGCCGCGCGGGGGCGCACAACCCGGGTTCGCGAACCACCGTCCCGGGTTGCGCGCGCGCCGTCGTCGCGGGCGACGCTGCCGACTGGAGTCAACAGTGGGCGGCGATTGCCTCGACGGTCGGACCGCGGGGGCGAGAGTGGCTAGGCGCGTAGCCGGCCAGTCGGTGTTCTCGTCGAAGGGCGAACGCGGGCAGGCTCACACAATCGCGCGCGCGGGTGCTCGGGACTCGGCTCGGGTTCGGGTTCGGATCCGGACTCGGGCTCGGGCTCGAGGCTGAACGCCCCGCGCACCCTGAGCCCTTCACCGACCGCGGTCGGAGCTCGCGGGAACCCGAACGGCACGCAGCCGCGGCTTGTCGGCCTTCGACACGCCCTCGCTGTCGCTCGGGCGGCTCAGGCCGACCGGAAAGATGGGCCCCGCGCGAG
>CAADGB010000483.1 GCA_900696455.1 uncultured delta proteobacterium
CCTAACGAACGGCGCCGGCAAGCGCCCGACATCACTCGCGCGATGGCCGCGGCTTGTCGGCCTTCGACACGCCCTCGCTGACGCTCGGGCGGCTCAGGCCGACCGGAGAGATGCAGCTCGCCGTTCGCTTCCCGCAATCTCCGACCGCGGTCGGTGAAGAGCTCAGGCCGACCGGAGAGATGCAGCTCGCCGTTCGTTTCCCACCATCTCCGACCGCGGTCGGTGAAGAGCTCAGGCCGACCGGAGAGATGCAGCTCGCCGTTCGTTTCCCGCCATCTCCGACCGCGGTCGGTGAAGGGCTCAGGGTGAGCGGATCATTCAGCCCCGAGCCCGAGCCCGAATCCGAACCCGACCCCGAACGGCCACCGCCGGCCCCCCCCGCCTCGCCCGCCCCGCCCCGGCGCCGCCCGTGCTAGAAGCCCCGCTCCACGCCATGCTCGCGTTCTCGAACGTCACCAAGCAGTTCGGCGGCCAGCTCCTGTTCGTCGACGCCAGCTTCCAGATCAACCCCGGCGAGCGCATCGGCCTGGTCGGGCCCAACGGCGCCGGCAAGAGCACGGTCTTCCGCCTCATCCTCGGCGAGGACGAGGCCGACGACGGCGTGATCGAGCGGCCGCGCAAGCTGGGCATCGGCTGCTTCCGCCAGGACGCCGGCGACGCCCGCGGCCGCAGCATCCTGGCCGAGACCGTGGCCGGCGCCGGCGAGGTGGCGGCCCTGGGCGAGGAGCTGGCCGAGCTCACGGCGCGGCTCGAGGCCGCCGGCGACGATCTCGACGACGTCGTCGCCCGCTTCGGCGAGGTCCAGGCCCGCTACCAGGATCTCGGCGGCTACGAGCTCGAGGCCCGGGCCCAGGAGATCCTGCACGGCCTCGGCTTCGCCCCCGACCAGCTCGCCGCCGACGTCGGCACGCTGTCGGGCGGCTGGAAGATGCGCGTGGCCCTGGCCCGCATCCTCCTCGCCCGCCCCGAGATCCTGCTCCTCGACGAGCCCACCAACTACCTCGACCTCGAGTCGATCCTGTGGCTCGAGGGCTTCCTCCGCGGCTACCCGGGCACGGTGGTCATGACCTGCCACGACCGCGACATCATGAACCGCGTCGCCGGCAAGATCATCGAGATCGACGGCGGCGCGATCCGCACCTACGGCGGCAACTACGACTTCTACGAGCGGGCGCGGGTCGAGGAGGCGGCGCGGCGCGAGGCCGAGTACGCGCGCCAGCAGGCGATGCTGGCCAAGGAGAGCCGCTTCATCGAGCGCTTCAAGACCCACGTCGCCAAGGCGGCGCAGGTGCAGAGCCGGCTCAAGAAGCTGGAGAAGATCGAGAAGATCGCCGAGCCCCGCCGCATCGTCGAGCGCCGCTTCGAGTTCCGCACCCCGAGCCGCTCCGGCGACGACGTCATCCGCCTCGAGGGCCTGCGCAAGGCCTACGGTGCCCGCGTCGTCCACGACGGCCTGTCGCTGGTCATCCGCCGCGGCGAGCGGTGGGCGGTCATGGGCGAGAACGGCGCCGGCAAGTCGACGCTGCTGCGCATGATGGCGGGCGCCCTCGCCCCCGACGCCGGCACCGCGGCCATCGGCGCCTCGGTGACGCTCGGCTACTACGCCCAGCACACGATGGACGGCCTCACCGCCGACCACACCGTGCTCGAGGAGCTCGAGGCCCACGCCCCGCTCGCCAACCAGGGCACGCTGCGCAGCCTGGCCGGCGCCTTCGGCTTCCACGACGACGACGTGTTCAAGCCGGTCCGCATCCTGTCGGGCGGCGAGAAGGCGCGGCTGGCCCTGGCCAAGCTCATGTACGACGCGCCCAACCTGATGGTGCTCGACGAGCCGTCGAACCACCTCGACATCGCCACCAAGCGGTCGCTGACCGCGGCCCTCGCCGACTACACCGGCACGCTGGTGTTCGTGTCGCACGACCGCATGTTCCTGCGCGCGCTGGCCACCCACGTCCTCGAGCTGGGCCCCACCGGGCCCCGCGTCTACGGCGGCAGCTACGACGAGTACGTGACCTCGACCGGGCGCGAGGCGCCCGGCATGCGGGCCTGACGTCACCGTCCCGTCACCGCGCGGCCCCGGGATCGGCACCGAGATCGTCGAGATCGGAGGTCCGCCGCGCGTGATATGTACGACCCGGGGAGTTGGTCTTGACCCGCACCATGCTCGGAGCCATCGACGCCGGATCGAACGCGATCCGCATGGTCGTGGCCGAGCTGTCGACGAGCGGCCTGGTCCGCGTCGAGGCCGAGCGGGTGCCGGTCCGCCTCGGCCACGACGTCTTCACCCGCGGCGCCCTCGACACCGGGACCATCGACGCCGCGATCGAGGCCTTCGTCCACTTCCGCGAGGTCTTCGATCGCCACGGCGTGACCGTCTACCGCGCCGTCGCCACCTCGGCGGTGCGCTCGGCCGAGAACCGCGAGCTGCTCTGCCACCGCCTGTTCCACGAGGCCGGCATCGAGCTCGAGATCATCGACGGCGAGGAGGAGGCGCGCCTGGTCCGCAAGGCGGTGGTCCACGCCTTCGCGCAGGGCCAGCCGCCGCGCTGCGTGCTCGATCTCGGCGGCGGCAGCCTCGAGATCAACCTGCGCGACGGCGTGGGCGCGCCCTGGCGCGGCTACTCGCTGCCCATCGGCACCGTCCGCCTGGTCGAGACCTTCGGCCTGCAGGGCGCGATCAGCGACGCCGAGGCCGGGATGGTGCGGCGCTACGCCGCCACCGTCGTGCGCTCGGTGCTGCCGCCCACCGGCGAGCTCGGCACCGCCGCCTGCTGCGGCGGCAACGCCGAGACCCTGGCGCGGCTCTACGGCGACGGCCACCCCACCCAGCCCAGCTTCGAGCTGGCCGCGCTCGAGCGGGCGCTGCCCGACATCATCGGCGCCGACATCGCCACCCGCATGGAGCGCTTCAACGTCCGCCGCGACCGCGCCGAGGTCCTGGGCGTGGCCTCGCTCATGATCGCCACCGTCGGCCGCCAGCTCGGCATCCAGCGCTTCATCGCGCCCGGGGTCGGCATCCGCGAGGCGGTCCTGCTCGAGCTGGCCGAGGCCACCGCCGAGCAGAAGGCCCGGACCGAGGGCGCCCACGACAAGGCGCTCATCACCGCCGCCCGCACCTTCGCCAACCGCGTCGACCACGACACCACCCACGGCGAGCAGGTGCGGCGGCTGGCCCGCGCCCTGTTCGCCCAGCTCCGCGACGTCCACCAGCTCCCCGACGACTGCGCGGTCCTGCTCGAGGTCGCGGCCCTGCTCCACGACGTGGGCGAGGTCGTCCACACCCGCGGCCACCACAAGCACAGCGAGTACATGATCCGCTGGGGCCGCATCCCCGGCCTCGACGGCGACGAGCGCGAGCTGGTCGCGCTCATGGCCCGCTGCCACCGCAAGTCGCTGTCCGAGGTCAAGAAGGTGATCGCGGTCGCCGAGCTGCCCAAGGAGCGGCGGGCCCAGCTCCGCAAGCTGACCGCGCTCCTGCGCCTGGCCGACGCCCTCGACTCCGGCCACCGCCAGCGCATCGAGCAGCTCGTGGTCTCCCGCGCCGGCGACACCATCGTCCTCGATCTCGCCACCCGCGACGGCCCCAGCCCCGACGATCACGAGCTCCTGCGCAAGGCCGAGATGTTCGAGGAGGAGCTCGGCCACCGCCTCCAGCTCACCGTCGGCCGGGCCATGAGCCCGGTCGCCGGCGCCCCCGGCGGCTCGACCCAGCCCCGGGCCCTGGCCGGCCCGCTCGGCCGGGTGCTGCCGCGCGCGCTGCACTGATGCCGTCCCCCGCTCCGCGCGGGCGTCGCGCTCAGAACGCCTGGCGGTAGCCGGCCATGAAGCGCGGCGGCCACAGGCCGTGCTCGACGCCGCGCACGGTGTAGGGGGTGAGCGGGAAGGCGAGGTCGAAGCGGAAGACCTCGGGGGAGAGCTGGGGGCCCAGCGCGCGCAGGCCGATGCCGACGTTCTGGAACAGGGCGAGGTCGCGGTTGCGGTCGGCGGCGCCGCCGGCGTCGTAGAAGGCGAGCGCGCCCCAGCGGCTGTTGAGGAAGAGCTTGACCGAGCGGGTGCGGAGCTCGGCCTGGAGGACGGCGCGGCGATCGCCGAACAGGAAGCCGACCGGGTAGCCGCGCAGGCCGTTGTCGCCGCCCAGCACCAGGTAGCGGTTGGCCTCGTCGCGGAAGATGCCCGACAGGCGCAGCTCGGCGACCACGCGACCGACCGCGAGATCGGGCGAGACCACGCGCCCCGACACCGACGCGATGCGATCGATGGCGGCGCCGTCCTGGACGCGGACCGACAGGCCGCCGCCGGCGGTGGCCTGGCCGTCGCCGGCCCACGGGATCGTCCAGCCGCCCTCGATCGCCGCGACCCCGAAGTCGGCGTCGGAGCCGAGGACGCGCAGGCCGGCGCCCAGGGTGACCTCGGCCCGCGGCCCCAGGCGGGTGTCCTCCGCGATGTCGAAGCGCTCGATGTCCTGGTACTCGCGGTAGCGCGCGGTGAAGATCTCGTAGGCGCCGCTGAGCACGCCGGCGCGCTCGCTGCGGGGCAGGACGGCGGCCTCGAAGTCGGCGCGGGCCTCGGGCCCGCCCGGGAAGCTCGACAGCACCTCGGGGCGCTGGCTGGTCAGGCTGTAGACCAGCTTGAGGCGGTGCTCGACGCCGTCGCCGAAGGCGCGGGTGACGCCGCCGGCCACCGACCACCGTCGCTGCTGGTACTCGTAGGGCAGCCGGTCGTCCTCGGGCGTCGACGGCGCGTCGTAGGTGCGGAGATCGGCGCCGACGAACGACCGCTCGACCGCGTAGCGGTGGCTGGCCGCCAGCGACCACGACCACGCGCTGTCGAGCGACCACAGCGGCCGCCCCACCGACAGCGCGCTCTCGCTGCCCTCGAGCGAGAGATCGTCGCGGCGGAAGATGGGGCCGCCGCGCAGGCGCAGCTCGTGGCGGCGCCCCAGCAGGTTCTTGTCGATGTAGAGCGGGCCCAGGGTGAAGGTGGCCTGGTCCATCTGGAACACCAGGGCCAGGAGCTTGCGGCGCCCGAGGAAGTTGTTCTCGGACAGGGACAGGGTGAGGAACGTGAAGCGCCCGTCCTGCAGCTCGTAGTTGGAGTTCATGCGCAGGCTGAAGATGTCGCGGGTCACCGCCAGCAGGTCGACCGTGCCCGGCGGCGCGCCCGGCCCCGGCCGCACCGGCACCAGCACCGCCAGGGTCGTGAACAGCGGGTCGCGCAGCTTGCGCTGGGTCTCGTCGATCGCGTCCTGATCCCACCGCTGCCCCGGGCGCAGCAGGAGCTCGCGGGCGATGACGCCGTCCTTGCTCGTGATGTGGAAGAAGTTGGCCCAGCCGAAGATCCGCTCGTCGCTGCCGAAGATCGGCGGCGCCGTCCACACGTGGAGCTGGCCGACGGTCTTGCCCTCGGGCGCCGGATCGAGGACGAGGCCGCGCAGCACCAGCGCGCGCACCACCGCCTGGCGCTCGAGCGCGCCGAGCAGGAGCAGGCGATCGCAGGTGGGCAGGCGGGCGGCGCAGGCCTCGCGCATCGCCGCCCGCTCGGCGGCGGTGAGCGTGCGCAGGGCGCGGAGCTGCTCGGGGGTGATGCCCGGCGGCGCCGCCGCGGTCGGCGGCCCGGGCGCGGCCGGGGCGACCGGAGGCGGCACCGCAGGGGGCGGTGACGCCGGCGGTGGCGACGCGAGCGGCGGCGGTGGGTCCGCCGGGGGCACCGACGGCGGCGGCTCGGCGCGTGCCACCGCCGCGGTCATCACCGCCACCGGGATCACGAAGCACCACGGACGGAGCACGCGCGACGCCCATCCTACCCCAGCGGCGGCCGCGCCGAGCGCCGCCGCCGCGGCCCGCGCCGGGCGATGCGACGCCGCGCACGCGCACGCGCCGCGCACGCGCACGCGCACGCGCCGCCGCGGCTCACATGCCGTACGTCGCGCAGGCCCCGTCGATGCACACGTAGCCGGCGCCGTTCGACTCGTTGCCGCGCGAGTCGCTCGCGCCGCTCGACCAGAAGCCGTCGGCCGGCGCGCCGGCCCCCTGCCCCGCCGGGCCCTCGCCCACCGGCCCCCAGTGGCCGGTGGACGGATCGTACCAGTAGGCGCCCGGCGGCAGGCCGACGGCCTGGGCGTCGGCGACCGTCAGCTCCACCCCGTTGACGAACACCCCCGAGCCGGCCGCGGCGCCGTGGCCCGACGTCGCCGCCGGCGCCGCGCCGTAGGGGCCCGTGGCCGCCGGCGGGACCACGCAGGCGGTGGCGAGCCCGAGCGGCGCCACCAGGGCCAGCGCGCGCAGCGGACCCGCCAGCGGGCGAGCGAGCCGGACGAACCGGACGTGCCGGACGAGCCGGACGAGCCGGACGAGCCGGGAGACGAGCGAGCGGGCGACCACGGAGCGCAGCATGGCCGGGTCCACTGCAGCCGCCGCGCCACCCTGCGGCCGCGCGCGCCCGCGGGCCTGGCGGCCGCGCACGCCCGCGTCCCCGGGGACGTCCCCCCGGGGACGCCCGCGCCCGGGCGACGGGTGGCCGGCCGGCGGTGCGCCGTCCCCCGCCGCGGTATGCTCGGGCCCACGTGTACTGCCCGCTCTGCCGCTCGGAGTACCCCGACGGGTGGAAGCGCTGCCCCACCGACGAGGCGGCGCTCCTGCGCGCGGCCACCATCGGCAAGTACCGCATCGACCGCCTGATCGGCGCCGGCGGCATGGGCGCGGTCTACCGGGCCGAGAACCCCGACACCCAGGCGGCGGTCGCGATCAAGATCCTGCACGGCTCGGCCGCCGGCCAGGAGGCGGCGCGCGCCCGCTTCCAGCGCGAGGCGGCGGCGGTGGCCGCGCTCAAGACCCGGCACGTGGTCTCGATCTTCGACTTCGGCGCCGACACCGACGGCACGCTCTACCTGGTGATGGAGCACCTGCACGGCCACAACCTGCGCCGCGAGATCGCCGAGCCGCCCGCCGCCATGCCGCTGCCGCGGGTCAACCTCATCCTCGACGGCGCGCTGCGCGGCCTGGGCGCCGCCCACCGCGCCGGCATCGTCCACCGCGACCTCAAGCCCGAGAACGTCTTCATCGCCCAGACCGACGACGGCGAGGTCGCCAAGCTCCTCGACTTCGGCATCGCCCGCAAGGGCGGCGGCCCGTCACTCACCCACTCGGGCGCGCTCATGGGCACCCCGGCCTACATGGCGCCGGAGCAGGTCGCCGGCAACCGCGGCGAGGTCGGGCCGTGGAGCGACGTCTACGGCATGGGCGTCATCCTCTACGAGATGCTCACCGGCCGGGCGCCGTTCGCCGCCGACTCGATGACCGAGGTCCTGGCCCGGGTGCTGGCCCGCGAGTTCGCCCCGCTGCGCAGCGTCCGCGCCGAGCTGCCCGAGGCGATCTACCAGCTCGTCGAGCGCGCCCTCACCGACGACCACGCCGCCCGCTTCCCCCACGCCGACGCCCTGCGCGAGGCCTGGCAGGCGGCCTACGCCACCCTGCCCGCCGAGGTCCGGAGCGCGACCGTGCCGCGCTTCCGCGGCGGCGCCGCGGCCGCGGTCGCCGAGCTGGGCAGCGCGCCCACCAGCCACGCCACCGCCAGCGGCACGCCGGCGCCCGGCACGCCCTCGCCGGGCGGCGGGCCGTTCACGCCCGGCACCCCGGCGAGCAAGCAGCACCGCCCGACGTCGTTCGCCGCCACCGCCACCCCGTCGACCATGGTCGGCGAGTCGTCGGCGTCGCCGACGCGGGCGCGGCGCGGCAACGTCGGGCTGGCGCTCGCCGTCGGCGGCGTGGTCGCCGCCGGCGCGATCGCGATCGTGCTGGTGGCCCGCGGCGGCGGCGGTCCGCGCGCCGCCGCGCCGGTCGACGCCGGCGCCGCCGCCGACGCCGCGATCGTGGCCATGCCCGTCGACGCCGCGGCGGCGCCGCCCGAGCTGCCGGGGATGGCCTACCTGCCGGGCGGTCGCTTCGTCATGGGCGCCGAGCCGGCGGTGGCCGCCGGCTACCCCGACGCCCTCGCCCAGCAGGCGACCGAGGTCCGCCCCTTCTACCTCGACCGCACCGAGGTCACCGCCGTCGCCGCCAAGGCCGCGCTCGGCATGCCGCCGGCGCCGGGCGACGGCCCCGACCTGCCCGCGCGATCGATCACGTGGAGCGACGCGGCGGCGGCGTGCCAGGCCCTGGGCAAGCGCCTGCCGACCGAGGCGGAGTGGGAGTTCGCCGCGCAGCGCAGCCCGCTGCCCGCCGAGGGCGCGCGCCTCCGTCGCGCCCCGGGCGCGGTGGCGCCGGCCGCGGTCGGCAGCCACCCCGGCGACTGCACCCGCGACGGGGTGTGCGACCTCCTGGGCAACGTGATGGAGTGGACCGCCGACGGCGCCGACGGCAAGCGGGTGGTCCGCGGCGCCTCCTACAGCGTGTCGTGGCGCGAGCGCTGGGTGGCGTCGATCCACGCCCGGGTGCCGCTGGCGCCGGGCGCCGGCGATCCGGAGATCGGCTTCCGCTGCGCCCGGGACGGCGCGCCGTGACGGCGGCGCGCGCCCGTCGCCTGACGGCCACGGCGGCGGTGGCCGTCGCCTGCGCCCTCGCCCTCGTCGCCCTGCCCACCCCGGCCGCCGCCGTCGAGCGCAACTGCCCCGCCGGCCTGACCTGGAACCCGGGCCAGGGCGCGTGCGTCAAGAAGGCGGTGGTGCGACGGCGGTCGCCGGCCGAGACCTACTACCTGGCGATCGACCGCCTCGAGGGCAAGGACGGCCCGGCCGACCCGGCCCGCGCCGCGACCCTGCTCGCCGGCGCCTGCGCCGCCCGCCACGCCCCGTCGTGCGCGCTGCTCGGCTTCCTGCACGAGGGCACCCGGCTGGGCGCCGCCGAGCCGAAGCGGGCCCTCGACCTCTACGACCGGGCGTGCGCGCTGGGCGAGGCCGAGGCCTGCGTGTCGGCGGCCAGCGTCCACAGCCGCGGCCTCCTCGGCGCGCCCGCCCCCGAGCGCGCGATCGCGCCCCTGGGCCGGGCCTGCGAGCTGGGGTGGGGCCCCGGCTGCGTCGCCCTCGCCGACAAGTACGAGCGAGCGCTGGGGGTGACGCGCGACCTGACCCGCGCCCGCACCCTCTACCGCCGCGCCCACGACCTGCTCGCCGCCGAGTGTCCGAAGAACGGACAGAGCTGCTACCAGCTCGGCCTGCTCCACGCCTTCGGCAACGGGGTCGAGGTCGATCACGGCCGGGCCCGCGCCCACTTCACCGCCGGCTGCGAGGCCGGCGCCGGCTCGGCCTGCTACGCCGCCGGCTTCATGCTGCAGCGCGGCCACGGCGGCGCGCCCGATCCCGACGCCGCCTTGCCCTACTTCACCCGCGCCTGCGATCAGTACGACAGCGCCGACGGCTGCGCCGAGGCCGGCGCCATCCTCACCAACCAGGGCGGCGCCGATCCGGCGCGCCTGACCGCCCTCGCCGATCGCGCCTGCGCGCTCGCGACCGCCCAGTGCAGCCTGCAGGCCTTCCTCCACGCCACCGGCCGCGGCGGCGTCCGCGACGACGCCCGCGCCACCGAGACCTACCTGCGGGCGTGTCAGGCCGGCAACGCGCTGGCCTGCTCGGCGGCCGCCACCCGCATCGCCCACGGCGAGGGCGTCCCCGCCGACGGCGCGCGCGCCGCCCAGATCTGGGAGCGCGCCTGCGCCACCGGCTCGGGCGAGGACTGCTTCCAGGCCGGCCTCGCCCACCGCGACGGCGACCTGGTGCCGCCGGACCCC
The DNA here is from genome assembly GCA_900696455.1 of uncultured delta proteobacterium. Classification (GTDB taxonomy): domain Bacteria; phylum Myxococcota_A; class Polyangia; order Haliangiales; family Haliangiaceae; genus UBA2376. Next base: position 9,721 of record CAADGB010000483.1, read on the forward strand.
GCGCGCGCGTTCGAGCTGTTCCGCACCGGCTGCGTGCGGCGCAGCGCCGGCGCCTGCGAGGCCGCGGCGGATCTCGCCCTCGCCGGCAGCGACGGCGCGGTGGCGAAGGACGCCGCCGCCGCCCTCGAGCTCTACGACGCCGGCTGCGCCCTGGGCAGCGGCGAGACCTGCACCCGCAAGGGCGACGTCCTGCGCACCGGCGAGGGCGTCCCCGCCGATCCGCCGCGGGCGCTCGTCGCCTACGGCCAGGGCTGCCAGGCCGGCGACGGCGCCGGCTGCGCCGCGATGGCCGAGCTCCACCTGGGCGGCGACGGGATCGATCGCGACCTGGGCCGCGCCTTCGCCGCCCACGCCCAGGCCTGCCAGCTCGGCGAGGGCGGGAGCTGCTTCGCCCTGGCCCCCCTCGCCGCGCAGGCCGGGGCCTCGGCCGAGCTCCGCGCCAGGGCGGCGGCGCTCCTGCAAGGGGCGTGCGCCGACGCCCGGCGCCGCGTCGAGCCAGCGTGCGAGGCCCTGGCCCTCGCCCTCGTCGGCGAGGGCGAGCTCGTCGCGCGCGATCCGCGCCGCGCCTTCACGCTGGCCAGCGAGAGCTGCGAGCGCGGCCACCAGCCGGCGTGCCTCCTGGTCGCCGGCTTCCTGACCGAGGGCCTGGGCGTGGTCGCCGATCGCGAGGCCGCGCGCCGCCGCTACGCCGGGCTGTGCGATCAGGGCCTACCGGCGGCCTGCTGGCAGCTCGGCAACCTCCACGTCGATCAGGGGCAGCACGCCGACGCCACGCCGCTCTTCGCCCGGGCCTGCGACGAGGGGCTGGCCGCCGGCTGCAACAACCTCGGCTTCCAGCACTACACCGGCCAGGGCGCCGCGTGGAGCGTGAGCGAGGCCGCCGCCGCCTACCGCCGCGCCTGCGACCTCGGCGACGCCTACGGCTGCGCCAACCTCGGCGAGCTGACCGAGCACGGCATCGGCGTCGCCGCCGATCTGGCGGCGGCCGCGGCGCTGTACGCCCGCGCCTGCGACGACGATGTCCTCGCCGGCTGCCCCCGCCTCGCGCTGCTGCTCGAGCGCGGCGCCGGCGGCCTGGCCCGCGACCTCGACCGCGCCCGCACCCTCCACGTGCGGAGCTGCGCCGCCGGCAGCCCCGAGTCCTGCCGCGCGCTGGCGCTGCTCGTCGAGCAGGCCGGGACGCCGCGGCAGGAGGTGGCGCGGCTCAACCTGCGCGCGTTCGACCTCGCCCGCGACCAGGCCGCGGCCAACCCGTACCACGCCTACGTCCTGGGCACGTTCCACCGCGACGGCGTGGGCGTGCCCGCCGATCGCGCCCTCGCCGCGCGCTGGTTCGACACCGCCTGCGACGGCCGCGATCCGCTCGGCTGTGTCGCCGCCGGCCGCGTCCACCTCGCCGGCGACGGCGTCCCCCGCGACGCCGGTCGCGCCGTCGTCATGTTCGATCGCGCGTGCGCCGCCGGCCTCGAGGAGGCCTGCGCCCAGGCCGCCGCCGCCAAGCAGCGCCTGCCCCTGGCCGGCCGCAAGGGCTGCGCCTGCGGGGCGACGGGCGGCGGCGCCGGCGGCGGCGCCGGGATCGCCGGGGTCGGGGCGCTCCTGGTCCTCCTGACGATCGCGCGGCGACGGCGCGACCCGCGCGGGCGGGGCGTCTCCACGGCCCGGTGAATCCCGGCGCGCGGACACGCCTGCCCCGCGACCGTTGATCGACCGAGCCCGTCACCCGGCGCGCGCGCCGGAGATCCGGCCCTTGCCACACCTCGCCGGGGATCGCCGTCATCCGGCCGTCCCCGTCCCGTATCTTCCGTCCGTGAGCAAGCGCCCCGACCAGCTCGAACCGTGGAGCATCTGGCTGCGTGACGCCCTGGCCGCGCGCGGTCGACCGGCGCGCCTCGCCTACGACGACAAGGTCGGCGGCGACGTCCTCCTGCTTTCGATCGACAGCGGCGAGCGCGACCGCCTGGTCGAGCTCACGATCACCCGCCGCGCCCGCGGCCGCGCCCACCTCACCGTGCTCGCCACCAGCCCGGCCGGCGCCGCTGCCGCCCGCGACGCCCTGGGCCGCATGCACGACGAGGTCTCGCGCCTCGCCAACGCCAAGCGCAAGTTCGTCCACCGGATCGAGCGCATGCTCGAGCGCCTGGTCGCGACCTGGGACGAGCGCGCCGCCCAGCCCGCGCCCGAGCGCGACGCCGCCCTCGAGCGCCTGCGCGGCGCCCTGCCCGAGGCCTGGCCGATGATCGGCCTCGGCTTCCACACCGACGTCGCCGGCGTCGACGATCACCACACCCGCGACGTCTACCCGTCGGTGTTCGGCGCCGCCGTCGGGCTCGACGGCCGCTGGCGCGGGCTGGCCTGGGAGCCCGAGCGCCGGCGCTGGCTGATCCGCAACGGCACCTTCACCGCCCTGCGCCGGGCCCGCCCTGGCGTCGACCTCGACGCCGGCGGGATCACGCTGCTCGAGGCGCTCGGCGTCGGCGCCGCCGCGGTCGTCGCCACCGCGGCCGTCGCCGCGGCCGCCGACATCGACACCGACGTCGAGGGCGCCGGGCGCCAGAACGCGCGCTCGTGCGCCGACTCGATGGATCCCTGCGACGTCCTCGACTGCTCGCTGGGCCTGGCCGACCTCGGGAGCTGCGTGCCCGACTGCGACGTCCTCGACTGCGGGGCCCTGGATTGCAGCCTGTGAGCCCGGCCCGCCGCGTCGTCGCCGCCGCCATCGCCGGCTACCGCCGCTGGCTGTCGGGCCGCGGCCCGCTGGCGCGGGTGCGCTGCACCTTCCACCACGGGCAGAGCTGCTCGGCCTTCGGGCTGCGCGCGGTGGACGAGGCCCCGGGGACGTGGGCGGCGCTCGGCCGCATCCGCCGCCGCCTCCGCCGCTGCGGGGCGACGTCGATCCACGCCCTGACCGATCCGGAGGGGCGGCGCGCCCTGGGCTGGGGCCCCGATCACGACCGGCCCCTCGGCGAGCTGTGCGCCGAGCTGACCGCCGACGGCGAGCACCCGGCGGACGTCGCCGCGGTCCTCGCCGCGCGCGAGGTGGTGGCGCGGTGGCGCGGCGACGTGACCGAGGTGGCGGCGCTGGCGCGGCTGCGCCGCGGCCTGCCGCGCGCACAGGTGCTGGTGCGCCCGCCGCCGTCGCCGCGCGGGACCGCGGTCGCGCTGGCGGGTCGCGCCGCGCTCGCCGCGCTGGTGATCGCGGGCGCGGCCGCGCTCGCGCCGACGATCGTCGCCGTGGCGGTGGCCGCCGTCGCCACCCTCGGCCTGACCGCGACCGCCCGCGCCCGGATCGATCGCCACGCCCGGCTGGCGGCCCAGGCGCGGGCGGCGCTCCTGCGCGACGAGCCCGGCGCGAGCCGCGCCGCCGCGCCCGGCGCGATCAGCGCCGTCGCGCCCAGGTGACCCGGGGCTGCTTGCCGAGATCGCGGACGGTGGCGGCCGGCGCGAACCCGCCGGTGGCGTCGCAGAGCGCGCGCACCGCCTCGCCCTGATCGTGGCCGTGCTCGAGCACCAGCAGGCCGCCGGGCGCGACGTGGTCGGGCGCCGCGACCACCAGCCGGCGCAGGAGGTCGAGGCCGTCGACGCCGCCGTCGAGCGCCTGCCGCGGCTCGCGCTGGACCTCGCGGTCGAGGGTGGCGATGACCGCGGTCGCGATGTAGGGCGGGTTGGCGACCACGACGTCGAAGACCTCGCCGGCCACCGACGCCAGGAGGTCGCCCTCGCGGACCTCGACCCGGTCGGCGACGCCCAGGCGCGCCGCGTTGGCGCGCGCGACCTCGGCCGCCGCCGGCGACAGCTCGGTGGCGACGACACGGGCGGCCGCCAGCTCGCGGGCCAGGGTCACCGCCAGGACGCCCGAGCCGGTGCAGACGTCGAGGACGCGCCACGGCGCCTGCCGCTCGCCCACCTGATCGAGCACCACCTGGATGACGGTCTCGGTGTCGTGGCGCGGCACCAGCACCCGCTCGTCGACGGCGAACGACAGCGACCAGAACTCCTGGGTGCCGACCAGGTAGGCCACCGGCTCGCCGGCGAGGCGGCGCTTGATGAGGCCGCGGGCGCGCGCCAGCTCGTCCTCGTCGAGCGGCCGGTCGAACCCGGTGTAGAGCTGGACCCGGGTGCAGCCCAGGGCGTGGGCGAGCAGCACCTGGGCCTCGAGGCGCGCGGCGTCGATGCCGGCCTCGGCGAAGCGCTTCGTGGTCCAGTCGAGGACCGCGGCCGTGGTCCAGCTCACCGGCCGTGCGTAGCACGCCCCGGGATCGCGCGCCGGCTCCCGGGATCACGCGCGGGCGACGATCACCAGATCGGCGTGGTTGGTGCCCGTCGGTCCGCTCACCACGGTCGCGCCGATCGCCGCCAGCGCCGCGCCGGCGTCGCAGCGGCGCAGCGCCCGCTCGCCGTCGATCCCCGCCGCCGCCAGCCGGCCCCAGGTCGCGCCGTCGACGACCGCGCCCGCCGCCGGGCCGGTGCCGTCGACGCCGTCGGAGCCGGCCACCAGCACCCGCACCTCGGCGCGCCCGCCGTCGCGGCCGAGGTCGCGCGCGGCGAGCCCCCGCGCCACGAGCAGCGCGAGCTGCACCGCGCGCCCGCCGGTGCCGGCGTCGACCGGGACCTCCACCGTCCACTCGCCGCCCGCCACCCACGCCGCGCCGGCGGCGAGGCCGGCGGCGACCTCGAGCACCCGCGCGGCGACGGCCGCGACGTCGCCCTCGAGCGGCGGCGCGTGCTCCCCGACCTCGCGCCAGCCGTCGGCCGCCAGCGCACGCGCCGCCTCCTGGCGCAGGCGCCCCAGCCCGGCCACCAGGCGCACGACGTCGCCGGGCTTGCCCGGCACGGTCGGGCCCGAGCCCACCACCGCGACGTCGTCGCCCGGCACGTCGCTGGCGACCAGGGTCACCACCCGCCCCGGGCACGCCGCCGCCAGCCGCCCGCCCTTCACCGCCGACAGCTCGCCGCGCGCGCGGTTGAGCGCCGCGATCGGCGCGCCGCTCCGCCGCACCGCCTCGGTGCGCGCCACCTTCTCGGCCAGGGTGAGGCCCGGGCGCGGCACCGCCACCAGCGCCGAGGCGCCGCCGCTCACCAGCGCCAGCAGGGTGTCACCCGCGCGCACGCCGGCGGCCGCCGCCAGGAGCGCGCGCCCCGCGGCCTCGCTGCGCGCGTCGGGGACCGGGTGCCCGGCGCGCCGCAGCGCCAGCCCGGCGGCCGCCAGCTCCGCCTCGTCGACGGCCACGCCGTCGCCGGTCACCACCAGCCCGCCGCGCACCCGCGGCCCCAGCGCCACCACCGCGCCCGCCGCCATCGCCGCCGCCGCCTTGCCCATGGCCAGCACCGTCACCGCGCCGCGGGCCAGCGCCGGCTCGTCGGCGATCGCCCGCGCCACCACCGCCGCCGGCGCGCACGCCGCCACCGCCGCCCGCCACGCCCGCGCCAGCGCGTCGCTCACAGCACCCGGTTGATCCGGTCGATGCCCTCGAGCAGCCGGTCCTCGGGCACGGCGGTGAAGCACAGCCGCGCCCAGTCGGCGGAGGCCAGCCCGAAGGGCGCGCCCGGCGCCAGCAGCACGCCGGCGGCGGCGATGCGCTCCAGCACCGGCAGGCAGCCGTCGACGCCGCCGCCGTGGCCGCCGAGATCGAGGAACAGGTAGGTCGAGCCCTGCGGCGACCGCACCGGCACCCGGAGCGCCGCCACCGCGCGATCGCGGGCCTGGCGGTAGCGAGCGCGGGCGTCGGCGAGGAAGCCGTCGCCGCCGGTGAGCGCGGCCAGCGCCGCGCGCTGCAGGGCGTGGGGGACGTTGTAGACCGAGTGATTCGACATCTTGCGCACGGCCTCGATCACCGGCCGCGGCCCGGCGACGTAGCCGACCCGCAACCCGGCCTGGCCGTAGCTCTTGGAGAACGAGCCCACCGTGAGGGTGCGCGGCGCCAGCGCCGGCAGGCTGGCCACCGAGACGTGGGGACGATCGTACGTGTAGTGCTCGTAGACCTCGTCGGCCAGCACCCACAGCCCGGCCTGCTCGGCCACCCGCGCGATCGCGTCCAGCATGGCGAGGTCCAGCACCAGGCCGTCGGGGTTGTTGGGCGTGCACACGTAGATGGCGCGGGTGCGCGCGCTGACCGCGCGCGCCAGGAGCGCGTACGGATCGGCGCCGGGATCGGCGAGCAGCATCTGGGAGAACGGCACCTCGATCGACACCACCGATCGCGACTGGGCGATGCCGCGGATGAGCGGCCAGTGGGGCGTGAGCAGGATGAGCTCGTCGCCGGGATCGAGCAGCGCCCCCACCGCGCACGCCAGGGCGTGGGTGGCGCCGGCGGTGATCTGCACGCCGCCGTCCTCGACCGGGATCCGGTTGTGGCGACGCACCTTCCCGGTCAGGGCGGCGACCAGGGGCGGCCAGCCCGGCGCCGGGCCGTAGGCGTAGAGCTCGCGCTCGTCGGCGGTGAAGTCCTGCTCGCTCAGGCGGCCGCTCGCCGGCGGCAGGAGGTAGGTGTCGCCGATCTGCAGCGGGATGACGTCGCCGCGGAAGCCCGCGAGGCGATCGTAGAGCCGCTGGAAGATCGACAGCGGCAGGGCCCCGGCGGCCACCGACAGCCGTGGAAATGTCACGATCGCGAACGTACCACCGGGAGCACGGCTTTACCCAGCCAGGCGCCGGGGTTAGCTTCGGCTCGCCCATGGCCGAGCTCCCCGCCCCGCCCCTGGCGCCGCCGCCCCCGCGCCGCCGGCTGCCCCTCGGCTTCGAGCTCGCGATCGTCGTCATCCTCGCCGGCGCGCTGCTCGTGCCCGGCATCTGGCGCTACAGCCTCGTCGACCCGTGGGAGACCCACTACGGCGAGGTCAGCCGGCGCATGCTGCAGGACGCCGACTGGGTCCACACCGACTGGCAGAACGAGGGCTTCCGCAGCAAGCCGGTCCTCACCTTCTGGCTGCAGGCGGCGTCCCTGCGCGCCCTCGGCCACGCCGAGCGCGGCGGCTACTCCGGCGAGATGACCGATTCGCGCTCGGTCGTGCTCGCCATCCGCCTGCCGTTCGTCCTCCTGGCCATGATGGGCCTCACCCTCATGTGGTGGATGCTGGCCCGGCTGTGGAGCCGGCGCGCGGCGTGGCTGTGCTTCCTCACCGTCGCCACCTCGCCGTTCTTCTTCCTCATCGCCCGCCAGGCCATCACCGACATGACGCTGGTGGCGCTGGTGCTGGGCGCGCTGTCGATGTTCCTGCTCGCCGCCGAGGATGGCGACGAGCCGGTGCGCCCGCTCCTCCGCGTCCCCCTCGGCCGCGGCCGCCACCTCGCGATCGACGCCCGCTGGGGCTTCGCCGCGATCATCGGCGGCTTCCTCGTCGTCCAGGCCATCTACTACGTCATCTACTTCCAGATCTACCGCTACCCGCTGGCCCGCATCCCGTTCCGGCTGCCACAGCCGGGGTGGTGGTTCGCGAGCGGCATCGGCCTCGGCCTGCTCTCCGTGCTGTGGCCGCGCGCCTTCACCTACGTCAAGGCCGTCCTCGCCTTCCCGTCGTACGTCGTCCTGTCCGACGACGCCCGCGCCGGGTGGCGGCGCGCGCTGGGGTTCGGCGACGTCAGCCTCGTGGCCTGGGTGCTGACGCCGCCGCTCGCCGTCTACGTATGGGCGACGATGAGCGGCCCGGTGTGGTCGACCGCGCTCGGCCACGCCCGCCACCTCACCCGCCTGCAGCCGCTGGCCCGCACCGGCCAGCTCTACATGCTGTGGTTCTGGGCCTTCGTCGCCATCAGCATCCTCGGCAAGGGCATCCCCGGCTTCGGCCTGGTCGGGGTGTGCTGCGTCGCGTTCGTGATCTTCACCTGGCGCTGGCGCGACCTGTGGGACGGCCGCTTCGAGCTCAAGCGCGGCCTCGTGCTCCTGCTCATCATCGTCCTGCCCTGGCACCTCGCGATGTGGATGCGCGACGGGCAGAAGTTCATCCAGGAGTGGGTCTTCCTCCACAACCTCAACCGCGCCGCGGTCGGCGTCCACGGCGATCGCGGCACCTTCGAGTACTGCCTGTCGCAGGTCGGCTACGGCATGTTCGTGTGGGTGGCGCTGGTGCCGATGGCGCTGGCGGCGGCGGTGATGGTGCCGGCGCCGACCACCCGGGCCGCCCGCGTCCGCTTCATGATCGGGACCTGGGCGGTGGTGGCGACCGCGCTGTTCTCGCTGTCGCAGACCAAGTTCCACCACTACATCTTCCCGGCGGTGCCGGCGATGGCGATCCTGGTCGGCCTGTGGCTCGACGATCTGCTGGCCGGCCGGGTCAAGCCGTCGCTGGTGCTCGGCCTGTTCGGCGCCGGCGTCGTGCTGCTCCTCGCCCGCGACATGATGCACGAGGAGAAGCAGTGGATCGAGATGTTCATCTACCGCTACGACCGGCCGTGGCCGTCGAACCCGCCGTGGTCGATCGACACCTCGGACGCGTTCCTGGTGATGGGGCTGGCGGCGGCCGCGGCCTCGGTGCTGCTCGGGCTGCGCTGGCGCCGGCTGGCGGTGGCGGCGGTGGCGGCGGCGGCGCTCGGCACCGCGCTGTGGGCGATGCACGTCTACATGCCCATCGCCGGCACCCACTGGGGCATGCGCGACGCCGTGCGCCGCTACTACCAGGAGCGGCAGGTCTACGGCCAGAAGCTCGTCTACTACACGCCGCGGCAGTTCCACGACGACTGGCGCGGGGTCACCGACGCCTGGGAGTTCGACACCTTCATCCCCGACGCCTACCAGGACGGCCAGCCCATGACCGTCAAGCTCGAGGTCCAGGGCCTGCAGAACCCGCTCGCCTACGAGCTGCTCGGCCGCTCGCGCAAGGTCGGGCCGCACCGCCTCCGCGTCGAGCTCGATCCGGCCGCCGTGGCGCCGGTGCGCGAGGCCGCGCGCAAGTACGGCAAGGGCCTGCGCGGCCGCAAGCGGCCGACCCGGGTCGTCGACGCCGATCGGCTGATCGCCTGGCAGCTCTACTGGCGCGGCGAGAACTTCTGGAGCGGCGACGAGATCTGGGGCGTCCTGCCCGAGATGCAGACCGCGCTCAAGGAGACCGACAACGCGCGCTTCCTGCGCTACATCGGCGATCGCACGCTGGCGCCCGAGGGCCGGCGCTACTTCGTCGTGACCGAGGCCGGGCGCACCGCCAGCCTGCGCTCGCTCATCCCGACCGAGACCGGCAAGGCGACCTACCAGGTCCTCGACACCACCAGCAACAAGTTCTCGCTCGCGGTCTGGCAGATGTGATCGCGCCGCCGGGCGCGGCCCGGCGCGTCGTGGCGCGGCCGGGCGCGGCCGGGCGCGACCGGGCGCGTCCGGGATCCCGGGAAACCCGCCGCGGCGACCGGTGTCTCGACCGGACATGCGCCTCGACCTGCGCCCCCGCGCCCCGCGTCCGCCGCGGCGAACCGACCACGGCTCGTCGGCGACGCGCGCGTGCCTACATTGTCGCCCAGATCGGGGGCCGAGGTGGTGCGTCGAATGAAGGTGCTATGCTCGACGTTGTCGGTGGACGGTCGCGCCGGAGCCGTCGCCGGAATTGCCCGGGTTCCCGCCCGGTTCGGACGTAGGTAGCCATGACCCAGCCCGCCGCCCCCGCGATCGCGACCCCGAGCCCGGCCGACCTCGGGCGCGTCCGCGCGGTGGTCGCCACCGCCCGCCACCGCCTGCGGGCCCAGGCCGCCCTCGAGGGCGCGACCACGGCCTCGATCCTGGCCTCGGCCAGCGCCCTGGGCACGGTGTTCGCGGTCCGCCTCGAGGCCATCGGCCCGGCGACCGGCGTCGGCCTGCTCGCCGCGTGCGGCGGCGTGATCGCCGCCGGCGCGATCGTGGGCGCGACCCGCCGCCTCGACGACGAGGACGTGGCCCGCCGCGTCGACCGCGCGTCGGGCCTGGCCGACCGCCTGTCCACCGCCATCGCCTTCGAGCGCTCGCTCGACGCCAACCGCGGCGCCGGCGATCCCGAGACCGTCGCCCTCATGCGCGCCGCCATGCGCGACGCCGCCCGGGTCGCGCCCCGCGCCGACGTCAAGGCGGCGGCCCCCTTCCGCCGCCCGCGCGATCTGCCGGCGGCGCTCGGCTTCGCCGCCATCGCCGCCATCGCCGCCGGCATCGCCGTGCCGCTGCCGCCTCGCGACCCGGCGCTGATCGGGGTGTCGCCGCCGGCGGCGCGCCGCGGCGCCGAGGTCACGATCTCCGGCGAGCGCCTGTGCGGTCCGGGCGTGGCCGCCACCGCCCCCTGCGACCTCGACGGCGCGATGGTCTACCTCGGCGACGAGCACGATCGCCCGCGCGCGGCGCCCCTGACCGCCGCCGCGGCCAGCGCCGGCGGCCCGGTCGCGGCCTCGGTCCAGGCGTGGACCGGCGGCGCCATCACCTTCACCGTCCCCGAGGCCGCGCCGGTGGGCCGGACCCAGCTCGTGGTCTGGGCCCAGGGCAAGCGCTGGGGCGCGCTCCCCTTCGAGGTCCTCGCCGACGACGATCCGCGCGGCTTCGGCGCGGCGACGATCGCCCTCGATCCCGACGACGAGGCCTACATGCGCGAGCTGGTCGCCGACCTGCGCGCCGCCGGCCAGAAGGATCAGGTCAGGGAGCTCGAGGACTACGCCGCGCGCATCGAGCACCTGCTGGACCTGGCGGAGCAGGGCGAGCTGACCAAGGAGCAGCTCCTGACGGAGCTGAAGAAGGCCGAGGACGCGCTGGCCGCCGGCGGCGAGCCCGACCCCGCCCAGATCGACAAGGACCTGGCCGACACCGGCGAGGAGCTGGCCCGGAACGAGCTGACCCGCGAGCTGGGCAAGGCGCTGGAGAAGAACGACCTCGCCCGCGCCCAGGCCGAGCTCGAGAAGCTGGCCGAGCAGCTCGAGCAGGGCGCGCTGACCGAGCGGCAGCAGCAGCAGCTCGCGCAGGCGCTGGAGCAGGCGGCGCGCCAGTACCAGCAGAAGCAGGAGCAGCGCGACCAGCAGGACCAGGATCAGCGCCGCCAGGCCGAGGACGCGGTGCGCAAGCTCGAGAAGGAGCGCGATCAGGCCCGCACCGAGCAGGAGCGCCAGGAGGCGCAGCGCCGCCTCGACAAGCAGCAGCGCGAGCTGCGCGAGCTCGAGAAGAAGCAACAGGAGCGCGAGCAGTCGGCGCAGCGGCGCAGCCTCCAGCGCCTGCACAAGGACATGGACAAGGCCGCCCGCCAGCTCAAGCAGAAGGACCAGCCCCAGGACGGCCAGCAGGACGGCAAGGACCCGCAGCAGGGCGACCAGCAGGGGCAGCAGCAGGACGGCCAGCAGGACGGCCAGCAAGACGGCCAGAAGCAGGCCTCACGCACGCTCAAGGACATCGCCGACGAGACCGGCAAGGTCGACCGCGACCAGCGCAAGCAGGCCGCCCAGAAGAAGGTGTCGTCGCAGATGGAGGACCTGCGCGAGGCCATGCGCCGCGCCAAGCAGCGCGGCCAGCGCGGCCCGCAGAACCCGTTCGGCAAGAACGGCCGCCAGGGCAAGAACCAGGACTTCGCCCGCCGCGCCGGCGGCAAGCAGGGCCAGCAAGGGGCCTGGCGCCCCGGCCAGGGCCAGCAGCCCGGCCAGGGCCAGGGCAAGCCCGGCGGCCAGGGCGATCAGCCCGGCGGCCAGGGCGATCAGCCCGGCGGCACCACCTACGGCGACGGCACCGATCCCAACCTGATGGGCGACCCCACCGCCAAGAGCGGCAACACCAAGGACGAGAGCGTCTCCGGCGTGCACGGCAAGAAGGGCCCGTCGCGACGCGAGACCATCCTGTCGGCGGCGCAGAAGGGGTTCGCCTCGACCGCCTACCGCCAGGTCTACACCGACTACAAGAAGGTGGTCGAGGACGTGATGCGGACCGAGAAGGTGCCGTCCTCGTACAAGTACTACGTGAAGAAGTACTTCACGAAGATCAAGCCCCACGACATGGACTGAGCCGCCCCGCGCCGCGCCGCCCCGCGCCTCCCGGGCGGCCCGCCGCCCTCGCCCCTCTCCCGGAGCATCATGAGCCCTGCCGCCGCCGCCTCCCCCGCCGAGATCGAGACCAACGTCGCCGCCTTCACCGGCGACCTCCGCCGCCTCCGTCAGGAGATCGCGACGATGATCGTCGGCCAGGACGCGATCGTCGAGGGCGTGCTGATGTGCATGCTCGGCGGCGGGCACGCCCTGCTCGAGGGCGTGCCCGGCCTGGGCAAGACCATGCTGGTGCGGACGATGGCGGAGTGCATGCACGCCTCGTTCTCGCGCATCCAGTTCACCCCCGACCTGATGCCCGCCGACATCGTCGGCACCAACGTCATCGTCGAGGAGCCGGGCGGCGGCAAGCGCTTCGAGTTCCAGCGCGGCCCGATCTTCGCCAACATCGTCCTCGCCGACGAGATCAACCGCGCCACGCCCAAGACCCAGTCCGCGCTGCTCGAGGCCATGAGCGAGGGCTCGGTGACGGTGGCCAAGTCGACCCACACGCTCGAGAAGCCGTTCTTCGTGCTCGCCACCCAGAGCCCGCTCGAGATGGAGGGCACCTACCCCCTGCCCGAGGCCCAGCTCGACCGCTTCTTCTTCAAGCTGGTGGTCGAGTTCCCCAACCGCGACGACCTCCACACGATCCTCGACCGGACCACGGCCGAGGACGTGCCGCGACCGCAGGCGGTGATGGAGAAGGCGCGCGTGCTCGAGCTGCGCGACCTGGTGCGCAAGGTGCCGCTGGCGCGCAGCATCCAGGACTACGCGGTGCGCGTGCTGCAGGCCACCCACCCCGAGACCCCCGAGGCCCCGCCCACCAGCAAGAAGTACCTGCGCTACGGCGCCTCGCCGCGCGGCCTGCAGGCGATCATCCTCGCCGCCAAGATCCGCGCCCTGCTCGAGGGTCGCTACGCGGTCGCGCTCGACGACATCCGCGCGGTGGCGGCGCCGGCGCTGCGTCACCGCCTCATCCTCAACTTCGAGGGCGAGGCCGAGGGCGTCCGCCCCGACGCCATCATCGCCGAAATCCTCTCGTCGACCCCCGAGACGCGCTAGTGCCTCGCCCGGCCGCCGCCGCCCAGCCCCGCCGCGCCCCGCCTGCCACCAGCGGCGCCGCCCGCGCCGCCGACCGCTCGGGCCTGTTCGACGAGCGCTTCCTGCGCACGCTCGAGCACCTGCACCTGGTGTCGCGCAAGATGTTCGCCGGCAACCTGCGCGCCGAGCGCCGCACCCGCAAGGTCGGCTCGGGCATCGAGTTCGCCGACCACCGCACCTACGCCCGCGGCGACGACTTCCGCTACATCGACTGGAACCTCTACGGCCGCCTCGATCGCCTGCTCCTGCGCCTGTTCGAGGAGGAGGAGGATCTCCACATCTACATCCTGGTCGACTGCTCGGACTCGATGGCGATCGGCACGCCGCCCAAGCTGCACTACGCGATGAAGGTCGGCGCCGCCCTGTCGTACGTCGGCCTCGCCAACCTCGACCGGGTCGCGATCCTGCCCTTCTCCGATCGCATCCTCGGCCGCCTGCCGCCGGCGCGCGGCAAGAACCGGATCTTCCGGGTCTTCGACTTCCTGCGCACGGTCGAGATCGGCGGCACCACCCGGGTCGCCGACGCGATGAAGACCTTCGTGAGCCAGCACAAGCGGCGCGGCCTGGCCGTCCTGATCAGCGACTTCTACGACCCGCAGGGCTTCGAGGACGGCATCAACACCCTGCGCTACAACAAGTTCGAGCCCTTCGTCCTCCAGGTCTACGACCTCAAGGAGGCGGCGCCCGAGCTCCACGGCGACCTCACCCTGGTCGACTGCGAGACCGGCGAGGCGCGCGAGGTCACGGTCTCGAGGGCGCTGCTCGAGGCCTACACCCGAGAGCACGAGCGCTACTGCAAGCAGCTCGAGGACTTCTGCACCGCCCGCGCGGTGCCGTTCTTCCGCACCCACACCGCGATCCCGTTCGACGAGCTGGTGCTGCAGATCTTCCGCTCGGGAGGCTTCCTGCGGTGAGCTTCACCGGTCCCATCGCGGCCTCGACGGTGCTCCTGACCGCCGCGGTGGCGGCGGCGCTCACCGTCGTCGCCTACATCATCAAGATGCGCCGGCGCCGCTTCGAGGTGCCGTTCTCGAACCTGTGGCAGCGCGTGCTCGAGCAGCGCGACGCCAACGCGCTGTGGAAGCAGCTCAAGCGCTGGCTGTCGCTCCTGCTCCTGCTCTTCATCCTCGGCCTCGTGGCCCTGGCCGCCTTCGGCCCGACCCTGGGCGACCGCGATCCGCGGGCGCGCAGCGTGGTCATCCTCCTCGACGCCTCGGCCTCGATGAAGGCCCAGGACGGTGACCCGGCGCGCAAGGGGCTGACGCGGATGGAGCGGGCCAAGGAGCGGGCCAAGGCGCTCATCGACGCGATGGGCGGCGGCGACCTGGCGATGGTGGTGCGCGTCGACGGCCAGGCCACGCCGATGTCGCGGTTCGACGGCGACAAGCCGATGCTGCGCAAGGTCGTCGACGGCATCAGCGCCTCGGACACCCCGGCCGACCTGCCGCGGGCGCTGGCGGCCGCCGCCGACGCCCTGCGCGGCCGGCAGAACCCGCTGGTCGTGATCGTCAGCGACGGCGCCTACAGCGAGCAGGCCCTGGGCCAGGTGCTGTGGGGCGAGCCCCCGGCCGAGGCCGCCGCCGACGCCGGGGCGCCGACGACGATCGGCGGCGACGGCGCCGGATCCGCCGGGTCGCCGACGACCGGCGGCGACGCGCCCGCCGCCGACGCGGTGGCGAGCGCGGACCTGGCCCGCGTCGACCTGCGCGGCCTCGACGTCCGCTACCTCGGCGTCGGCACCCGGGCCGAGAACGTCGGCATCGTCGCCTTCAACGTCCGCCGCTACATCGCCAACAAGGCCAGCTACGAGGTCTTCATCGAGGTCCAGAACTTCGGCAGCGAGCCGGCGCGCCGCCAGCTCGCGCTCTACAACGGCGAGACCGCGATCGAGGTCAAGCCGCTCGAGCTGGCGCCCGGCCAGCGGGTGCGCGAGATCTACCGCGAGCTGCCCGGCGGCGAGAGCACGCTGCGCGCGTCGCTGCGCCCCGGCGAGGGCCCGGGCGCCGACACCAGCGACCCGTTCCCGCTCGACGACCAGGCGTGGGCGCTCCTGCCGGCGCGCAAGAAGCAGAGCGTGCTCCTGGTGACCCGGGACAACCTCTACCTCGAGGGCGCGATGCTGGTCTACGACAACATCGAGGTCTACAAGGCCACGCCCGCCGAGTACGACGCCGACCCCGCGCGCACGATCCACAACGCCGACACCGGGCGCCCCTTCGACGCCGTGGTCTTCGACGACCACACCCCGGCGGTGACGCCGCCGTCGCCGGTGCACCTCCTGTACTTCAACCCCGCCGGCGAACACAGCCCGTTCGCGATCCGCGGCCCGGTGCCGCGACCGCGGGTCACCGAGACCGCCGACGAGCACCCGGTGATGCGCTGGGTCCAGCTCTCCGACGTCAACTTCGACACCGCCAGCGCGTTCGCCGCCGACCGCGCCCGCGGCGACGTCGTCCTCGCCCGCTACGTCCGCGACGGCATCGCGGTGGCGCGGCGCGAGGCCCGGCGCAAGATCGTGGCGTTCGGCTGGTCGCTCGCCGGGACCGACCTCACCCTGCGCGTCGCCTTCCCCCTGCTGCTGGTCAACACCCTCGACTGGTTCGCCGGCGACGACGCCGACCTGGTCACGACCTACACCACCGGCCAGCGCTTCCACATCCCGCTCGACGGCCTGCTCGACGTCCGCGAGGTCACGGTCGTCGATCCGGCCGGGGTGACGACCCCGGCGCCGGTCGTCGACAGCAAGGCCACGTTCTACGGCCGCCGCGTCGGCCTCCACCAGATCATCGCCTACCCGCCGGACCAGCCGGCGCCGCCCGCCGGGGCGCCCGACCTGCGCGAGCCGCTGGCCGCGTTCGAGCTGGCCGCCAACCTCGGCTCGCCCACCGAGTCGAGCATCGCCCCGGCCCAGGACCTGGTCCTGGGCGGGCGCACGCTGGCCGCCCCCGAGTCCTTCCCGGTCAGCGCCCGCCGCGAGCTGTGGGTCTACCTGGTGCTCGCGGTGCTGGCGCTCCTGGCGCTGGAGTGGGTGACCTACCACCGGAGGATCACGGTATGAGCCCGCGCCCGACCGCCGCGCTGCGCCTGGGCGCGATGATCGCCGCCGGGGTGGCCGCCGCGATCGCGATCTACGTCGGCATCGACGCCTGGATCGGCGCCCGGACGATGATCACGATCGAGGGCGTCACGGCGCGGCCCGTCGATCTGCTGGCCCCGGAGTGGCTCAAGCTGGCCTGCGTCGTCCCGTTCTTCTTCGTCGCCCGCCACTGGTCGCTCACCGACCTCGCCATCAGCCAGCAGGTGCTGCAGGCCGGGCTGCGCTCGCTGGTGATCGTCACCGCGGCGGTCGCCCTCGCCCGGCCGTCGTGGGTGACCCGCGAGTCCAAGGTCGCGACCGTGGCGCTGGTCGACGTCTCGGCCTCGGTCTCCGACAAGCAGCTCGACGCCGCCCGCGCCTACGTCGACGAGCTGCGCGCCGCCGCCGGCGGCCAGTGGCTGGAGGTCGTGACCTTCGCCGAGAAGCCGCGGGTGGCGCCCCGCGAGCGCGGCGGCTTCGCGATCGGGCGCCACGACGGCGCCAGCGCCGGCAGCGACGTGCAGGCCGCGATGCAGCTCGCCTACGGCCTGTTCCCCCCCGGCCACCTGCCGCGCCTGGTGCTGGTCACCGACGGCAACCAGACCGCCGGCGACGTGGTCAGCGAGGCCTACCGGGCCAAGGAGCTCGGGGTGAAGGTGTCGTGGCGGACCTTCGCCGGCGACCAGACCCAGGAGATCCGCGTCGTCGGCCTCGAGCTGCCCGACGAGATCAAGGTCGGGGCCCCGTTCGAGGTCAAGGCCGAGATCTGGTCGACCCACGCCGAGACGGTGACCCTCGCGCTGCGCCAGGACGAGTTCCCCAACCCGCTCGAGCCGCTCAAGACCGTCGAGCTGCGCGAGGGCATCAACCGCGTCGCGTTCAAGTCGGAGGCCAAGCGCGCCGGCGCCACCACGTTCCGCCTGCGGCTGTCGAAGTACACCCACGACACCGAGACCCGCAACAACGAGGCGGTCATGACCGCGCCGGTCAAGGGCAAGCCGCGCATCCTCTACGTCGAGGGCGGCGTCCTGCGCGAGCCCGGCGCCGCCGGCTACCTGGCGCGCGCGCTCGAGCACGAGAACATGGACGTCGAGGTGCGCGGCCCGCGCGGCCTGCCAGCGTCGGCCAAGGAGCTCGAGAAGTACGACCTGGTCCTGGTCTCCGACGTGCCCGCCCACTTCCTGGCCGCCGGCCAGATGGCGGCGCTCGACAGCTACGTCCGCACCCTGGGCGGCGGCCTGATCATGGCCGGCGGCGAGGACTCCTTCGGCTCCGGCGGCTACCAGGGCACCAAGGTCGAGCAGATCATGCCGGTCCGCTTCGACGCCGAGAAGCTGCGCGAGCAGCCGGACATCGCGCTGATGCTGGTGATCGATCGCTCGGGCTCGATGCAGGGCCCCAAGATCGAGGCGGCCAAGGAGGCGGCGCGGGTCACCACCGAGGTGCTGTCGCCCAACGACGTGATCGGCGTGATCGCCTTCGACAGCGAGGCCCAGGTCTTCGTGCGGCCGCAGCGGGCCGCCAACAAGATGCGGATCTCGGCCGAGATCTCGAAGCTGCAGTCGGCGGGCGGCACCAACATCTACCCCGGCCTGCGCGAGGCCTTCGAGCTGCTGCAGGGGGTCAACGCCAAGGTCAAGCACGTGATCGTCCTGTCCGACGGCGAGGCGCCCTACGACGGCATCGTCGATCTGGTCCAGGACATGCGCGCCGCCCGCATCACGGTGTCGGCGGTCGGCGTCACCGGCGCCGACCGCAACCTCCTCGCCCTCATCGCCGACAACGGCGACGGCCGGCTGTACATGACCGACGACATCGGCGCCCTGCCCCGCATCTTCATGAAGGAGACCACCGAGGCCCAGCGCTCGCAGCTCGTCGAGGACGCGATCAAGGTGCGGGTGGCCAAGCGGGTCGAGATGATCGAGGGCACGGCGGTCGAGTCGGCGCCGCCGCTGCGCGGCTACGTCACCACCAAGCCCAAGCCCACCGGCGAGGTCATCCTCATCAGCGACCTCGGCGAGCCCATCCTCGCCCGCTGGCGCCACGGCGCCGGCACCAGCGTGGCCTGGACCAGCGACGTCAAGAACCGCTGGAGCCAGGACTGGATCGCGTGGAACGGCTACCCCCGCTTCTGGGCCCAGCTCGTGCGGACGACGATGCGGCGCAAGGTCTACGACAGCTACGACCTGTTCGCGAACGTCGACGACGGCCGGGCCCGGGTCGTGGTCGACGCCATCGACGCCTCCGATCAGTTCGTCAACGGCCTCGACACCGCGCTCGAGGTCGTCGACCCCGCGACCAACCAGGTCAAGCAGACGGTGGTGATGGATCAGGTGGCCGCCGGCCGCTACCAGGCCGACTTCCCCATCGAGCGCTACGGCTCGTTCCTCCTGCGCGCCGCCCACAAGCGCGACGGCAAGACCGTGGCCGAGAGCCTGGGCTCGGTGGCGCTGCCCTACCCGCGCGAGTACCTGCGGACCACCCCCGACGAGGCACCGCTGCGCCAGGCCGCGGTGGTGACCGCCGGCGGCCACCAGCTCGAGCCCGGCCAGGCGTGGACGCCCGACGGCGAGTCGGCCAGCTTCACCCGCGACCTGTGGCCGTGGGTGCTCCTGTTCCTGGCCGGGCTCATCGTCCTCGACGTCTACGGCAAGCGGGTGCGCCTGTTCGGCTACCGCACGATCAAGTTCGAGTAGGCTCGCCGGCCATGACGGCCCCGGTCGACGACGCGACCCACTACCGGTGGCTGGCCGCCTGCTACGCCCGTGGCCGGCTCGGGCTGACCGACGACGTCGACGACGACCACGCCCTGGCCGCGGCCGCCGCCGCGGCGCTGCGCCTGCACCGCTTCAAGCGCGCCGCCGAGCTGCCGCGGGTGCGGGCGGTGCTCGGCACCCTGCGCGGCCTGGCGCCCGACCGCCTGCTCGACGTCGGCAGCGGCCGCGGCGTCTTCCTGTGGCCGGTCCTCGACGCCCTGCCCGGGGTCGCGGTCACCGCCGTCGACGTCGTGGCCGAGCGCGCCGCCCAGCTCGCGGCGGTGGCCCGGGGCGGGGCCCGCCGGCTGACCGTGGCGCGGATGGACGCCGCCCGCCTCGGCCTGGCGGCGGACAGCGTCGACGTCGCCACCGTGCTCGAGGTGCTCGAGCACGTCGCCGATCCGGCGGCGGTGGCGGCCGAGGCGCTGCGGGTGGCGCGACGGGCGGCGGTGGCGACGGTGCCGTCCCAGCCCGACGACAACCCCGAGCACGTGCGGCTGTTCACCGCCGACCGCCTGCGCGCGCTGTGGGTCGACGCCGGCGCCCGCCGGGTCACGATCGACGGCGTGCGCGGGCACCTGACCGCGGTGGCCCTGCGGTGACGCCGTGAGCGCGCCCTTCCACAAGTACCCGCGCACCGCCCACCTCGAGGGCTCGCGGCCCCAGCCCGGCGACGCCGACCTGGCGCAGGTGCCGCTGGCCGACCTGCGCGGCCGCCACGTCGTGATCGAGGAGAAGCTCGACGGCGCCAACGCCGGGCTCGCCGAGGACGGCCACGGCGGGGTCCGCCTGCAGAGCCGGGGTCACGTCCTCACCGGCGGGCCGCGCGAGCGGCACTTCGACCTGTTCAAGCGCTGGGCCGGCGCCCACGTCGCGCTCCTGACCCGGCTGTGCGCCGGCGGCCTAACGGTCTACGGCGAGTGGCTGTACGCCAAGCACACGATCTTCTACGACGCCCTGCCCCACTACTTCCTCGAGTTCGACGTCCGCGATCCGGACGGCGTGTTCTGGTCGACCGAGCGCCGCCGCGCCCACCTGGCGGCCTGCGGCGCTGCCGCCGTCGTCCGCTCGGTGCCGGTGCTGTGGCAGGGCGTGGTCGAGGACGCGCGGGCGCTGCCCGGCCTGGTCGCCCGCGCCCGCTACAAGAGCCCGCGCTGGCGCGAGCGCCTGGCCGAGGTCGCGGCCGCCAGCGGCGTGGCTCCCGAGCGCGCCGCGCTCGAGACCGACCCGGCCGACGAGGCCGAGGGCCTGTACGTGAAGGTCGAGGAGGACGGGGCGGTGGTCGCCCGCCTCAAGTGGATCCGCAAGAGCTTCCTCACCAGCGTCGTCGACTCCGGCAGCCACTGGCTGGCGCGCCCGATCGTGCCCAACCAGCTCGCCCCCGGCGTCGACCTGTTCGCCCCCGACGGCGACGGAGCGCCGCCGTGATCGGCGCGCGGGCCCCGGCGCCGGGCGCCGCCCTGGACGAGGCCGCGCTGGCGGCGGCGGTGGCGCCCGTCGTCGGCGCCGGGGTCCTCGCCGCCACGCCCCAGGACGCGACCTGGCATGCCGAGGGCGACGTCTGGCTCCACACCCGCATGGCGCTCGAGGCGCTGGTCGCCCTGCCCGCGTACGCCGCGGCCACGCCTGCCGCGCGCGCGCTCCTCTTCGCCGCGGTCCTCCTCCACGACGTCGGCAAGCCGGCGACCACGCGCGTCGACGCCGACGGCCGGATCACCTCGCGCGGCCACAGCGCGCACGGCGAGCGCCTGGTGCGGGCCGCGCTCTACCAGGCGGGCGCGCCGTTCGCGCTGCGCGAGCACCTGTGCGCCCTGGTGCGCTCGCACCAGGTGCCGTTCTTCGGCGTCGAGCTGGCCCCGGCCGAGGCGGCGCGGCGCGCGATCCGGCTGGCGCTGGTCACCCGCAATGACTGGCTGGCCACGGTCGCCGCCGCCGACGCGCTCGGCCGGCGCACCGCCGACCCCGCCGATCGCGCCCGCCTGGTCGATCACTGCGCGCTGTGGCGCGAGGTCGCGGCCGAGGCCGGCTGCCTCGACGGGCCGCGGCCCTTCGCCGACGCCCACAGCCGCGCGGTCTACCTCGACGACGAGCGCGGCACCCGCGCCCCCGAGGTGCCGGCCTTCGACGACACCGTGGCCGAGGCCGTGATCCTGAGCGGGCTGCCCGCCGCCGGCAAGAGCGCCTGGCTCGCCGCCCGCCCCGAGCTGGCGGTGGTCTCGCTCGACGGCCTGCGCGCCGAGCTCGACGTCGATCCCGCCGACGGCCAGGGCGCGGTGGTCGCCGCCGCCCGCGAGCGCGCCCGCGAGCACCTGCGCGCGGGCCGCCCCTTCGCCTGGGACGCCACCACCCTCGGCCGTGACCTGCGTCGCGCCCTGGTCGGCCTGTGCCGCGACTACCGCTTCCGCGCCCACATCGTCTACTGCGAGGTGCCGGCCGCCGAGCAGCGCCGGCGCAACCGCGCCCGCCCCGTCGGCCGCGCGGTGCCCGAGCGCGCGCTCGCCCGCATGCTCGATCGGTGGAGCGTGCCCTCGCCCGACGAGGCCCACGCCGTGACCTACGTGGTGGGCGACGGCGGCAGCTCCGACGCTGCCGCCGGGAGCGCCGACCTGAGCTGGCCGCCGGCAGGGTGACGACGCGCCCCTTGCCAGCGCGGTGCGCGCGGTGGATCGTCGGCGCCATGGAAGAGTTCATCGAGACCCTCATGACCAAGGCTGGCCTCGACCGCAAGACCGCCGAGAAGGTGGTGGACGTGATCAAGGAGCACGCCGACGACGTCCCGAAGTGGCTCGGCAAGAGCGGCGTCCTCGACAAGCTGCCGGGGGGCCTCGGCGACAAGCTCGGCGGCCTGCTCTAGAGCGCTCCAGAGCACCGAGCGGTTCGACGTGCGCGCGGCGACGGCATTCGAACCGTGCGGTGCGCTAGCCGGTCCCTGGCTGCCCCTGGGCCGACCGGTCCGCCGGCGCGGCCCGATCCGCGCCCCGGCCCTGGCCGCGGGCGATGTCGCCGACGACCGCCCGCAGGAACGGCGCGCCGCGCAGGAAGAGGGCGCACACCATCGCCAGGTGCCACAGGAACTGGAAGGCGAGGATCTGGGGCCCGCTCGCCCACGGCGCGAACAGGAGCAGCCACGCCGCCTGCACCGGGCCCAGCCCGGCGACGTTGACCGGCAGCGCGCCGACCACGAGCAGGACGGGCAGGAAGCTGGCCCAGGCGTGGAACGGGACCGGCAGGCCGAACGCGCGCGCCGCCGCCCAGGTCGACACCACCAGCACCGAGATCGTGCCCATGCGCGCGACGACGCTCGCCGCGCGGTGGCCGCGGGGCACACCGCGCCACGGCTCGAACAGGCCGCGCCGGACCGCCACCGGTCGGGCGGCGAGCAGGAGCGCGAGGGCCACGCCGCCCAGGGCCGGCGCGACGACGACCAGGCGATCGCGCACCGCCGCCGGCAGGCCGTCGCCGCCGGCGATCAGCGCGCCCAGGGCCACGATCGAGACCGCGCCCAGATCGGCCAGCGTCAGCATCAGGATCACGCCCAGCGCGGTCCGCCACGGGCAGCCGACCACGCGCTGGATCCACAGCGCGAACCCGCCGTAGTTGAGGGCGAGGCCCAGCGCGTTGAGCACCGACACCCCGGCCTTGCCCTTCATCAGGGCGAGGAACCGCAGCCGCGGCGCCAGCGGGCGCAGCAGCACGAAGTCGCCGGTGGTGGCGGTGAACCACATGACCAGCGTGGCCGCGAGCGCCACCGGCGCCATGGCCAGGACGTCGCCGCGCTGCATCTCCTCGACGATGCGGCCGAGCGGGTACTTGACCAGGATCGCCGTCACCACCACCGCCGTGATCACCCACGGCGCCAGCCGCCGCACCCAGCGCCAGCGCGGGTTGTCGGCCAGCGTGCCGGGCCCGGGCCCGAGCGCGGTGTCGTCGGGGGCGGTCACCCGTCGGCGATTGTCCCACAACCCCGCGGCGCGCTGGTCGCGCCAGGCTACTCGAGCGGCGGCGCCATCGCGGTCTGGCCGCACGCGGTGTGGCGCGCGCCGGCGAGCAGCGCCCCGATCTCCTCCGGACGCGGCGCCCGCAGCTCGCGCCGGGCCTCGACCCCCTGCGCCACCGCCGCGCCGACGAGCTTGGGCTCCAGCGCCCGGTACAGCTCGGGCGCGGCGAAGACGTCGACCGCGATCAGCCGACCCTCGAGGGCGACCGCCAGCCCGACCACGCGCTCGCGTCCGGGCATCGCGGCCAGGCTCGCGAGCACGCGGTCGCGCCACTCGGCCTGGCCGCCGGTGTGCTGGAGCCGCGCCGTGCCGCGGTAGGTGTTGGTGGCGTTGCCCTGGCCGTGGACCGCGTTCTTGCGCTTGACCTCCTCCCACACCCGCGCCTGGCTGCCCTGGAACAGCAGCCGCCGCAGCTCGGGGTGGACCATGGCCTGCGCCGACACCAGCCGGCGACCGGGCCCTTCGCTGCGATCGGGCTCGACGCAGCGCACGTCGATCTCGGCGCGGGAGCGCGGCGCCACCGCCAGGCTCTCGGCGAACGTGCGATCCTGGTGGCCCTCGAGCACGACCTCGCCGGCGGCGAGGCACAGGGTCAGCTCCGAGCGGTTGTGGACGCGCAGCGTGCCGTAGTCGGTGTCGGGTAGCTCGCGCACGCTGACCAGGCCGCGGCGCATGCCCTCGTCGAGCGTCAGGTAGCGTCCGGCGACGGGCGCGTCGCTGGCGATCGGCACGACGATGAGGGCGCCGTCGACGATCGGGGCGAGCGCGGTCAGCCCCGGCCCGACCCGGCGGTCCTCGGCGACGACCGCCGGCGCGAGGACCGGCGCCGGGTCGCCCCGGCCCGCGGCGCTCGACGTGACGGCGGTCCCCGCCGGCGCCCCGCCCGCGGACGCGAACGGGGTGTCCGCCGGCCCGTCCCCGGCCCGCCCCTCCCGCCCCTCCCGCCCCTCCCGTTCGTCGCATCCGGCGACCGCCGCGGTCGCCGCCCCCAGCCCGATCGCGAGCCATACGCGCAGGTTCATCGGAGCCTCCTCGGACCAGGACAACGGTCGACGCCGCCGGTTTCATCCCGCGCGCCCGCCGCGATCCCATGGCGCGCCGGCCCCGGCCAACCCCACGGATCGCCGGGGCTGCGGCCGCCCTCCCGGGCGGCCAGCCGGGGTAGGCTCGCCCGGCCATGTACCGGCGTTGAAGCCCTCCCCCGACCCGGCGTGCCCGGGTCACGCACCACCGCGACGGATGATCGGCGCCTGAAGGCTCCGGGCGTCCGCGCCTGGAGTCATCATGTCCCTCGCATACGAAGCCCTCGTCGAGCCCGCCGCGGCCACCGCCGCCGCCCACGCCGCCGCCACCGATCGCGGCGCCTTCCCCACCGCGGCCCTCGCCGCCCTCCGCGACGCCGGCCTCCTCGGCCTGGTGTCGAGCGCCGAGGTCGGCGGCCTCGGCGCCGGCCTGCCCGCCGCCGCGTTCGTCGTCGAGCGCCTCGCCCGCGAGTGCGGCTCGACCGCCATGGTGGTGTGCATGCACTACTGCGCCACCGCCGTGATCGAGGCCCACGGCCCGCACGCGATCCGGCAGGCGGTCGCCCGCGGCGAGCACCTGTCGACCCTCGCCTTCTCCGAGGTCGGCTCGCGCAGCCAGTTCTGGGCCCCGGTCAGCACCGCCGCCGCCGACGGCGATCGGGTCCGCCTCACGGCGCGCAAGAGCTGGGTGACCTCGGCCCGCCACGCCGACAGCTACGTGTGGTCGAGCCGGCCCACCGCCGGCGCCGAACTGTCGACGCTGTGGCTGGTGCCACGCACCACCGCCGGCCTCCGCGTCGCCGACGCCGGCTTCGACGGCCTCGGCCTGCGCGGCAACGACTCGAGCCCGGTGACCGCCGAGGACGTGGTGGTGCCCGCGAGCGCGCGGCTCGGCGACGACGGCGCCGGCTTCGGCCTGATGATGGGCACGGTCCTGCCCTGGTTCAACGTGCTGTCGGCCTCGGTGTCGTGCGGCTTGATGGAGGCCGCGGTCACGCGCACCGCCGCCCACGCCGGCGCCACGCGCTTCGAGCACGCCGGCTCGACCATCGCCGACCTGCCCACGATCCGAGCCCACGTCGCCCGCATGCGCGTCCGCGCCGATCAGAGCAAGGCGCTGCTCGCCGACACCGTCGCCGCCATCGGTGGCGGCCGCGCCGACGCCACCCTGCGCGTGCTCGAGAGCAAGGCCGCCGCCGGCGACGCCGCCACCGAGGTCACCGACCTGGCGATGCGGGTGTGCGGCGGGGCCGCCTTCCGCAAGGAGGTCGCGGTCGAGCGCGTGTTCCGCGACGCCCGCGCCGCCGCGGTCATGGCGCCCACCAGCGACGTCCTCCACGACTTCATCGGCAAGGCCGTGTGCGGCCTGCCGCTCTTCTGAAGGAGCCCACCATGACCGAGCTCGTCCTCGGCGCCGTCGCCTACGACGCCAAGGTCGTCCCCATCTGGGACGGCTTCAAGGCCTACTTCGCCGCCCGCGGCCTGCCCTTCGACTACGTGCTCTACACGACCTACGAGCGCCAGGTCGAGGCCCACCTCCGCGGCCACGTCGACGTGGCGTGGAACTCGCCCCTGGCCTGGCTCGAGACCGAGCACGCCGCCGCCGCCGGGCGGCGAGCCGAGGCCATCGCCATGCGCGACACCGATCGCGATCTGACCAGCGTGGTGCTGGCGCGCGCCGACGGGCCGATCGCGACCCCGGCCGACCTCGCCGGCCGCCGCCTCGGCGTCGGCGCCCGCGACTCCCCGCAGGCCACGCTCATCCCGCTCGACGCCCTGGCCGCGGCCGGGGTCGCGCCGGAGGTCGTCCTCCACGACGTGCTCGTCGGCAAGCACGGCGACCACGTCGGCGGCGAGCGCGACGCGGTGCGCGCGCTCCTGGCCGGGACCGTGGACGCCGCGTGCGTGCTCGACGCCAACCGCCTGGCCTTCGCCCGCGAGGGCCTCTTGCCCCCGGGCGCCACCCGCGTCGTCCTCCAGACCGAGCCCTACGACCACTGCAACTTCACGGTCCTCGACGACGCGCCGCCCGCGGTGACGCGCCTCCGCGAGCTGCTCCTGGCCATGTCCTACGACGACCCGGAGGTGCGCCCGCTGCTCGACCTCGAGGGGTTGACGCGCTGGCTGCCGGGTCGCACCAGCGGCTACCGCGCGCTGGCGCGGGCGGTGACGGCCAGCGGCTGGCTGGCGGCGTGGGCGGCCGGGCGGGCGGCGCGGTGAGCGCGACGGCCCCCGCCGAGCTCGAGCTGGTGGACCTCGGCCTCGACGAGGGCGGCCACCTCCTGGTCGAGCGCGGCCTGCGCCTGGGCGGCGGCGAGCTGCTGGTCCGCGGCGGCGCCGCCACCGTCGCGATCGATCTGCCGGCGTGGTGCCGCGCGCGCGGTCACGCCTGCGCGCCGGCCGCGGGTGGCTGGCACGTCCGCGCCGGCCAGATCGACCGCTGGCGCGGGGCCGAGCGCGCCGGCGAGGTCGCGGCGCCGTCGGCCCACGCCCCCGCCCGCTGGGGCCTGGCGGCGCGCGGCGCCCTGGTCGAGGCCGGCGCGCCCACCCTCGACCTGCCGCTGGCCGACCGGCGCACGATGTGGGCGGACGAGGCGGCGCGCCTCTACGCCCAGGCGGTGGCGGCGCAGTGGGATCCGGCCACCGCGATCCCGTGGGACGCGCCGGCCGACCACCCGGCCGAGGGCGAGGACGCGGTGGTCCAGCTCATGACCTACCTGATCGAGAACGAGACCGCGGCGCTGCTGGTGCCGGCGCGCTTCCTCGGCCGCGTCCATCCCCACTTCCGCGAGGTGATGCAGCTCCTCGCCGTCCAGATCGCCGACGAGGCCCGCCACGTCGAGGTCTTCACGCGCCGCGCCTGCCTGCGCCGCGACGCCCTCGGGCTGTCGACCGCCGGCGGCCAGGCCTCGCTGGCGACGCTGTTCGACGAGCCCGACTTCGCGATCGCCAGCTTCCTGCTGTCGGTGCTGGGCGAAGGCAGCTTCCTGGCGCTCCTGGGGTTCGTCCGCGATCACGCGCCCGACCGCTGCACCGCCGCGCTCGCCCGCCTCGCCGCCCAGGACGAGGCCCGCCACGTCGCGTTCGGCCTCGCCCACCTGCGCCGGCACGTCGACGAGGAGCCGGCCCTGCGCGGCCGGCTCGCCGCCGCCATCGAGCGCCGCCACGCCGCGCTCGCCCACACCGCGGGCCTCAACCGCGAGGTCTTCGACGCTCTGGTCCTGCTGGCCGCCGGCGGCTGGGCGCCCGCGGACCTGCGGCGCGGCCACGCCGCGGTGGTCGAGCTGGTGCGGACGATGGACGAGGGGCGGCGTCAGCGCCTGGTCCGCCTCGGCTTCGCGCCCGACGACGCGGCCCGTCTCTCCGCCCTCCACACCCGCAACTTCATGTGAGCCCGCGCTCACTCCGCGGCGTGGCGCTTGACCTCGCCGCGCAGCTTGTGGACGGCGTCGGTGAGCTGGCGGCGCGCGGCCAGGAAGGCGTCGCGGACCGCGACGTAGGGATCGTCGTGGGCGCCGTCCTCGCCGGGATCGTGGCTGACGACCACGTCCTTGGCCGGCGCCGCGAGGTGGAGGTGGATCTTCACGTGGAAGCGTCGGTGCCGGCTCTGGTGCTTGTGCGGGGTCTCGACCCCGACGTCGCAGCCGAGGATGCCGTCGTGCAGGTGCTCGAGCTTCGCGGTCCAGTCCTCGATGTGGGCGCGGAGCGCGTCGCTGAGGGGGAGCTCTTTGAACGTCAGCCGGATGGGAACCGTCATGGTCATCACCGATTGCACACCCGAGGCCAGGTGCGACACGTGCGCCGGGCTCGCCGCCGGGGCGCGCTGGACGGCGTCGCGCGCTTCCTGCAGCGCGCGTCCCCAGGGCCGCAAGCCGTGCGCGTCCGCGGGGCCGGTCGCCGGCCGCCGGCGCGCGGCGTCGCCCGGGTCTACCGGCGCCTCCGGGATCCCTGGCCGTACGTGGCGAAGCGGGCGCGCACGCGCTCGAGCTCGTCGTGGTCGAGGACGTGGGGCGACCCGAGCTGGGCGGCGTGCCAGTACTGGGCGGCCAGGGTCTCGACCTCGGCGGCGAGGCGCAGCGCGCTCGCCAGCGCGTCGCCGAGCGCGACCAGGCCGTGCTTGGCGAGCAGGCAGGCCCGGCCGCCGGCGAGCGCGGCGGTGGCGGCCCGCGCCAGCTCGTCGCTGCCGAAGGTGGCGTAGGCGGCGCACGGGATCTCGTCGCCACCGGCCAGCGCGACCATGTAGTGCACCGCCGGGATCGGGCGGCGCAGCATCGACACCGAGGTCGCGAACAGCGAGTGGGTGTGGACGATCGCGGCGGCGTCGGCGCGGGCCACCAGCAGATCGCGGTGGAGCCGCCACTCGGTGGACGGCGCGCGCTGGCCGGGTCGGACGCTGCCGTCGAGCTTGACCTCGACCACGTCGGCCGCCGTCAGCTCGGCGTACGGCATGCCCGACGGCGTGATCAGGAACCCGCCCGCCGAGCGCGCGCTGACGTTGCCCGACATGCCCGGGGTCAGCCCCAGCTCGCTCATGCGCCGCGCCGTGGCCACCAGCTCGCTGCGCAGGTGGAGGGTCACGGCGCCGGCCGCGCGTGCTCGGGGAAGATCGCCGCCAGCCCCTCGGGCGAGGCCGCCGCGACCCCGCGCTCGGTGACGAGCCCGGTGACCAGCCGCCGCGGCGTGACGTCGAAGGCGGGGTTGGCGACGGCGCTCGTCGCCGCCACCACCTCGACCCGGGCCGGCCGGCCGCCCTCGTCGCGGCCGCGCACCCACCGCACCTCGTCGCCGTCGCGCTCCTCGATGGGGATGTCGGCGGGGCCGGCGGCCGCCCAGTCGATGCTGGGCGACGGCGCGGCGACGTAGAACGGCACGCCGGCGTCGCGGGCGGCCAGCGCCTTCAGGTAGGTGCCGATCTTGTTGGCGACGTCGCCGCCGCGGGTGGTGCGATCGGTGCCGACCAGGCAGACGTCGACCTGCCCTGCCTGCAGCAGGTGGCCGCCGGCGTTGTCGGCGATCACGGCGTGGGGCACGCCGTGCTGGGCCAGCTCCCACGCCGTGAGCAGGCCCTGGTTCCGCGGCCGGGTCTCGTCGACCCAGACGTGGACGGCGAGGCCGGCCTCGTGGGCGAGGTAGATCGGCGCCAGCGCCGTGCCCCAGTCGACGGTGGCCAGCCAGCCGGCGTTGCAGTGGGTGAGCACCCGCAGCGGCCGCCCGGCGCCGCCGGCGCCCAGCCGGGCGGCGAGCGCGCGCAGGATCGCGAGGCCGTGGCCGCCCAGCGCGCGGTTGCGCTCGACGTCGTCGTCGCAGATGGCCCGGGCCGCGGCCCACGCCCGCGCCGCGCGCTCGTCCGGCGGCAGCGAGGCCACCGCCGCGCGCACCGCCGCCACCGCCCACGCCAGGTTGACCGCGGTCGGCCGCGCCGCCACCAGCTCGCCGCACGCCCGCGCGAGCGCGGCGTCGCCGGGGTCGGCGGCCACCGCCAGGGCCACGCCGCAGGCGGCGGCGGCGCCGATGAGCGGCGCGCCCCGCACCTGCATGTCGCGGATGGCGCGCACCACCGCGCCGTGATCGGCGAGCGCGAGCCACGCCGCCTCGTACGGCAGCCGGGTCTGGTCGAGCACGACCACCGACCGCCCGTCGGCGCCGAGCTCGATCGCCCGCCGCCAGGCGCCGTCGACCCTCACCGCCCCCGCCCCAGCACCCGCCCCGCCACCGCGTCGAGCCGCGCGCACAGCGCGGGGTCGCGGGCCTCGGGCGCGGTGAGCACGGCGCTGTCGAGGGCGCGATCGCAGCCGTGCGGGCACGGCGCCGGGTGGGCGCCGGCCACCGGCAGCGCCGCGGCCAGGAGCCGGCGCGCGCTGGCGGCGTTGGCGGTGAGGACCCGGATGACGTCGGCGACCTGGACGTGATCGTGGTCGGGGTGCCAGCAGTCGAAGTCGGTGACCATGGCCACGGTCGCGTAGCAGAGCTCGGCCTCGCGCGCGAGCTTGGCCTCGGGCAGGTTGGTCATGCCGATCACGCTCGCGCCCAGGCCGCGGTGCAGCTCCGACTCGGCGCGGGTCGAGAACTGGGGCCCCTCCATGGCGACGTAGGTGCCGCCGTCGACCACCGGCAGCCCGAGCCCCTGCCCGGTCGCCACCAGCGCCGCGCTCAGGCGCGCGCACACCGGGTGGCCGAACGCGACGTGGGCGACCAGCCCGGTGCCGAAGAAGGTCCGGGGTCCGCGCAGCGTGCGATCGATGAACTGATCGACGACGACCATCGTCCCCGGCGGCAGCTCGGCCCGCAGCGAGCCGACCGCGCTCACCGAGATGACCTGGCCGCAGCCGGCGCGCTTGAGGGCGTCGATGTTGGCGCGGAAGTCGATCTCGTGGGGCGGGATGCGGTGGCCGCGGCCGTGGCGGGGCAGGAACACGACCTTGACGTCGCCGAGCCGGCCGACCAGGAGCTGATCCGAAGGCTGGCCGAAGGGCGAGCGGACCGTGATCCACTGCTGGTCGGTCAGCCCGTCGAGGTCGTAGAGGCCGGTGCCGCCGACGATGCCGATCGCGCCCGCCTGGGTCGACATGGTCATCGGTTACCACGGCGCCGCCGGGCCCGCGCCCGCCCCTCTCCGGAATCGACGCCCGGCCGCCGCCGCCGCCGGCCGGGACATGATCGGCGGCGAGGACCGCGCGCGGGCCGCCCGTGGGCTCAGAACCGGTAGCCGACGCGCAGGAACAGCGAGCTGGTGACGATGCTCGACTGCGGCACCCCGCCCATGGTCGCGGGGTCGGTGATCGTGAGCTTCTGCAGGCCGACGCCGCCCTGGACCACCCCGAACCAGTCCGGCTTGAAACGGTAGTAGCCGGTGACGTTGCCCTGGACCGCGGCGGTGTTGGCGCTGCCGTAGCAGGTGGCGACGTCGCCGGGCTGGCACACCGCCCCGGCGTTGTCGTCGGCGGACTGCACCACCGCCAGGTCGCCCTGCAGCTCGGCCTTGCCGCCCTTGAGGCCCGGCCGGGTCGCCGCCAGGCGGACGATCTGCGAGGTCGAGCGGGCGTAGCTGGCCTGGCCGAGGCCGACGCCGCGGATGAACGACAGGTCGAGGCGGAGGCCGCCGTAGAAGCGGCGATCGACCGCCTGCACCAGCAGCTCGACGGCCTGGGCCGCGGGCAGGAGCTTGTCGGTCATGCCGGCCTCGAGCCGGACCTCGGGCCGGCGCCGCGCCGACAGCCCGGTGGTGATCTCGAAGCGGTTGGTCTTGCCCAGCGCCGCCGACACCGTGCCCCGCACCGAGTCGGCCGCGATCCGCTGGACCTCGGCGTTGTTGATGACGCCGCCGTCGATCGTCGGCCCGACGTTCTCGAGCTGGTTGGCGATCTGCTGCTCGAGGACCTCGGTGTCGACGCGGTTGACGCTCAGGTTGGTGCGCAGGCGGAAGGCCGGCTTCCACTGCACGCCCAGGGTCAGGTTGGTGAGCGCGAAGCCGGCGGCGCCGGCGACGTCGACGACGACGTAGTGGTAGAGGTCGAGGCGCGGCGAGCGCCGGGCGTAGCCGTTGGTGGTGACGAAGACCCGCGGCGACTCCCAGGCGTCGGTCCGGGTGTCGCGCTTGGTCGGCACGATCGCCACGCCGCCGATCGCGCCGTAGGTGCGCGAGGTGCGGTAGGCGGCGCCGAAGCCGCCGGCCACCGGCACGACGCGACCGGTCCGGGTGCCGACCACGTCGACGCCGCGCGGGTAGTCGGTGAGCACCGAGCGCGAGGCCCGCAGCGGGTAGGCGCCGGCGAAGCCGAGGTAGGTCCAGCGCGCGTTCTTGGCGTAGTCGATGCGCAGGCCGTCGATCTTGAGCGCGGCCAGATCGCCGATGACCTGCCGGCCGAGGAAGAGATCGGTGCGACGACCGCCGCGCACCAGGTACAGCTCGCGCACCTCGTACTCGTGCTCGCCGAACTGCCCCGACTGGATGCGGTTGCGATCGCCGCGGTCGAGGCCGAGGGCGTCGTTGATGAGGTCGCGGTTGACCAGGCGGCCGCGGGCGTCGGCGCGCAGGTCCCAGCGCCCGCCGCGGAGGTGGCGACCGTCGACCTGGGCCCGCAGCTCGGTGAACAGGCGCGAGAACGGCGACGCGTTGGGGACGGTGGCCCCGCCGGCCACCAGCGCCGTCGACTGCCCGCCGCTCTCGGTGTAGACGAAGCTGGTCGAGCTCAGGCTGCCCTGCCACAGCGTGCGGTCGCGATCCTCGTCCTCCTTGTCGACGAAGAAGCGGTCCTCCTCCGCCGACTGCGCGGCCGCCGCGCCCGCGCCCAGGCCCAGGCCCAGGGCCGCCACCACCGCCGCCGGCGCCCGCGCCCTCATCGGCAGATCGACTCCCGTCCCCACACCGCGATGATCGCCTGCGCCGGGACCCAGGTGTTGGGGTTGTGGCAGCCGGCGCAGGTGAGCTGGACGCCGTGGTTGACGCCGCCGATGTTGCCGGCGCGCAGGGCGTCGTCGCGGTGGCAGCCGAAGCACTCGCCGGTGACCGCGCCGTAGTTGCCGGCGCGGTGGCAGTCGTTGCAGGCCAGGGTGCGGTGGAGGCTGGTCAGGTTGCAGCCGACGGTGGTGTGATCGAAGCGCGCCGGCGCGAACGCCCACTGGCTGTGGCACTCGCCGCAGCGTGGCGACAGCGAGTTCTGGTGGATGTCGTCCTGGCGGTGGCAGTTGATGCACAGGTTGCCGGTGCCGGCCATCGGCCGGCTGTCCTTGTGGCAGCGGGCGCAGGCCAGGTTGTCGTGGCTGCCGGTGAGCGAGAAGTCGCCGACGTCGTGCAGCGGCTTGATGTCGGTGAAGCTGACGGTGGTGTGGCAGGTCTCGCAGACCGTGCCGTACTGGCCGCGGTGGACGTCGGGCTCGGGGTGGCACCCGAAGCAGTTGGTGGGCCGCGGCTTGAACGTCACCGACGGATGGCAGTCGCTGCACCGGGTGGTGAGGTGCTTGCCGTCGAGGGGGAACTTCGACATCGTGTTGTGGTTGAAGATGTTGTCACCCGTGGTCAGGTGACACTTGTCGCAGGCCGACCCCAGCCGGGCCTTGTGGACGTCGTCCTTGGCGTGGCAGCCCTGGGCCGAGCAGGTGGTGGGCGTGCCGTCGTACTCGCGCTTGGGGTGGCAGTCGGCGCAGTCGGCGATCTTGGCGTGGAGCCCGGTCAGCGGCCACTTGGTGTCCTCGGTGTGATCGAAGCGGACCGCGTCCCACAGCCCGGGGCTGTGGCAGGCCGTGCACTCGTCGCCGAGCGTGCCCTTGTGCAGCGAGTCCTCGTGGCAGCGCGCGCCGCACTCGATGGGCGTGTTCTTGAACTGATCCTTGGGGTGGCACTGCGCGCACTTGACGTACTTGTGCGCCTTGACCAGCGGGAAGCGCGAGCGTGGCCCGTGGTAGACCTCGACGCTCTTCTCGGTGAGCTCGACCCGGCCCGCGCCCTTGTGGCAGCGCAGGCACTCGGAGTCGGCGAACTTCTCCTTGGGGTGGACGTTCTTGTGCTGGTGGCAGCCCCGGCACCCGACCTTGGCCGGGTCGAAGCGCTCGAAGTCGTCGGGCCGGCTGCCGCGGTGACAGGCGCGGCAGCTCACCTCGTCATGGCGGCCGGTGAGCTTGAACTTGGTCCGGCGGGCGTGGGCGAACGCGGTCGCCCCCTTCTTCCACGGCGCCCCCGAGACGTGGCAGGTGGCGCACGCCGGCGGCGTGCCGCCGAACGCGGCGAAGCGATCGCCGTGCTTGTTGTCGGCGGCGTGACAGCCCGACGACTCGCAGGTCTTGTCGGGCTTGCGCTCGCCCCGCGCCTTGGTGTGGCAGTCGTAGCACTTCATCTTGCTGTGGGTGCCGCCGAGATCGAAGCCGGTGCGCCGGTCGTGATCGAAGCGGTACTTGGGCAGGGCGCCGTAGCGGGGCGAGTGGCACCACTCGCAGTCCTTGGTGCCGAAGAGGTGGCCGTCGTGCGGGCTCTGGTGGCAGTTGCCGCAGAAGTCGGGATCCTTGTGCTTGAGGTTGAACAGGGCCTTGGGGTGGCACTTGGCGCACGACACGTCCTCGTGCGAGCCCACCAGCGGCATCGCGGCGTCCTTCTTGTCGTTGTGGTCGAACTCGTAGTTCGACCGCGGCGGCTTCCACACGCTCTCGGTGTGGCAGCGCTCGCAGTCGAGCATCTCGCGCCGCTCGAAGCCGTGGGGCTGGTCCTGCTTGTGGCAGGAGCCGCAGAGCTGGTCCTCGCCCAGGTAGGTGCGCAGGCCCTGGCGGTTCTTCTTCTTGTGGCAGTCGGCGCCGTCGATCGCGGCGTGCTTGCCGCGCAGCTTCCAGCCGGTGAGGTCGTGGTTGAAGCCCTTCTCGCCGCCCGTCACCGCCCGCCAGCCCATGATGTCGTAGTTGCGCCCCTTGTGCTCGAGGTGGCACGACTCGCACTTCTTGCCCTTGACCTGGCTCGAGGCGTGGAAGCCCTTGCCCTGGTTGATGCGGGCGCGCAGGTCGGCGTGATCGTGGCAGCCCAGGCACTTGTCGTTGAGGGTCTCGCGCCCGCCGTCGTGGCAGTCGTTGCAGCGGTCGGGCCCGTCGATCGTCGCGTGCGAGGTCGACAGCGGGCCGGGCGAGGTGCTGAAGAAGTCGCGCTGGGCCCAGGCCGGACCGGCGGCCAGCGCCACCCCGGCCAGGACCAGGACGACCAGCCCGCGGCACCAGCGCCGGGACGACGCGCGAGCACGGCTCCTCGCCATCGCCATCAGTCTACCAGGCCCGGTCCCATGACACCCAGATGTGGGCGGCGCTGAAGATGGTGAGGAGGATCGTGAACGGGACGTGGACCTTCTTCCACGAGTTGAGCAGGAGCGCCGCCTTGGGCGCGATCACCGCCGCGCGCTGGATCTTCATCATCCGGCCGGCCCGCCGCACCAGATCGCGGCGCGCCTTGCCGGTCATGCCCAGGCGGCGCAGCCGGCTGCGCCGGCGCAGCCAGCGCGCCGGCCGCCGCGCGTCCTCGACGAGGAGCCACAGCAACGTGACGACCACGCCCGAGTGGCTGGCGACGGCGTCGACCTTGGCCTTGTGCTCGTACAGCTCGCGGTCGACCTCGGCGGTCGCCACCGGGTTCTGGCCGCGGTGGTGCTGGAAGGCGCGCTCGTGGTCCAGCTCCTCCAGCTCGCGCCCGCTCGAGAGCTCGGGGACCTGGGTGTAGAGGTAGCGGCCGATGAAGCCGCTGACGGCGACGATCACCATGCTCCACAGCGCGATGTCGACCCAGGTGCCCAGGCGCAGCGCCGAGTGCAGGACGATGAACATCGGCCCGATCGTGCCCGCCATCAGGTGGAAGTCGAACCACATCGTGTTCGACGCGATCCAGCGGAACGGCCGGAGGCGGCGGAACATCGGGTAGATCGCGGCGATGATCATGAGCGCGGTGCCGACCAGGCCGCACTGGATCGCCAGCTCGTCGCCGGCGCGGAACCCGACCTTCTCCACCACCATGTCGGTGGGCAGGTCGGCGAGGTCCGGCACCTGGCGCAGCTTGTGGTACTGCCACGACAGGGTCGGGGCGTAGAGGCGCAGGAGCACCTCGCCCAGCACCACCAGCCAGGCCAGGAGGCCCAGGGTCCACATGAGGAGCGGGCCGCCGCGGCCGCGGCGGACCTTGGCCTCGCCGCCCGAGCGCACGGCCACCCCCTCGGTGAAGGCGTAGGTCGGCAGGACCTCGCGGCGATCGCCGTCGACGTCGTGCTCGTAGCCGGCGCGGGCGGCGGCGGCCACCGCCGGCGAGCGCTCGCGGAACAGGTCGTAGGCGTCGAGCTCGATCAGCGAGCCGGTGGGGCACGCCGAGATGCAGGCCTGGTCGCTGTAGGTCGCGCAGTGGTCGCACTTGTTGGCGATGCGGCGCGGCCGCGCCACCCGCCCGGTGCCCGGCCCGAAGGCCAGCGCCTGCTTCTTGTCGAGGCGCTTCTTGAACGCCCACCGCACCAGCGGGCTGTCCTCGTCGATGTCGACCATGTCGATCGCGCCGTAGGGGCAGCTCTGGGCGCAGGCGGTGCAGCCGGTGCAGGTGGCCTCGTTGATGACCACCTCCTTGCGCCGCTCGTCGTACTTGATCGAGTCGTAGGCGCACGGATCGATGCAGCGCTGATCGGTGCAGGTCCGGCAGGTGTAGACGAAGTCCAGCATGCCGAGCTGGTAACCGCCCAGGGTCAGGCGGCGGACGCCGTAGCGCTCCTCGCAGGCGATCTCGCACTGCTTGCAGTCGATGCAGCGATCGAGCTGACGGACGCGCACCCGCTCCCCCGACACCGAGATGCCCTGGCGCACGAAGAAGTCGAGCACCTCCTGCTTGACGCCGGTCACGCCGTGCAGGCGCTGGCGCGAGGCCTGGATGGCGCGGCGGAAGCGGGCCTCGAAGAACGGGAACGTCACCGCGACCTCGGCGACGAAGCGCTGGGCCAGGGTGACGATCGTGGTGGGCGCGGTGGTGAAGAACGCGACCGGCTGCCCGCGGGTGGCGGCCAGGGCGCCGGCGTTGAAGACGTCGCCGTCGGCGAACAGCGCGACGTTCTTCCTGGCGACGCGCGCCAGCGGCTCGGGCTTGATGAGCGACTCGGCCTCGCGCTCCTCGGCGGTCATCGCCTCGAGGCGGGCCTGGAGCTCCTTGCGCTCGGCGAGATCGCTCGGCTCGAAGACCCCGGCGGCGACCTGACCGCTGACCACGTAGACCAGCGGCGCCGCCTGCCCGCGCGGGACGCTCCCCGGATCGGCCACCAGCAGGTCGCGATCGATCGCGCGCTCGACCAGGTCGCCGGCGGTGAGGGCGCCGACCAGCAGATCGTTGGGCAGGCCGTCGAAGAACGGGAGCTGACGGAGGGCCGCGTAGCTCCCCCGCAGGTCGGGTGGTAGCATCGCGGCGGGATCGACCGCCGGCATGTTCGGATCCACCGCGAGGCGAAACGGAGTGCTCATCGATGCGGGCGTGGCAGGCGATCCGGACGGGGCGGACCGGGCCGTGGCTGGAGCGGGAGGCGACACCGACCCCCGGGTAGAAGCAAGCGTCGGACCGGTCGAGGCGTCACGGGTCGGCCGCCAAATTCCAGGCGATCGTACCAGGTTACGCACGGCGGATCACGCGGCTGGCGGGGTCTCGGCGCGCCGGTCCTCCCCGCCTCGGGCCTTGGGTCCCCAGGTCCCCGCGGGGCGGACGTGGTCGGAGCGCCGCGGCCGGGCCCTCGTCGCCGTGGCCGCGGTCGGCGTCCTGAACGTCGGGCCCGCCGCCGCCGATCCCGCCCCGCGCACCCTGCGCGCCGCCAGCGATCTGGATGGTCTCCACCTCTGGCTGGGGCCGGTGGGCGCCGCGACCCGGGTGGAGGGGGACTGGGACTCGGCGTGGGGCGGCACCGTCGCCGTGGTCCGCGTCCGCGAGCGGGCCCCCCTGGCCGCCGCCGGGCTGTGGCTGGGCGGCGCGCGTTACGCCGCCCGCGACGGGGGACGGCTCTGGCTGGACGGGATCGCGGGCACGCGCCGGCTGGGCGGGCGGATGCTCGGCGTGGGCGTCGGCCCGGTGCTGGAGCTGGGCGAGCTGCGTCACCTGCGGCCCGGCGCCCAGGCCAGCATTTGGTGCTTCGCCGGGGTTGTGCCTTATGCGAGGGTAGGTGTATTGGAGGCGTCCGGCCCGTTCGTCGAGCTGGGTCTCAGCCTGAGCGTCCCCGCGCTGCGCTGGTGACGGGATCTTTGACAAGCAATTCCGGTTTGTTGTGACCAGTCCATGGTGAGCCACATCGCCGTTGACAGCCGGGGCCGCGAGGGGTAATCCCTTCACCTACTCGTCCACCCTCAGCGAAACTTTCCAACCATCTCACGGGGCGTAGCGCAGCCTGGTAGCGCACTTGGTTCGGGACCAAGGAGTCGGAGGTTCAAATCCTCTCGCCCCGACGAAACAGCAGAGACCAACCGTCGTGGAAGTCGTGGCAGGGAACAACGCCAACGCGAAGAAGCAGCCACGGGATGTGGCGGCGCTCAACGTGCTCGTCGTCGATGACGACCAGGACGTCTGCGAGTACCTGTTCGACTTCCTGACCTCCGAGGGCTTCACGGTCAAGCTGCAGCAGGACGCCACCCAGGCGCTCGACACGCTGCGCGAGAGCGAGTTCCACGTCGTGGTCCTCGACCTGATGATGCCCAAGCTGTCGGGCATCGATCTGCTGGGGCAGATCCGCGCCGTCGACGACGACATCGCGATCATCATCCTCACCGGCTACCCCAGCCTGGAGACGGCGACCTCGTCCATCGAGCACGACGTCTCGGCGTACATCCGCAAGCCGTTCTCGGTCGACGAGTTCCGCGAGGCCATCGGCCGCATCGCCAAGAAGAAGGGGCTCATCCTCCGCCGCGAGGACGAGCTCCACGCCACGATCGGCCGCTCGATCCGCGAGCTGCGCAAGGCCCGCGGCCTGACCCTCAAGCAGATGTCGCGCCGCACCAACCTGAGCGTCTCGCTGCTCTCGCAGATCGAGCGCGCCGAGTCGAGCGCCAGCGTGTCGTCGCTGTTCAAGGTCGCGACCGCGCTCGACGTCAAGCTGACCGAGCTGTTCGGGCAGTTCTAGGCGCCACGTCCCTGGCGCGGCCGCGAGCCGCGGGTCAGAACCCGACCAGCAGCAGCACGACCGCCGCCGCGATCAGCGCGACCACCAGCAGGGTCGAGACGAGGAGCTCGACCCGGTCGCGGTCGGCCCGCCTGCCGCGGGCGCGCGTCCCCCACGGCGCGGGCGCGCGCGCCTCGGTGGCGCTCATGACCTGGGCCCGGGGCGGCACCGCGAAGCCGCCGGTGGGCGGACGGCTCGTCGCGACCGCCGTCGCGAGCTGCGTGGTCGCGACCGCCGGATCCGCGAGCTCCGGCCTGGCGATCGCGGCCCCCGCGACCTCCGGCGGCGCCACCGCGGCCGCCACCACCACCGCCTCCTGCGCCTTCGCCTTCGCCTCCTCCTCCGCCGCCGCCGCCGACGACGCGGCGCGCGCGACCGGGAGCTGGGGCGAGGTGCCGCGCGCGAACCGCGGCCCGAGCTGGAAGGGCACGGTGGGCTCGCGCCGAACCTTGGGCCAGCCCTCGATGTCGAGGTCGAGCGGCGGCGCCGCCACCCGGAAGCGGGCGTCGGGCCAGCCGAGGACGGTGACGATGGCGTCGTCGTCGTAGAAGCCGTTGAGCTCGACCCGACGCAGCTCGCCGGCGTGGTAGTCGATGACCGCGCGATCGAAGCGGGAGACCACGGTGATCGTGCAGGTCAGCGCGTGGTGCTCGCAGTGGCGCATGAGCGCGATGAGCGGCACGCCGGTGACGTCGCCCTCGAGCAGCGAGCTGCCGCCGAGCTCGCCGGTGAGATCGGGCAGGCGCTGGGTCAGCTCGTACCAGCCGTCGACCAGCGACCGCGCCTGCTCGAGGGCGCGGGCGCCGGTGCGCTCGCCGAGCCGGGCGCGGTCGACCGCGCCGGCGCGCAGCTCGATCTCGCCGGTCACGCCGCCGACCTCGATCCGGATCTCGCCGGTCACCAGGTGGCGGTGGCACGCCGCCAGGAGGCGATCGAGGGGCACGTCGCTGAACGAGCCTTCGAGGTGGTTGCGCGACACGTAGATCGGCGCGGTGGCGGGACGCCGCATGGCAGGACCCCTCCAGCGAACGCCGTGCCAGGCGCGTCGACGCGCCGGGCGGTGCGTGATCGCGCCCTTGGCGTCACCGGGTGGGGGCCCGAGCGGCCGCGACGCGGCGACCGGAGGCGCCACCCTCCGGAAGGCGGAGACCGAGAACCGGCGTTCGCGAGCGCGGCTCGGCGCGCGTGGAGCAACCCCACCCTCTCGGCGATCGGTCGGGCCCGGCGAGGCGGAGACCGCCTCGCCTCAGCGCGTGACCGTGGCGGTCGCGGTCACGGTCGGCGACGGGGTGGCGGTCGGCTCGTGGGCGGTGACCATCATCGCGCCGACGATGCGGTTGAGCTCGTCGACGTTGCGCGCGGTCCACTCCGGGTGTCGGGGGTTGGGCACCTGCGGCGAGTGGCCGCCCGAGGCCAGCAGGTGGAGGTGCGCGGGATCGATCCCGAGGTCGGCGGCGCCGCGCGCGCGGACCTCGGCGTCGCGCAGCCACGGATCGTCGACGCCGCACAGGAGCG
Source organism: uncultured delta proteobacterium (assembly GCA_900696455.1). Classification (GTDB taxonomy): domain Bacteria; phylum Myxococcota_A; class Polyangia; order Haliangiales; family Haliangiaceae; genus UBA2376. The sequence goes on from CAADGB010000483.1 coordinate 49,751, forward strand.
CGACCCGGCGCTGGCGGCCGCGCTTGAACGCGACGTCGGCCAGGGCGCCGACGATGCGGGCGTGGGTCCCGGGATCGACGGCGAGGTTGAGCTCGATCATCTCGTCCTGATCCTCGGGGGTGAGCTGGCGCGAGGCGCCGCTGCGGCAGGCGTACTCGACCAGCGCCCGCCGCACCGGCGGCAGGCGGCCGGCGGCGCGGGCGACCCAGGTGATGAGCTGGAGCTTGCGGCGCAGCGTCGGATCGTGCGGCGTCAGCATCGGGTTGACCAGCACCCGCGCCACCTGCGGATCGACGTCGCCATCGTCGAGGGTGAGCAGCGCCATCGCCGCCATCGAGTGGCCCACCAGCACCGTCGGCAGGTGGACCAGGCCGAGCAACCGGCACAGGCCGAGGACGGCGCGGGCCATGCCGCGCAGCGAGACCTGGGCGGAGGTCGGCCGCCCGGCGAAGGGGGTCTCGCCCCAGCCGTGGAGGTCGGGCGCCAGCACCAGGGCCAGCGCGTTGTCGCGGCACAGGCCCGGCGCCACCAGCCGCCACACCCGCCGCGAGCTCGACGAGCCGTGGCACAGGACGACGACCTCGGCGACGCGGGCCAGGAGATCGGGATCGCCGAGCGCGCCCAGCCGCGGGCTGGCGGCGTAGATCGAGAAGCCGAGGTCGGCGAGCCCGGCGTCGGCGAGGTAGCGCTCGACCCGCGCCGGCTCGAGGCGCCCGCACGCCGCCAGCTCGCGCAGCCGGTAGTCGCCGCGCACCAGGTCGGGGCCGAGCGCCTCGTGGCGACGCGGCGCCGCCGTCCACGGGTACGGATCGGCCGGCCGCCGCGGCTCGGCCTTGCGCACGGTGGCGATCGCGCCGTCGAGATCGAGCGCGGCCAGCGCCGCGCCGAACGCCGCCATCGACGGGAAGCGCGCCGCCGGCTCGAGGGCGGTGCCGCGCTCGAGCACCGGCCGCAGCGCGGCCAGCCCGGCCGGGAGCTGGCCCAGCGCCTCGTCGCACCGCGCCGGCAGGCGACCGCCGCCCACCACCTCGAGCAGCGTGCGCGCCAGCGCGTACTGATCGGCGGCGGGCCCGACCCGGGCGCCGCGCAACTGCTCCGGGGCCATGTAGCGCGGGGTGCCGGCCGCGCGCGCGAGCTCGTCGGGGGCGACCGCGATCCCGAAGTCGGACAGGTACGCGGTCTCGCGCTGGTCGAGGAGGATGGTCGACGGCTTGACGTCGCGGTGGATGACGCCGCGCTCGTGCGCGTGGGCGAGCGCGGCCGCGACCTGGCGGGCGATGCGCACCGCCTGCGCCGGCTCGAGCGGCGTCTGCATGCGGCGGGCGAGGCTCATGCCCTCGATGTAGGGCATGACCACGAAGCCGTCGCCGTACTCGAACAGCGGCACGATGTGGGGGTGGGCGAGGCGGGCGATGGTGTGGGCCTCGCGCGCGAGCAGCTCGCGCTTGCCCCCGAGGTGGGCGGCGCCGGTCGCGACCGCCGCCCCCGCCCCGTCCGTCCGCGGCGCCGGGGCCAGCCGCTTGACCGCGGCCACGCCGCCCGACACCACGTGCCGGCCGAGCCAGACCTCCGCCATGCCGCCCGAGCCGATGCGCCGCACCAGGACGTAGCTCCCCACTTGCTCGGCGGGCGGCGCCGCCGCGCCCGCACGGACCTCACGCTGGACCTGCACGCCGGTCACATAGCATCACCGCCGGCCGGTGCCGTCCCGGATCGCTCGCTCCCGCTGGCACGGTGCGCACCGGGCCCCCCGCCCGCCCCGGCGAGGCCCGCTCAGCTCGACCGAGCCCGGATCCGGATCCGAATCCGAGTCCGAGCCCGAATCCGAATCCGAATCCGAATCCGAATCCGGGTCCGAA
>CAADGB010000484.1 GCA_900696455.1 uncultured delta proteobacterium
GACCCGAGCCCGCCGGCTCCGGGACGCGGTCCGCTACCTGGTGGTGGCGCACGGCGCCCTGGAGGAGTCGAGGCGCCCGTGCGGGGCGCCGCTCTCGATCCCGCACGCCTACGCGCTCCTCGAGCTCCTGCACCACGGGGAGCCGATGACCGTCTCCGAGCTGGCGGCGACGCTCGCGATCGATCGGACCAACGTGTCGAGGCTGTGCGCCCGCATGGAGGAGGCCGGCGACCTCGCGCGAGCGCCGCACCCGGACGACGGCCGGGCGCGGGCCCTGCGGCTCACCGCCAAGGGCCGGCGGGTCGCGCAGGGCGTCGACGATCAGAGCGCCCGGCACTTCGGCCGCCTGGCGAAGCGACTCGGGGACGACGTGGGCGCGGTGGTGGCCGCGCTGGACCGGCTCTCGGACGCCATGGCGTCCAGCGAGGACGAGGAATGATGACGAACCGCAAGCTCCTGGGCGCGGCCGTGGTGCACGCGCTCCTCGTGGTGGGTTGCCGCAGCCGGGCGGCCGCGCCCCCGGCGGCGGAGGGCCGCGGGGAGCCGGTCGCGGCGGCGGCCGCCGCCGGTCACCCGGCGGACGAGCTCGCCCGGCTCGACCCCCGGACGCCGGTGCCGCTGCAGCCGATGATGGCGTGGCACCAGAAGCAGAACATGATGGAGCACCTGGTGGCCATCCAGCGCATCACCGACGGCCTCGCGCGCGAGGACTGGGAGGAGATCGCGAGCGCCGCGGCGCTCATCGAGTCCTCGCCGCAGATGCAGCAGATGTGTCAGCACATGGGCGCCGGCGCCGATGGGTTCACCGAGCTCGCGCTCGACTTCCACCGCCGCGCCGACGGCATCGGCGAGGCCGCCCGCGCGCGCGACGGCGCGGGCGTGCTGCGCGCCACCGCCACCACGCTGCAGGCCTGTACCGGCTGCCACGCCGCGTATCGCCAGGAGGGGGTCGACGCGGCGACGTGGCAGGCGCGCACGGGCGCGACCCACGATCCGGCGGCGATGCACGGCGGGCACTGACGCGCGCGGTCTCGGCGACGCCGCGCGACCGCGATCCGCAGGTCGGGCCCCATCGACGCGGGGCGTACGGCCTCGACGTGCATGCCGGCGGCCTCGATCCGCGCCGCGGCCTCAGCCGCAGGCCGGGTCGCCGGCCTCGCACGCGAGCAGCACGAGCGTGTACGCCCCGGCGCGCTCGACGCCGCCGGCGCGGAAGGTGTCGACGACGATCGTGTGGGTGCCGGCGGGCAGCGTGCGGTCGACCAGGCGATCGTGGCGCTCGAGGCAGGTGTCGGCGGACAGCACGTGGAGGTCGACGTCGACCTCGGGCGCGTCGAGGACGACGGCGCGGACCGCGGTCGGCGCGGCGAGGTCGAGGCGGTAGGTGCGCTCGGGGCCGCCCTCGTCCTGACCGGCGTCGCACGCCGGGTAGGCGTCGCGCAGGCGCTCGCCGCCGGCGGTGCTGGCGGTGTGGGTGAAGGGTAGGCCGTCGATGACGTAGGGGTCGGCGGCGGTGCCGCCACCGGCCACCGGCGGCAGGGGCGGCGCGTCGGGCGCGGCCGCGCCGGCCAGCACGACCCCGCGCGCGTCGTGCAGCGCCTCGAGCGTGGCCAGGTTGCGCAGGTTGTAGTTGAAGCCCAGGCCGGTGGCGTCGAAGACGCAGGGCTGGGCGGTGCCGTCGACGTAGACGTTGCCGTGGATGCCGTCGCCGACCAGGCCCTGGTCGGGCAGCGGCGAGGCGGCGACGTACAGGCTGAGGTACGGGAGCTGACGGGCCTCGGCGAGGGCGCGGGTGACGGCGTCCCAGGTCGGCACCCAGCGCGCGGCCTCGGCGCTGTCGGCGCGCGGGTTGAGGCCGGTGATGATCGTGACCACGCCCTCGGCGGCGAGGCGATCGAGGAGCTCGTTCATGGCGTCCCAGAACGGCGCGAGCGCGGCGCCGTAGCTGGCGGCGGCGCCCATGTCGTTGGTGCCGTAGTTGACGACGGCGAAGCGCGGCACCGCGGCGGCCAGCTCCTGATCGAGGGGCGACGGCGAGCCGGTCAGGACCCAGCGCGCGGTGCGGCCGACCTCGGCCGCCAGCGTCGCGCGATCGAACGGGGTGGTGGCGCCGACGCGGCCGGCGCGGAAGTGGTCGAGGGTCGGCTGCAGGTGGTCGCGGCCGGCGAGGTCGACGCGGTAGGTCGGCTGGTGCGCGGGCCCGGCCAGGCAGTAGAGGAGGCGCGTGCTGACCGTGCCCGAGGCGCCGGCCTTGAGGAAGACGTCGTCGCGCTGGCCCGGCCCGGCGGCCGCGATGGCGCGCATGCGGGCCGCGACCGCCTCGGTCACCGGCGAGCGGATGCGGTCGGCCGGGTAGCGGGTCGGCCCGGCGGGCCCGCCGGCGTCGGGGTCGGCGGCGGCGTCGGCGGTGCCGGCATCGGCGGCGGGGCCGGGCGTGTCGCCGCAGCCGGCACCGGGCAGGGCCGCGACGGCGGCCGCGGCGGCGAGCGCACGGGAGCGGACGGCGCGGCGCACCGGGCCAGCCTACTACGGCGGGGCCGGGCGTCGGAGGGGTGTGCGATCGTCTCCGGCATGCAGCGTGGCAGCGAGCACGGCAGCGCGCGGGGGCCGGCGCGCGGCCCCGACCGCCCGGTCGAGCGCGGCATCGCGAACATCCTGCACCGCGGGACGCTCGCGGTCATGGCCGGCTCGCGGACGTTCGAGCGCGGCGAGCGCTGCATGGCCGAGGGCCGGGTGGCGCAGGTGACGGCCGGACGCGGCGAGCTGCGCGGCGTGGTGCGCCCGACCGAGGCCGGGCGCGCGGCGTACGAGGTGCGGGTGTGGGTGCGCGCCGAGGGCCTGGCCTACGAGTGCTCGTGCCCGATGGGGCTCGAGCGCCGCTTCTGCAAGCACACGGTCGCCATCGCCCTGGCCCACCTCGAGCGCGAGCGCGCCGAGGCCGAGCGCGGGCTCGACGTCCTGCGCCAGGCGCTCCCCGCGGTGCCGCCGCCGGCGCTGGTCGACGGCCTCCTGGTCCTGGCCCGCCGCGATCCCGAGCTCGCCGACGAGCTGCGCCGGCTCTGCCTCGACACCCTGGCCCGGACCTGAGCCGAGCGCAGCGAGGCGGCTCTGGTCCGGATGAGATCGGACGAGCCCGTCTGCGGGCGAGGTCGATCGATCGA
>CAADGB010000485.1 GCA_900696455.1 uncultured delta proteobacterium
CCGAGGCCCGCCGCACCAGCGCCGCCGCGCCCAGGCCGGCGAGGGCGCCGCCCGCGGTGACCGCGGCGCCGGCGCGCGGCAGCCAGCGCCGGGCGTCGCGGCCGGCCACGCTGGCGGCCACGGTGTTCCACAGGGCGAGGTTCACGACCGCCGCGATCGCCACCACGCCGAGGGCGACGACGAACGGCCACGGCTTGCCGCGGGCGACCAGCGGCCCGGCGGCGGCGGCGGCGGCCACCAGCAGCACCACCAGGCCGCGATCGAGGCGGAGCAGGGCGGCGCGGCTGCCGGCGGCGTCGTAGGCGGTGGCGCCCAGCGCGATCGCCGCCGCCTGCCCGACCAGGAGCAGCGGCAGCCAGCGGGCGCCGTAGTCGCCGAGGAACGCCGCCTCGGCGTGGGCGCGCAGGGCCACCGCCACCGCGTTGGCCGCGAACATCGTCAGCGCGCCGAGCGCGAAGGCGCGCCGGTTCATCGCGGCAGGGCCTCGCGCAGCGCGCGCGCCAGCTCGCGAGCGAGGGCGCGCGCCGCGGCCGGGTGCTCGGCGAGGACGTCGAGGAAGTCGTCCTGCCCCAGCTCGAGCACGGTGGTCGGCGCGTCGTCGCCGGCGGCGGCGCGCACGGTCACCGCGGCGGCGGCGGCGGGGTCGAGGGCCGCGTCGCCGCCGACCAGCGCCCCCGGCCCGCGCACGGCGCGGCCGTCGTCGAGGGCGCCGCGGGCGACCACCAGCACCACCGCCCCGTCGGGGCGGCGGGTCGCCAGCTCGACGCCGGGCGCGAGCTCGACCACCGCGGCGCGCTCGGCGAGCGCGATCAGGGTCGGCGCGGCGACGTCGCCGAGCACCGCGGTCGCGGCCAGGGCCCGGGCTCGCTCGAGGAGCTCCATCGCGACGTCACCGGCCGGCTTCGATGCCGCGTCCTACCTGCGGCTCAGGAGCTTCTTCTGGTTGGCCAGGATCTGATCCAGCTTCTTCTGGTTGGCGACGATGGCGTCGAGCTTCTTCTGGTTGCCGGCGATCTTCGCCTGGTTGGCGAGGACCTGGTCGAGCTTCTTCTGGTTGGCGATGATGGCGTCGAGCTTCTTCTGGTTGCCGGCGATCTTCGCCTGGTTGGCGATGATGGCGTCGAGCTTCTTCTGGTTGCCGGCGATCTTCGCCTGGTTGGCGATGATGGCGTCGAGCTTCTTCTGGTTGCCGGCGATCGTCGCCTGGTTGGCGAGGACCTGGTCGAGCTTGCCCTGGTTGCCGGCGATCGTCGCCTGGTTGGCGAGGATCTCGTCGAGCTTGGCCTGGTTGGCCGCGATCCGCTCCTGGTTGGCGAGGATCCGGGCCTGGTTGGCGAGCACCGCCTCCTGGTTGGCGAGGATGCGCTCCTGATTCGCGATGACGTCTCTTTCGGCCATGTGCCCCCCCTCGGGTATGAGGGCCGCATCTTCGGTCGAGGGCGGCCGTCGATCAAACGATCGGTGGGCCGAAAATCACGCGCCCCGCGCCGCGCGGCGGGCGCCGCGGCGTCACGGGAAGTAGCTGGTGATGAGCGCGCAGATGACGTGATCGTCGGAGTTCTCGTCGGCCGGGCAGCACACGTCGTGGCCGCCCTGCTGGTCGGTGTGGAAGCAGATCTTCGCGCCGCGGCTCGGGTAGTAGTAGAGCCAGAAGAAGCACATCTCGTCGTCGGCCTCCTCGCCGAAGCCCAGCCGCCGGCCGGAGGTGTTGACGTACTCGCACGAGAAGCGGAAGCCGCCGCCCTCGCCGGTGAGGCCGACCTCGGGCACGACGAACGGCGGCGTCAGCCGCGTGGTCTCGGGCTCGTCCCACTGGAAGTTGCTCGGCGCGTAGATGCTCCGACCGGGGTCGGTGGGGCCCGACGCCACCGCGACCTGGACGTCGGTGCCCATCTTGTGGGTGTGGCCGGTGACCGCGAAGATGTTGACCCCGGACAGCGACGGCACGAACGGCAGGTAGACCGGGCCCACGGTCTGGGGCGCGGTCGAGGCCGAGAGATCGATGTCGGGCGTGCCCGCGAACAGGAAGTCGGCCTCGTGGATGGCGTCGAGCCGGGTGCGGAACTCGGCGGTGGCCATCACCTCCATCGGCTGGTCGCTGGAGTTGACGTAGTGCATCTCGAGCCGGACGAGCTGGTCCTCCTCGAGGGTGAAGACCACGCCGTCGGGCAGGGTCAGGGTCTCCTCCGCCTTCTGCGTGATCATGAGCGGCGCGCCGCTGGCCGGGTCGAGGGTGCCGACGAACGGCACGCAGTCGGTCGGCGTCGTGCTCACCGCGCCGGTCGCCTTGCGGTAGACGATGAAGTGGTGCGAGGCGTTGCCGAGGTCGTTGTGGATCTCGTGGACCTGGATCTTGCCCGGGTTGCCCAGCCGGAGGTCGACGCACTTGGTGCCCTCCTCGCCGGGCTGGGCGGTGTACGGGCCCCAGGTCACCCGGTAGGTCCCGGTGACGAAGCTGGCGTCGGGCGGGTTGCCCCCGCCGGGGGCACCGCCGCCGCAGGCGGCGAGGGTGACGCCCGGGCCGAGCGCGATGCCGAGAACACAGGCCAGCCGGACGGACGTACGTCGCATGGGCGCTCCCTTCCTCGTCGCGCAGTATCGCCCACCTCGACCTCGGGTCAACAGGGCCCCGCGCCGCCCGCCTCACACCCCCTGGCGACCGAGCGTCCGCGCGCCGGTCCTGACGAACGGCGCCGGCAAGCGCCCGACATCGCTCGCGCGGGGCCGCGGCGTGTCGGCCTTCGACACGCCCTCGCTGGCGCTCGGGCGGCTCAGGCCGACCGGAGAGATTGGCTCGCCGTTCGTTCCCGCGATCTCCGACCGCGGTCGGTGAAGGGCTCAGGCCGACCGGATAGACGGGGGCTCGCCGTTCGTTTCCCGCGATCTCCGACCGCGGTCGGTGAAGGGCTCAGGGCGGCCGGCAGCGGCCCATGTTGTTGCAGGTCCAGCCCGTCGGGCACTCGGCGGGATCACCGCCGGGCGTGCAGGGCTGGGTGCAGAGGGTGCCGACCTGGTTGAAGAGGTGGCAGTAGGCGTTGCCGCACACCGCGGTACAGGGGCTGTTGTCGCCGGCGGTGCAGGTGATGGGGGTCGCGGGCAGGACGCACGCCGCGGCGTCGATCCCGCCGCCGTCGTCGCCGCCGCCGTCGGCGGCCGGCGCGTCGTCGGGGGGCGCGCCGTCGTCGCCGTCGCCACCGCAGGCGGCGAGCGCCGCGACGCCGAGGGCGCACAGGGCCACGCGGAGGGTTCGAGCCAGGGCCATGCGACCATCTTGCCGGGCGCCGCGGCGGGCCCGGGTTACAGCCGCATCACAAGCGCGCCCGGGGCCGGCCACGTAGCGGCGGGCTTCGTGCCAACATCCGACGGCCATGACCACCTCGCCGACCCCGCCCGCCTTCGGGCCGTGCCCGACCGTGACCCTCATCGAGGGCGACGGCATCGGCCCGGAGATCGCCGCCGCCACCGTCCGCGTCATCGCCGCCGCCGGCGGCCAGCTCACGTGGGACCGCCAGCTCGCCGGCATGACCGCCGCCGCGGAGGCCGGCGATCCGCTGCCCGCGGCCACCGTGGCCTCGATCAAGGCCAACCAGGTCGCGCTCAAGGGACCGCTCGGCACGCCCATCGGCGCCGGCTTCCGCTCGGTGAACGTCGCCCTCCGCCAGCAGTTCGACCTCTACGCCAACGTCCGGCCGGCGGTCACCATCCCCGGCGTGCCGTCGCGCTACACCGGCGTCGACATCGTCATGGTGCGCGAGAACACCGAGGACCTCTACGCCGGCGTCGAGCACTACATCGACGCCCGGCGCTCGGCGGCCGAGTCGATCGCGATCATCACCCGGCTCGGCTCGGAGCGGGTCATCGTCTACGCCTTCGAGTACGCCCGCCGCCACGGCCGCAAGCGCGTCACCCTGGTCCACAAGGCCAACATCCTCAAGCTGTCCAACGGCCTGTTCCTCGACGTCGGCAAGGAGGTGGCGCAGCGCTACCCCGAGATCGCCTTCGACGACATGATCGTCGACGCCACCGCGCTGAAGCTGGTGGTCGCGCCCGAGCGCTTCGACGTGATCGTGACCATGAACCTGTTCGGCGACATCCTGTCGGACCTCACCGCGGGCCTGGTCGGCGGCCTGGGCGTGGCGCCCGCCGCCAACATCGGCGACGGCGGCTGCGCGATCTTCGAGGCGGTGCACGGCACCGCCCCCGACATCGTCGGCCACGGCATCGCCAACCCGACCGGCCTCATGCTGTCGGCGGTGATGCTGCTCGAGCACGTCGGCCAGGCGCCGGCCGCGGCGCGGATGCGCGCGGCCATCCTCGCCGCGCTCGCCGACGCCACGTCCCGCACCCGCGATCTGGGCGGCCAGGCCGACACCCGCGGCTTCACCGACGCGGGGGTGCGGGCGCTCGAGGCCTGACCCGGCCCGATCCGGAACGCGCGCGCGTCCGGCGCGTCACGTCCGGCGCGTCACGTCCGGCGCGTCACGTCCGGCGCGTCGCGTCCGGCGGGTCAGGGCACGCGCGTCAGGCGACCTCGACCGTGGTCACGCCGCGCCACTGGTCGTAGAGCCGCTCGACCTCGCCGATGGGCAGGTAGCCGAGGGCGGCCGCGCACTCGCCGAGGCGCACGCCCGGGTACTTGTCCTGCATCTGGAGCGCGCGGAAGAGCTGGAAGCGGTCGATGGCGGCGCGCTCGACCATGAACTCGCCGAACGGGACCTCCTTCAGGCCGTCCTCGAGCACCTGCAGCCCGGACTTCGAGTACTCGAAGTAGTGGGCGAGGTCGTTCTGGTTGGCGACGGTGGCGACGCGGGCGAGCATGGCCCCGCGAGTAGCACGGGCCGTACCATCCACAGGACCGGGGCGGCGCCGCCCCCCGCCACGAACGTTCGCGGGGTTGGATCGCGTGTGATCTCGGGCCGTCCGACGCCCCCTCCAGCCTGGCAACTCCGGTTGCCGGTCCGGTGCCCTGGCGGCAGCCTCGGGGCGCCGTCCATCGTAGGGTTCCCGGGACCCATGAACCTCTCCAGCCGGCGCGGCGCCCTCGCGGCGCTCACCTCCACCCTGGCCGTGCCCCTGGCCCCCCTGGCCCTCGTGGCCTGCAAGCGACCGGCCCCGGCCGGCAACGGGGCGCCCGCCGACTCGGTCGCGGGGCAGGTGCCACCCACCGGGCCCGGCAGCGGCTCCGGCACCGGGCCGGCCGAGCCGGCGGTGCCACCCACCGGACCGGGCGGGCCGGCGGGGCCACCCACGGCCCCCGACCCGGCGCTGCCGCCGCCGTCGGAGGCGCTGTCGCCGCCGCCGCCCGAGGTCGCGAACGTCCGCCTCGCGCCGGTGGCGAGCGGCCTCCAGCGCCCGGTCGCGATCGTCGCGGCGCCCGGCGATCCGCGCCGCCGGCTGTTCATCGTCGAGCAGGTGGGCACGATCCGCGTGCTGGAGGGCGGCGTGGTGGCCAAGGCGCCGATCCTCGACCTGCGGCGCGAGGTGTCGCGGGAGAACGAGCAGGGCCTGCTCGGCCTCGCGTTCCACCCCCGCTTCGCCGACAACGGCAAGCTCTACATCAACTACACCGATCGCGGCGGCGACACCCGCGTCGTCGAGTACCGGATGGCGACCGACGTCCCCGACCTGGTCGACCTGGCCAGCGCCCGCGAGCTCCTGCGCGTCGACCAGCCGTACTCCAACCACAACGGCGGCCACGTCCTGTTCGGCCCCGACGGCAAGCTGTGGGTCGGGCTCGGCGACGGCGGCGCCGCCGGCGATCCCAAGAAGGCGGGCCAGGACGACCGCCAGCTCCTGGCCAAGATGCTGCGCCTCGACGTCGACGCGGCGACGCCGAAGGTCGAGATCGTCGCCAAGGGCCTGCGCAACCCGTGGCGCTACGCCTTCGATCCGGCCACCGGCGACCTCTACATCGGCGACGTCGGCCAGAACGCGTGGGAGTCGATCTTCGTCGTGCCGGCGGCGCGCCTGACCGGCCACAACTTCGGCTGGAACGTCGCCGAGGGGCGCCACTGCTACCGCAGCGCGCGCTGCGATCGGTCCGCCTTCACGGCGCCGGTCGCCGACTACGCCCACGACGTCGGCTGCTCGGTCACCGGCGGCGTGGTCTACCGCGGCCAGGCGCTGCCCGGCCTCGACGGCGTCTACTTCTACGCCGACTACTGCACCGCGATCGTCCGCAGCTTCCGCTGGCGCCCCGACGGCATCCGCCAGCACTGGGAGTGGAAGCCGATCCTCGATCCCGCGAGCCGGCTCGGCCAGGTGTCGTCGTTCGGCGTCGACCACGAGGGCGAGATCTACGTGGTGCTCCTGGGGGGCGACATCCTCCGGATGGAGCCGAAATGACACGAGCGGGCGGCCGCGTTGCCTTTATCGACGGAGGGCATGCACGTAACTGAGACAACACGACCGTCAGTTGGTGTAGTGTGTGGGGCGCTGTAACCCATGACGAAGTCGACCGTCACGATCCTGCTCTTCGCGCCGCGCCCCGCGGCCTGCGGGCTCGGTGCGCTGCTCGAGGGCGAGGGCTGGCGCGTGGTCCTGGCGACCAGCGCGCGCGGCTTCGCCCAGCTCATGAAGACCGAGCCCGTCGACCTGGTGATCCTCGACGATCCGCCGTGGGAGCTGGCGCGCTTCGCGCTGTCGGCGCTCGAGGCGGCCGAGGACCTGGTGCCGCGCGTCTGGCTGTCGTCCTTGCCCGAGGCTCCCGGCCACTCGGGCAAGCTCGGCGTCGACGCCCTGTTCCTGGCGCCGGTCGATCCGCGCCGCGTGATCGATCGCGCCCGCGCCCTGCTCCTGCCGCGGGCGCCGTCGTCGAGCGGCTCGCACCGCTTCTTCCCGCTGGGCTCGAACCCCGAGCTCGAGGCGGTGATGCCGATGCCGATGCCGGTGCCGCCGCCGGTGACGTCCGCCGGCCCGTCGGCGCGCGAGACCACCGTGGGGCTGGCGCCGCGGCGCGGCCGGCCGCGCAGCGACGGCGGCTGGGACGAAGAGTCGACCGGCAACTGGCCCTGAGCGGGGTCGAGTCCGGCCCCGCCTCCGCCTCCGCTCCGCCGCTAGATGATCGGGTCGAAGACCTGATCCATCGTGTGCGCCGGGTCGTCGGCGTCGCCGACGATCTTCGACGGGATGCCGGCCACGGTCTTGCCCGCCGGGACCGGGCGCAGGACCACCGAGCCGGCGGCGACCCGGGCGCCGGCGCCGATCTCGATGTTGCCGAGGATCGTGGCGCCGGCGCCGATCATCACGCCGGCCCGGATCTTGGGGTGGCGATCGCCGTGCTCCTTGCCGGTGCCGCCCAGGGTCACCCCCTGCAGGATCGAGACGTCGTCGTCGATCACCGCGGTCTCGCCGATGACGATGCCGGTGGCGTGGTCGAACATGAGGCCGCGGCCGATGCGGGCCGCGGGGTGGAGGTCGACGCCGAAGACCGCCGACGACCGGCTCTGCAGGTACGAGGCGAAGTCGCGGCGGCCCTGGTTCCACAGCCAGTGGGCGAGGCGGTGGGTCTGGATCGCGGCGAAGCCCTTGAAGTAGAGGAGCGCCTGGATCACCCGCCCCGACGCCGGATCGCGCTCGAAGACCGCGGCCAGATCGGCCTCGAACATCTCGCGCAGCGCCGGCTCGGCGGCCAGCGCCTGCTCGAAGGTGCGGCGGACCAGGTCGGCGCGGACCTCGGGGTGGTCGACGCCCTGGGCCACGCGGTGGATGACGACGTGCTCGAGGCTGTCGTGGCTGAGCACCGAGGCGTAGACGTACGAGGCCAGCGCCGGCTCGCTGGCGACGATCTCGTGGGCCTCGCGACGGATCCGGTCCCACATCGACATCGACATGGGGCCCAGCCTAGCGCAGGCGGGCGCGCCCCGCCTCAGCTCGGCAGCGGCCCGGCGGGCACCCGGCCGCCGCCGGCGGCGGGCGGCGGCACCGGCGTGGGCGGCGCGTCCCCGGCCGGGGGCGCCGGCTCGAGCGCCACCGCCAGCGCGTCGTCGATGCGCTGCATGAGGCGGATGTCGAGCTCGGCCCGGACCTCGGGCGGGATGTCGATGAGGTCCTTGGCGTTGCGCTCGGGCACGAACACCACCTTGATGCCGGCGCGGTGGGCGGCGAGCAGCTTCTCCTTGATGCCACCGACCGGCAGGGCGCGGCCGCGGAGATCGATCTCGCCGGTGATGGCGACGTCGTTGCGCACCGGCCGCCCCGACAGGGCGCTGACCAGGGCCAGGGTCAGGGCGACGCCGGCCGACGGCCCGTCCTTCTTGACCGCGCCCTGGGGCAGGTGGACGTGGAGATCGGTGGTGGCGATCTTGTCGGCCTCGATGCCGAGGCGGGCCGCGTTCGACCGCACCCAGGAGTGGGCGGCGGTGGCGCTCTCCTTCATGACGTCGCCGAGCTGGCCGGTCAGGCGCAGGTCGCCCTTGCCCTGGAAGGCGCGGGTCTCGATGAACATCACGTCGCCGCCGGTCGGGGTCCAGGCCAGGCCGGTGATGACGCCGACCTCGGGCTTGCGCCCGGCGAGGTCGGAGGTGAAGCGCTGCGGCCCCAGGAGCTCGGGGATGTCGGCGGCGGTGACGTGGACGGCCTCGGCCTCGCCCGAGGCCAGCCGGACCGCCGCCGCCCGGCACAGGGACGCGATCTCGCGCTCGAGGTTGCGCACACCGGCCTCGCGGGTCCAGCCGTGGATGACCTCGGCCAGGGCCTCGTCGTCGATGACGAGCCGGTCCTTCTCGATGCCGTGCTCGGCGGTCTGCTTGGGCACCAGGTGGCGGCGGGCGATGGCCAGCTTCTCGAGCGAGGTGTAGCCCGGCAGTTCGATGAGCTCCATGCGATCGAGCAACGGCCCCGGGATGTTGTCGAGCGAGTTGGCGGTGGCGATGAACATCACCTTGGACAGGTCGACCGGGACCTCGATGTAGTGATCGGTGAAGTCCTTGTTCTGCTCGGGATCGAGGACCTCGAGCATGGCCGCCGCCGGATCGCCGCGCATGTCGGCGGTCATCTTGTCGATCTCGTCGAGGACGAACACCGGGTTCATCGAGCCCGCCTTCTTGAGGCTGGCGATGATGCGGCCGGGCAGGGCGCCGATGTACGTGCGGCGGTGGCCGCGGACCTCGGCCTCGTCGCGGACGCCGCCCAGCGAGATCCGCACGTACTTGCGCTCGAGCGAGTGGGCGATCGAGCGGCCGAGCGAGGTCTTGCCGACGCCGGGCGGGCCGACGAACAGGAGGATGGGGCCCTGCTTCTGGGGCGCCAGCTTGCGCACCGCGATGAACTCGAGGATGCGCTTCTTGATCTTGTCGAGCCCGGCGTGCTCGGCCTCGAGGATGGCGCGGGCGGCGGCGACGTCGACCCGGTCGGTGGTCTGGGTGCCGAACGGCAGGTCGCACAGGGTCTCGACGTAGGTGCGCGCGATCGAGAACTCGGGGGAGGCGGTGGCCATCCCGGCCATGCGCGCGAGCTGCTTGCGGGCCGCGGCCCGGACCTCGTCGGGCATCTTCGAGGCGTCGACCCGGGCCCGCAGCTCGTCGACCTCGGCGTTGTCGTCGGCCTCGCCCAGCTCCTCCTGGATCTGGCGCATGCGCTCGCGCAGCACCGACTCGCGGTGGGCGCGCGAGGTCTCGCCCTCGAGCTCGGCGCCGATCTCGCCCTTGAGGCGCAGGACCTCGGCCCTGCGCTCGAGCGGCAGGAGCACGGTGTCGAGGCGGCGATCGGGATCGGTCTCGAGCAGGAGCGCGAGCAGCTCCTCGCGCTCGAGGTCGACGTAAGGCACGGCGTGATCGACGACCAGATCGGGGTCGGTGACGGCGGCGAGCGCGGCCAGGGCCTCGCGCGCGGTCTCCTGCCGCGGCTCGTCCTTGCGCTTGCTCCGGGCCTTGCCCTCGCCGCCCTCCTTGTCGCCGGCCTCCCGGTCCTTGCCGCCGGCGCCGGGCTTGCCGCTGTGGGCGTCGGCGATGAGGATCGCGAGGTGATCGCGGGCGGTCCGGGCCTTGGCCGCCAGCTCGGCGGCGGTGGCGGTGGTGGTCACCGCCAGCGGCGAGGCCGCGGCGACGAGGAACGGCTCGCTGGCGACGATGCCGTCGACCTTGACCCGGCGGCCGAAGCGGACGACCGCGGTGAAGCGGCCGGGCGAGTGCTTGATGACCTGGACGATCTCCGACAGCACGCCGACCTCGACCAGGTCGCGGGGGTTGACGTCGCGGGTCGCCGGGTTGCGCTGCGGGATGACGACGATCTGGTTGTCGTCCTTGGCCGCGGCCTCGACGGCGCGGATCGACGCCTCGCGCCCGATCTCGAGCGACGCGACCTTGCCCGGCAGGTGCACCTCGGTGCGGAGGGGGAGGACGGGGTACTGGCCACCGGTGAAGGTCTCGTTCATGGTCCTGGGCGCACCTTAGCGTGAGCGGCGGGTGCTGTCGCGGGCGAGGTGCTGGGTCAGGTCGTGGAGGAGCTTCTTGGCTTTTTCGTCGAGGCTGGCGGGGACGTCGATCTGGACGGTGACGTAGTGGTCGCCGGGGCCGCCGGGCTGGGCCACGCCCTTGCCGCGCAGCCGCAGCTTGCGGCCGCTCGACGTGCCCGGCGGGATCTTGACCGAGGCCACGCCGTCGATGGTGGCGACCTCGGCCACGGTGCCGAGCATGGCCTCGTGGAAGCGGACGTGGACGTCGGAGAAGACGTCGCCGCCCTTCACCACCAGCCACGAGCCGTCGGAGGCGCGGGCCTTGCTCTCCATCGCCACCTCGCCGCCGCGGGGCGGCGGGCCGCCGGTGCGGCTCTCGAACACCCAGCCGTCGTCGTCGTCGCCGAACTGCTCGAAGCGGACCGCGCGCCGGCCGCCGGGGCGGGCGCCGCCGCCGCCGCCCTGGAACATCTGGGCGAACAGATCGCCGAGGTCCCAGACCTGGCCGTTGCCGGCGCCGGGGAAGCCGCCGCCGGGGAAGCCGCCGGCGCCGGGGACGCCGCCGCGGGCGCGGGCGCCGCCCATGGCGCGGACCTGATCGTACTGGGCGCGCTTCTTGGCGTCGCCGAGGACGTCGTAGGCGGCGCTGGCCTCCTTGAACCGCGACTCCTTGGCCTTGTCGCCGCCGGTCGAGTCCGGGTGGTACTGCTTGGCCAGCTTGCGGTACGCCTTCTTGATGTCGTCGGCCGAGGCCTTGGCGTCGACGCCCAGCGCCTTGTAGTAGTCGACGTGCGGGTCGAAGTCGAGGTTCATGGCGGGTGCGCGGCCGGCCGCGATCAGGCGGCCACCGCCTCCTGCGTGTGGAAGGTGAGGCCCTGGCCGTCGGCGGTGACGTCGGCGACGATGCGGTCACCGGTCGCGAACGCGCCGGCGAGGAGCTGGACGGCGAGGGGATCGATCACGAGCTTCTGGATGGCGCGCTTGAGCGGCCGCGCCCCGTACTGCGGATCGTACCCGCGCTCGGCGACCAGCGCGACTGCCTGATCGGTCAGCGTCAGGGTCAGGCCGCGCTCGGCCAGGAGCCGGTCGTAGCGGGCGAGCTGGATGGCGACGATGCGCGGCATCTGCTCCTTGCCCAGCGCGCCGAAGGTGATGATGTCGTCGATCCGGTTGAGGAACTCGGGGCGGAACGTCGTGCGCAGGGCGCCGGGGGCGACGTTGCTGGTCATGATGATGACCGCGTTCTTGAAGTCGACGACCCGGCCCTGGGCGTCGGTCAGGCGACCGTCGTCGAGGACCTGCAGGAGCACGCTCCACACGTCGGGGTGGGCCTTCTCCATCTCGTCGAGGAGGACGACGCAATAGGGGTGGCGGCGCACCGCCTCGGTGAGCTGGCCGCCCTCGTCGTAGCCGACGTAGCCGGGCGGGGCGCCGACCAGGCGCGACACCGTGTGCTTCTCCTGGTACTCGCTCATGTCGATGCGGACCATGGCCTTCTCGTCGTCGAACAGGAACTCGGCGACGGCGCGGGCCAGCTCGGTCTTGCCGACGCCGGTGGGGCCGAGGAACAGGAAGCTGCCGATGGGGCGGTTGGGATCCTGGAGGCCGGCGCGGGCGCGACGGACCGCGGCCGCGACCGCGATCACGGCCTCGTCCTGGCCGATCACGCGCAGGCGCAGGCGGTCCTCCATCCTCATCAGGCGATCGGTCTCGCCCTCGAGCATCTTCTCGACCGGGATGCCGGTCCACCTGGCGACCACCGCGGCGATGTCGTCCTCGGTGACCTCCTCGCGCAGGAAGCCTCCGGCTCGCTGCAGCTCGGCGATGCGGCCGCCGTCGGCCTCGATCTGCTGCTCGAGCCGGGGGATGGCGCCGAAGCGGAGCTCGGAGGCGCGGGCGTAGTCGCCGGTCCGGGTCAGGCGCTCGACCTCGGCCCGCGCCGCCTCGAGCTCGGCCTTCTTCTGGCGCAGGCCGCCGATCAGATCGCGCTCGTGCTGCCACTGGGCGCGCATCGACGTCGCCTGCTCGCGGAGGCCGGCGATCTCGCGCTCGGCCTCGGGCAGGCGCTGCTGGGCGCGGCGGTCGTTCTCGCGCTCGAGCGCGGCCTTCTCGATCTCGAGCGTGACGATCTTGCGCTCGAGGTTGTCGATGGGCGTGGGCACGCTCTCGATCTCCATCTTGAGGCGCGACGCCGCCTCGTCGACGAGGTCGATCGCCTTGTCGGGGAGCTGGCGGGCCGGGATGTAGCGGTGCGAGAGCTTGGCCGCGGCGATCAGCGCGGCGTCGCGGATGCGGATGCCGTGGTGGACCTCGTAGCGCTCCTTGAGCCCGCGCAGGATCGCGATCGAGTCGTCGATCGACGGCTGCTCGATCATCACCGGCTGGAAGCGGCGCTCGAGCGCCTTGTCCTTCTCGATGTGCTTGCGGAACTCGTCGAGGGTGGTGGCGCCGATGCAGCGCAGCTCGCCGCGGGCCAGCGCCGGCTTGAGCATGTTGGCGGCGTCCTGGGCGCCCTCGGCGGCGCCGGCGCCGACCAGGGTGTGGAGCTCGTCGATGAAGAGGATGACCTGGCCCTCGGCCGACGCCACCTCCTTGAGCACGGCCTTGAGCCGCTCCTCGAACTCGCCGCGGTACTTGGCGCCGGCGACCAGGGCCCCGAGGTCGAGGGCGAGCAGGCGCTTGTCGCGCAGGCTCTCGGGGACGTCGCCCTTGGCGATGCGGCCGGCGATGCCCTCGACCACGGCGGTCTTGCCGACGCCGGCCTCGCCGACGAGCACCGGGTTGTTCTTGGTGCGGCGGCTGAGGATCTGGATCGTGCGGCGGATCTCGTCGTCGCGGCCGATGACCGGGTCGAGCTTGCCCTGCTGGGCGGCGCGGGTCAGGTCGCGGGTGTAGCGGTCGAGCGCCTCGTACTTGGCCTCGGGATCCTGATCGGTGACGCGCTGGTTGCCGCGCACCGAGCGCAGCGCCTCGAGGATGGCCTCGGGGCTGGCGCCGTGGCCGCGCAGGGCGTCGCCGGCCGGGCCCCGGGCCTGGGCCAGCGCCAGCAGGAAGTGCTCGGTCGAGAGGAACTCGTCCTTGAGCTTCTCGGCCTCCTTGGCCGCCTGCTCCCACAGCTCGCGCAGGGCGCGGGAGATGCCGACCTCGAGCCCGGCGCCCGACACCTGGGGCAGCTTGCCGTAGGCCTTCTCGAGATCGGCGGCGACGACCCGCGGATCGGCGCCGAGCTTGCCGAGCACGCGCGGCACGAGGCCGGCGTCCTGTGCGAGCAGCGCGCCGAGCAGGTGCTCGGGCTGGACCTCCGCGTGACGCTTGCCGACGGCCAGGTCCCGGGCGCCGGCCAGGGCCTCCTGGGCCTTGACGGTGAGGTTATCGAAACGCATCGTGAATCCCTCTGTAATCATGCCTACGAAACCGGCAAGGCCGGGGCACGGTTTCGGTGGGTTATCGGGATCGCGGGAGCGCGCACGGCCTGCGCGTGGCGGAGAGGCGGCGCCCGTCATGGTCTGGCGGTTGCTGCTGCCGCGAGCTGGGAGCGGCCAGCGGCGACGGCACGTCGGGCGCGGGGAGCTGACGGCGCCAGGTGACGAGGCTCCCCGTCGCGCGCCGTGACCCTCGAGCTGGCGCGCGCTGGCGTGACTTCCCTCGTTATCTCGACAGGTTGTGAGTTTGCACGCAACCGAGCTGCCGGCGACCGATACCGTCGGCATGGAGCGCTCACACCGGACATGGCTCGAGGACGAGCTCTCTCCCCCCGAGGCCGGATCGCCAGCGCCAGGGAAGGTGACCCTCACCGCACGGCTGCCTCCCACGCGCGCACCTTCCGCGGGACCGCGCGCGGCGTCGGCGTCGGCCGCCGGACCTGGCCCGCATCCCGGTGCCGGCGCGCCGGCGCTGCGACCCGAGCAGAGCTTCCTCGAGTCGCTCCTCGGCGGCGGCCCGCGGACGTCCACCGCTCCAGCCGACGAGCTCGTCGATCGCGCGCCCGCGCTCGCGCTCGAGCCCGCGGCGGTTTCGTTCGGGGACGCGATCGTCGGACAGCCGGTGTCCCGCGCGGTGACGATCGTCAACGAGGGCGCGAGCGAGCTCGAGCTGGCGGAGCCGTACGTCACGGACGCGCGCGTCACCGCGTCGATCGTCGGAGCGCGACGGCTGCCCGCAGGGGCCAGGACCGTCCTGGTCCTGGTCCTCCAGCCGGCCGCGGCCGGGAGCCTGGACGCGATCGTCCACGTCCTCGCGCCGGATGGAGCCGGGGTGCCGCTGCCCGTGACCGCGCAGATCCGCGCGGTCGATACACGGCCGCCCGCCGCCTCGGCGCCCGCCGCGCGCGAGCCGGCGACGCTGGCGCAGCGCGCACGCCCGACCTCCCCGCGAGCCGTCGTCGATGACGGGCTGGCGCTGGTCGACGCGGCCCTCGTGCTCGCGGCGACCGTCGCCGAGCGAGCCTACGAAGACGTCCACCGCGCGCCACCGACCCCGGCGACGAGCGCCCGCGCCAGCCGCGGCGCCGGGGAGGTCCGGACCCACCTCGAGGCCGCGGCCGCCGCGCTGGCGGCGACCCCGGGCCGACCCGATCCGACGCGGGTCGACTGGGCGCTCCCCGCCGCCGGCCGGCTCGCGACCGAGCCGGCGGTCGCGGTCGCGTCGGCGACGGCGCTGCACGCCACGATCGACCGCCTCGCCGCCGTCCTGGCGCAGCGAGGTCACGTTCGTACCGCCGAGGATGCGAGCCGACCGCGGCCGGCGGGCTTCGATGACGTCCCGACCGAGGCCGGCGCGCGCGGCGAGGCCTGGTGGGGAACGGTGGCCGCCACCCGACGGAGCCTCGTCGCGCTGACCAGCGGCGAGACGCGCGCGCTCGTCCCCCACGTGATCCAGGCCGCCGAGTCCCTCGCGTACGCGATCAGCCTCGTGGAGGTGGAGCCGACGCAGGCGCGTTCCGGACGGCGCGCGGAGGTCGAGGCGCTGTCGCACCTCGTCGATGAGGTCGACCGCCGCTTGCGAGCCGGTGACCTCGACTGGCATGGTCGCTACGTGGTGCTGGTGAACCGCGAGGCTCGGCTGCGAGCGCTCTCCGGTGCGAGCGAGCGCCCCCGGCTGCGGGCCGAGCCGCACCGGCCACCGGCGTCGGCCACGCCCGCGTTGGCGCGGTCGCCGGCCGCGCCCCCGACCGTCGCGCCGCGGCCGCCGGGGCCGCCGCCGGGCCCCACCTCCATCCTCCACCAGATCACGGTCACGACCGCGGACCTCACCCTCGTGTCCGTCGTCGGACGTCCGACGATGCCCGCGCGGGTGCACGTCGAGGTCCCCGGCGACCCGCCGATCGGTCCGCGCGGCGAGCTGGGCGTCGACGACATCCTGGCCGAGGTCGAGCCGGAGATCGTGGGCCCGGAGGCCGCGCGGGCGGCGTTCCGGGTCGGCCACCGCGGCTTCCTCTACCCCATGCTGCACGGCCCGACCTCGATCCCGGTGACCTTCACGCCGACCCGCGAGGGCGTGGTCGAGGCGACGCTGCGCTTGCGCTTGTTCGAGCGCACGGGCGCGCGCGCCGAGCGCGTCGTCAGCATCCCGCTGCGCGGGCGCGGTGTCCCGGCGGCCGCGACGGCGCGCGACCCGCGCGCGCCGGGCGACGCCCCCCTGGTCACGCCGCTGCCGCCGGATCGGTCGCCCCGCGGCTCGGCCGAGGCCCGCGCGATGCTGCACGGCCTCGCCGACTCGCTCGGCTCCCTGGGCACGGTGTACCAGGCCCAGGTGCCGCGCATGAGGGCCGTCGCGGCCGGCCACGCCGCGCAGCTCGGCCAGGTCGCCGGGGCGCTCGTCGAGCAGCTCGTGGCCTGGCAGAGCGCCGAGGCGGGCGAGCAGCTCCGCGGCCTGAAGGATGACGGCTCGTCGGAGTTCGTCGAGTTCCTGGTCGGTCAGGGCCTGGCCGGCGCCGACGCGACGGCGGCCGCCGGCGCGGAGCCTGCCCGGGCCCGACGGATCGCCCACGTCGCCCGCACCGCGGTCGCGCGGAACAAGACCCGGCTGGTCGCCGCGGCGGGCGGGCCCAAGCTGATGCTGGTCGCCCTCGTCACCGACCTCTTCTTCGCCTACCTGGACACCCGCGAGGCCAGCGACCGCGACCGGCGCGTCGACGCGGCCGTGCGCGAGAACGAGCTGGTCGGCAGCTTCCTGGGCAGCGCGGGCGGCGCCCACACCACGGCGGCGATCGAGCAGATCGTGAGCATGACGTCGCGGTTCGCGCGGGCCGAGGCGAGGCTGGAGGCGCTGGCTGGGAGGGACGCGCACGATCACCTGCGCGAGCTCGACCGTGCCCTGACCGCGGCCGGTCAGCGATCGACAGATCCCAGGGCCCTGCGCGAGAGGATCGACCGAGACGTGCGCGAGTTCCACGCCGAGCTCCGCGAGCTCGGGGCCGCCCTTCGCCGGCTCGCCGGCGCGAGCATCGCGGCGCCGGCGGCGGCGAGCCGCGCGCTCGCCGCGCTCAAGGACGAGTTCCTCGCCTTCAAGGCCGGGGGCCGGTCGCTCGGCCCGGCGGATGACCGGGGGCACCAGGCCCCCCAGCCCGTCCGGATCGGCGGCAACCTCAACCTCGCCGACGCGCGCCGCCCCACGCTGACGATCACCAGCGTGGCGTTCGGTCGCTATCGCCCCCGCGGCGCGCCGATGCTCGCCCACGTCGGCGCCAAGACCCTCCGGGACCTGCACGGCTGGGACGTGACCCTCGAGCTGTCCCTCGACGACGGCGCGACCGTCCATGCGCAGCAGCGCGCCGACGGCGCCCGCACCGTCGCCGGATCTGCGCGCGCGGCCCGGCTCGCCGGGCCCCTGTGGTCGATGCTGGACAGCCAGCCGCTCCACCGGTACTGGGTGCCATGAGGGTCGCGCTCGCGCCGCTGGTCGTGGTGCTGACGCTCGCGTGCGGGCGCGGCGATGACCGCCGCGCGCCGCCGGTCGAGGCTCTCCTCCCGCCAGCGGCCGACGCGGCCAGCCCCGTCGACGCCCCGCTCGACCCTGAGCTCGAGGTCGAGCCGTCCGTCGACGTCGATCCGCGCGAGGGCGCCGTGCTGGTCCCGGCTGGCTGGTTCTTCTGGGGCTGCTACTACCCCCACGAGGACTGCACGTTCGCCCGTCGCTTCTTCCTCGACGACTTCTACATCGACCGCCTCGAGATCACGGTGGCCCAGTACCGCGCCTGCGTCGACGCCGGGCACTGCACGCCTCCCGAGTCCACCACCGGCCCGGGCTACTCGCCGTGCCCGCCCGCGCTCCTCAACTGGGGGCGCGACCGCGACGACCACCCGGTCAACTGCGTGACCGCCAGGCAGGCCGAGACCTACTGCCGCAGCCTCGGCAAGCACCTGCCGACGGTGCACCAGCTCCAGAAGGCGGCGCGCGGCACCGAGGATCGACGCCGCTACCCCTGGGGCGATCGCGCACCCGACTGCCGTCTCGCCATCCTCGCGCACTCGAACCGCCCCGCCGGCGAGGGATGCGGTCGGCGTTCGACCTGGCCGGTCGGCTCCCGGCCCGCGGGGGCGAGCCCCTACGGGGTGCTCGATCTCGTCGGCAACGTCGAGGAGCTGGCGTACTCCGACGTCGACTTCATCAACGTGGATGAGGCGCTCGAGGAGTACATCTTCTTCAGCACGCCAGGGGGAGGCTTCCGCACCCACCACAGCGGCGCGAATCTCTCGTCGTCAGGTGGGGACATTGGCGCCGCCAACACAGGCTTCCGCTGCGCCTGGGTGCCGCGGCGGAGCCTCGAGTGGCAGCGCATCCGCCAGCCGCCGGTGAACCCGAGGGGCCTCGGCCGCTACCTCGTGCCGTTCGAGGACCCCATGCTCCGGCGCGACGCCGGACCGTAGCCGCCACCCAGCGCACCCGTGCTCGAGCGCCGGTGATTGAGCGCGGGACGAACGGACCCCTGTTCCCGCTCGTCCTGAGCTCTTCACCGACCGCGGTCGGAGCTCGCGGGAACCGAACGGGAAGCAGCCGCGGCTTGTCGGCCTTCGACACGCCCTCGCTGGCGCTCGGGCGGCTCAGGC
>CAADGB010000486.1 GCA_900696455.1 uncultured delta proteobacterium
CGCAGCCGCCCGCGCCGCCGCCGCCGCCGCCGCCGCCGTAGGAGTCGGTGCCCTGGTCGCACCCGCCCGCGCCGCCGCCGCCGCCGCCGCCGCCGCCGTTCTCGCCGGTGCCGCCGGGGTTGCCGGGGCGCCCGTACCAGTACCCGGTCGCGATCGTGCCGCCCGACTGGCGGGTGCCGCCGGCGCCGTTGGTGACCTCGCCCGGACCGCCGTTGCCGGTGGCGCCGCACGACTC
Source organism: uncultured delta proteobacterium (assembly GCA_900696455.1). Lineage (GTDB taxonomy): Bacteria > Myxococcota_A > Polyangia > Haliangiales > Haliangiaceae > UBA2376. Next base: position 236 of record CAADGB010000486.1, read on the forward strand.
GCCGCCCGAGCCGCCGCCGCCGCCCTGGCCGAAGCTGCCGTTGCGGTAGTCGGCGTGGCTGCCGGCGTCGCCGCCCCGCGCGTTGTAGTTGAGGTTGAGGATGTTGCAGTTGGTGTCCATCGTGCCGCCGCGGCCGCCGGCCCCGCCGTCCATGTCGCGGCTCGACGGGCTGGCGCGGCAGGTGTTGGTGCCGCGGGCGCCGCCGCCGCCGCGGGTCGAGTCGTCGCAGGTGGTCACGTACTCGTCGCCGTCGCCGCCGACCGTGCCGTGCATGTGGCTCTGCGCGGTCACGGTCGCGGCGTCGAGGCCGTTGTCGCCGGCGGCGCCGGCCGCGCCGCTGCCGGCCACGAGCTGGACGCGCTCGAGGCGGACCGTCGCCTGGTTGACGTGGACCACGTACGAGCTCCGGCCGTTGCCGTCGACCGTGCCGCTGGCGTTGGGCCCGTTGAGCACGACGTCGCCGATCGTGACCGGCACGATCAGGTTGTGGGCGCGGACCGTCAGGTACTCGCTCGCGCCGCCGGTGCCGCTGTCGAGCCCGCCGGTGATGGTCACGCGGTGGGCCGGGTTGGAGTACGGTCCGCGCTGCCACGAGAAGCTGTAGCCGCCCCACACGTCGATGCCGTTGAGCAGCACGACCACCTCGTTGTAGGTGCCGGTCTGGACGAAGACCTCGGTGCGCGCCGCCTGGGCCGCGCGCACGATGCCGTGGCTGATGGTCTGGCACGGCGTCTGGGCGGTGAGGCCGCAGGTCGCGGTGTTGGCGCCGCCGCCGGCGACGAAGATGCCGCGGGTGACGTCGCCGTCGATGCCGTCGCAGTTGGCGTCCTGGTAGTTGCCGTCGGGCTCGTCGGTCGTCGAGGGCGGCGCGCAGGCGCCCCAGCCGGTCGCGCCCTGGCAGGTGCGGCTACCGGCGCAGGTGGTCGAGAACGGCGTCATGATCGTGCACGCCTCGGTGGTGCCGGTGCTGGTGGCGTCGCAGTCGCAGGCGCCGCTCTGGGGCACGCACTGGCGGATCACCGTGCCGCCCGCCGACATGTCCTCGCAGGTGTAGCCGCCCGGGCACGCGACGTTGCGGCAGTCGCGGCCGCAGAAGCGCTTGCCGTCGGGGTACGTGAGGCAGCGATCCTGCCCGACCTGCGTGCACTCGGGGTCGCCGGTGCAGGCGCTGCAGAGCTGATCGATCACCGGCACGCAGACGTCGTGGACCGAGCCCGGCTCGATGATGTCGACGACGCCGAAGCAGCCCCAGTCGGCCGGACAGCTCCCGCCCGCGCACAGGTCGGTGCAGCGACCGCCGGTGCCGACGAAGATGCAGATGTTCGACTGGCACTCGGCCTTGTCGAGGCAGGGCTCGCCGAAGCCCTTGAGCATCGCGTCGGTCGGGGCGTCGGTGGCGTCGACCCCGCCGCCGTCGACGTCGGCGACGCAGGTGCTGGTGCCGTCGTCGCAGACGAAGCCGGCCGGGCACGTCCCCGGCCCGGTGCAGACGCAGGTCTCCTCGCCGGGATCGCAGCTCCCTCCCGGCTTGCTGGAGGCGCACGCGGTGACGAGGGAGACGCCGAGGACGAGGAGGACGACGCGCAGCATCGCGTCGACACTATCATGTGGCCTGACCGCTTCTCGACGCTCGCTCACCCTGCCTCCGACGACGTGGCCGGGATCGCGATGTAGTCAAGGCTGCGACAGCACCTGCTCCTCGGTCGGCCCGTACCAGGCGGTGAGGCGCGGCGCGCGCTCGACCTGGAGGTCGGCGACCGCCGGCAGGGCGCCGACGTCGACCAGCTCGAGCGAGGCGACGCGGGCCACGTGGAGGCGGCCCACGGCGACGAGCGCCGGCAGCATGAGCTCGGTCAGGACCGGATCGTCGGCGATGACGATGGCTCCCGCCCGCGCCAGCGCCGGCAGGTAGACGCCGCCCAGCGCGAGGTTGCCGACGACGGCGAGCTCGCCGCCGACCTCGGTCAGCGCCGGCAGCCGCAGCCCCGACAGCGCGAACGTCGAGCGCACGACGAGGTCGCCGTCGATCCCGGTCAGCCCGGCCAGCGGCGCCAGCTCGAACGGGACCGCGCCCCGCAGCTCGAGGCCGGCCAGCCGCGAACAGCCGCGCAGGCGATCGAGCTCGCGCTGGGCGGTCACCCGCACCGGCGCCGTCGGGCAGCGGGCCGCCGGCGTGGTCGCCGCCGCGCCGCCCCGGCAGCCGCCGAGCCCGACGCCGGCCGCGCCCGCGAGCGCGGTGGCCGCCGCGACCGCCACCGCCGCGCGACCGCTCACCGGGTCACCGGCGCCGCCGTCTCCTCGCCGCGGCACGCCCGCACGTAGGCCTGGACCGTCGGCACCAGCCCCAGGTAGAGCGCGTCGGCGAGGAGCGCGTGGCCGATCGACACCTCGAGCAGCTCCGGCACCTCGCGGGCGAGGACCGGCAGGTTGTCGAGGTTGAGATCGTGGCCGGCGTTGACGCCGAGGCCGGCGGCGGCGAGGGCGCGGGCGCACGCCTTGAACCGCTCGAGCTCGTCGTGCCGGCGCGGCGTCGTCCACGCCGCGGCGTAGGGCTCGGTGTAGAGCTCCACCCGGTGGGCGCCGGTGGCCGCGGCCCGCGCCATGGCCTCCGGCACCGGGTCCATGAAGATCGCCGTCCGCACGCCGCGCTCGGCCAGCGGGGCCAGGACGCGCCGGATCTGCTCGGTCTGGGCCGGCAGCTCCCAGCCGTGATCGCTCGTGATCTCGCCGGGCCGCACCGGCACCAGCGTGAACTGGTCGACCCGGAGCTCGGCGGCCAGCGCCGACAGCTCGGGACGCTCGTCGCCCTCGAGGTTGAACTCGACGCCGCGCTCGGCGGCGATCGCGCGCAGATCGCGGACGTCGCCCTCGCGGGTGTGGCGGTTGTCGGCGCGCCAGTGCAACGTCAGGCCGCTGGCGCCGGCGTCGATGCAGGCGTGGGCGGCCACCCGCGGCGACGGGTTGTTCGCGCCCCGCGAGTTGCGGAGCAGCGCCACCTTGTTGAGGTTGACCGACAGGTTGATCGCCATCGCCCTGCCTTACGACAGATCCGCCGCCGCGGCCAGCGCCCGGGCCCGGACGATCAGAAGCGGCCGCGCACGACGAGGCCGGCCTGGCCGGGGCCCAGCACCGGCTCGAGCCGGGTGGCGCGCCCGGGGCCGACCGCCCGGGGCGACGACGGCGCCGTCAGGTAGAGCACGGCGCCGGTGATGACGGCGGCGGCGCCGACGCCGACCGCCACGTTGGCGACGAGCGCGCTGCCGCGCGCGCGGTCGACCTTGTCGGCCGCGGCCGCGGTGTCGCCGCGGCAGTCCTCGACGTCGCCGCCGCACAGCTCGCGGGCCTCGTCGAAGGCGCCGCCGGCCATGACGCCGAACACCGCGCCCACGCCGAGGACGACCGCGCCGCTGCCCCCGACGATGAGCCCCAGACGGCGGCGCGCCGGGCCGCGATCGACCGGCGGTGGCGCCGGGACCGGGGTGCGGAAGACGTCGCGGCCACCGCCATCGCCGTCGCCGGGGGGCGGCGCGGGCGCCGGCTCCAGCGCCGGCACGTCGACGGTGACGACCGTGCCCTCGCCGGCGAGGGTGACCTCGAGGGACCACGGCCGGAAGCCGGGCGCCGACGCCGCCAGCACCGACTTGCCGGGGTCGACCGGGGTCGCGACGCCCATGAACGCGGTGACGTCGCTGTCGTCGCGCAGGAGCTTGAGCCCGGGGTGGCGCTCCTTGACCACGATCAGCAGGCGGACCAGGCGCGGCTCGAGCGCGCGGGCCCGCTTCTCGGCGTCGGCGCGCCGCGCCGGGTTGGTGTCCCGGGCCGCCAGCTCGGTCAGCTCGCCCCAGGCCGAGGCCAGGCGGCCGAGCTTGTCGTAGCAGAGCGCGAGGTTGTACTGGGTGCCGAACTGCGGGTCGAGCGCCATGCTCTGCTTGAACGCGGCGCAGGCGGCGGGCACGTCGGTGTCGATGAGCTCCTTGCCCTGCCGGAACGCGGCCTCGGCCGCCGCCTTCTTCTGCGGGTCGGGCTGGGCCGCGACCGTCCCGACGCCGCCGGTGCCCCCGACGACGACCGCGAGCACCACGACCAACCGGGGGACGAGCCGTGCCGTTGCCGCCATGGTCTGGGAGCGTATCAGAAGCGCGAGTCGCCGAAGTCCGCCGAGCCCGAGCCCGAGCCGGTCGAGGCCGCGGTGCCGGCGCCCGAGCCGCGGTCGCTGCCTCGTCCCGAGCCCCGGCCCGACCCGCGATCGCTGCCCCGCCCCGAGCCCCGGCCCGACCCGCGCGCCGAGCCGCTGCCCTGGCCGTCCTCGGCGATCACCGCCGTCCCCGCGCCGGTCCCCGTCCCCGCGCCGGTCCCCGCCGTCCCCGCGCCCGCATCCGCGGCCGCCCCCGCCGCCGTCCCCGGATCCGCGGCCGTCCCCGCGCCCGGATCCGCGGCCGTCCCCGCGCCCGGATCCGCCGCCGTCCCCGCCGCCGAGCCCGATCCCAGCTCCGCCGCCGAGCCCGTCCCCGCCGCGGCTCCCGTCGCGCTGGCCGCGCCCGTCGCCGCCTCGCCGCCGCTCGCGCCGCCGCCGGCCGCGCGCGACGTCCCGCCGCCGCTCATGATCGCGATCCCCGCCACCGTCGCCACCACCACCGCGGCGACGCCCACCCACAGCCCGAGCCGGCGCCGGGGCGGCGCGGCCACCCCGGACGCGGCGCCGGTCAGGCCCGACAGCGTCGTGGGGTCGACCTCGTTCACCCCGGACGGTCGGGTCTGGGTGGCGGCGGCCTGGAGCTGCGTGCTGTGCTCGGCCATCGCCACCGAGCTCGCCCGGCGCGCGCTCGTCGACAGCCCGGCCTGGACCCGCGCGATCCGGCGCGCCAGCTCGTGGGCCGACGGCGGGCCGAACGGCGCCAGCTCGGCGGCCAGCTCGGCGATCGAGCCGTAGCGCGCCCCCGCGTCCTTCTCCAGGCAGCGGCGCACCACCGCCTCGAAGCCGGGCGGGGTCGCGATCTCGAGCGGCGGCGTGGGATCCATCGCCACCTTGAGCGTGAGCTCGGTGATCGACTCGGCGGCGAACGGCGCCTTGCCGCCGACCAGCTCGAACAGGATGACGCCCATCGCCCACACGTCGGTGCGGGCGTCGACGTCGCGCGCCGAGCGGAGCTGCTCGGGCGACATGTACCCGGGCGAGCCCATGATCGTCGCGGTCCGGGTCAGCGAGAAGTCCTGGGCGTCCTGGGTCGCCTTGGCGATGCCGAAGTCGAGGACCTTCACGGTCGGCGTGCCGTCGGCGCGCACGGTGAGGAACAGGTTGGCCGGCTTGAGATCGCGGTGGATGATCCCGATCGAGTGGGCCTCGGCCACCGCCTCGCACGCCTGGAGCACGAAGTCGACCGCCTGGGCCACCGGCAGGCGGCCGTGCTGGCGGCGGAAGACCTCGAGGTCCTGGCCGTCCAGGTACTCCATGACGATGTAGGGCGAGCCGGTGTCGAGGGTGCCGACGTCGATCACCCGGCCGACGTGCTCGCTCTTGAGCCGGACCGAGGCCCGGGCCTCGCGCAGGAAGCGCTCGACCGTGGCCTGATCGCGCATCGCCTCGGGCAGGAGGAACTTGAGCGCGACGAGCTGCTGGAGCTGGAGGTGCTGCGCCGCCACCACCACGCCCATGCCGCCCTGCCCGAGCACGCGCTCGATGCGGAACTTCCCGCCCAGGACCTGGCCCGGTTCGACCATGTCGGGAGCATACGCGGCGGGGTCGGGGCTGTCATGGAAACCGCCCGCGGGGAGACCGCCCGCGTCCCCCGCCGCGTCCACGCCCGCGTCGGGTTCGGGCCAGGGCTCCGCATCGGACGCCATGGCTGCTGGTACGCCGGCGGCCAGGTCGGGGTTACGGGCGCTCACGCCGGCAGGTACGAGCCAGGTGGCCCGGCCGATCGAGCCGGCCGGCGGCCGCTTCGCTCGTGCCGCGCGCGAGCCTCGGTCGGACCGGCGGCGGACGGCCCATCACAGATCGCTGCCGAGATCCTGGCGCAGGTAGCGGACGGTGTCGTGCAGCGTGAGCATGGGGTCGCGGGCCTCGAAGCCGAGCTCGCGCGCGGCCCGCGCCGAGTCGAACCACCAGAAGTGCTCGCTCATCTCGCCCGAGATGCGGTCGACGGGCGGCTCCTTGCCGCGCCAGCGGTAGACCTCCTCGAGCGCCTGCGCCCCCCAGCGCCCGAGCCGCGCCGGCAGCGCGAGCCACGGGCCGCGCACCCGCGCCACCCGGCCCAGGCGGGCGAAGAACTCCTTCATCGTCCAGTTGGGGCCGCCCATCAGGTAGCGCTCGCCGGGGCGGCCGGCGTCGAGGGCGGCGGCGGTGGCGGCGGCCACGTCGCGGGCGTCGACGAAGTTGATGCCGCCGGGCGGCACCGTCGGGATCTGTCCGCGCAGGAAGCGCACGACGTCGCCGGTCGACGACAGCCGCCGATCGCCCGGGCCGAGGAGCAGGCTCGGGTTCACCGCCACCACCTCGCGGCCCAGGGTGGCGCCCAGATCGAAGGCCAGGCGCTCCTGGTAGATCTTGGAGGTGTAGTACGGCCACCCCGCCACCAGCTCCTCGCTGGTGCGGCTGCGCTCGTCGAGGATCTGCTCGTCCTTGCTGACCGCGATCGTGCCCGAGGTCGAGGCCAGGATCAGGCGCGGCACCTGGTGGCGGGCCATGGCCTCGAGCACCGCCCGGGTGCCCTCGACGTGCAGGCGCATCATCCGCGAGACGTCGGCGGGATCGCGCGACACCATGCCGGCGAGGTGGAAGACCGCGGCCGCCCCGGGCAGCGCCCGGTCGAGATCGGTCGCCGCCAGCACGTCGCCGCGGTGGAGCTCGCAGCCGAGCTCGGCCAGGTGATCGTTGCGGGTGCGGGCCAGGGCGCGCACGGTGTGGCCGCGGGCGCGCAGCGCGGCGCACAGGTGCTCGCCGAGGAAGCCGGTGGCCCCGGTCACCACGACCGTCCGGGGGGCGGACGCGTCGGTGGGCCCGGCTCCGCCCGGGGGCGCGGTCGCGCTCATGGTCGCGCTCATGGCCGCGCCTCCACCGCGTCGCCGCGGTCGTCGTCGGCCTCGCTGCCGTCGCGCCGGCGCCCATCGGCGGCGGCCGGCGCCGCCGGCGCCCCCTGCGCCTCCTGCCACCGGGCCAGCGGCGTGGTCCCCGCCTCGCCCAGGGTCCAGGCGTGGCTGCGCGGGGCCAGCCGCCGGATCACGCCCTCGACGTGCTGGCTGATCGCGCGGTAGGCCTCGGCCTTGCTCTTGCCGGCGGCCAGCGCCGCCACCGCCTCGGGGGTGAGGAAGGGCCCGATGTGGGCCGCGACCTCGGCGCCCGCCGTCGGCAGCAGGTCGCCCTTGGCCATCGCGTCGTGGGTGCCGGCCAGGTACATGGGCAGGATGCCGCAGCGGTTGGTCAGCGCCAGGTAGCCGAGCGACGGCTTGAAGTCGGCCATCACCCCGCGCTCCGAGCGCGTGCCCTCGGGGAAGATCAGCAGGACGTAGCCGTCGCGGATCACCTCGGCCGCCAGCCGCAGCGACTCGCGCAGCGAGCCGTAGCGCTCCATCGGCACCAGGTTGGTGAAGTTCTCGAAGTACGCCTTGCGCACCGGATCGTCGAAGAAGTAGTCCTTGGCCGCCAGCGCCACCACCGCGTCGCCCTGCTCGCCCAGGGCGTGCTTGCACAGCCCCATGTCGAGGTGGCTGGCGTGGTTGGCGGCGATGATGTAGCCGCCGAACGGCGGCACGTAGGCGCGGCCGGTGACCCGGGTGTCGAGGTAGCGGTCGTAGAGGGCGCGCATCCCCGTGCGCAGGAGGCGGCGCCCGACCTCGACCACCGGCCGCGGCACCACGATCTCGTCGGCGTCGTCGTCGGCCTGCGCCGCCAGCGGTCGCTCCTTGCCGGCGGCCTTGCGGGCGCGGGCGGCGCTGGCCGCCTTGCCGCCCAGCCGCGCCACCAGCGCCTCGACGTCGGCCACGGTCTCGAGCCCGGTCAGCTCCGAGGGGTCGGGCAAGGTCACGCCCGCGCCCTCGATCGCCACGCCCAGCTCGGTGAACATGAGCGAGTCGAAGCCCAGGGCCTCGAGCCGGGTGTCGGCCGCGACCTCGGTCCGCTTCTTCTGCGCGACCTGGGCGATGACGTCGCGCACCCAGTCGGCGGCGCCGGGCGCGCCGTCGGCCGCGCCGCCGCCGGCCGCCAGCTTCTTGAGGTCGGCGCCGCTCTTGACCGCCTTCTCCAGGCGCACGAGCTCCTTGATGACCTCGCGGCGCTTGACCTTGCGGGTCGAGGTCCGCGGCAGCTCGAGGTCCCAGAGGTGGACGACCTTGAGCCGCTTGTAGAGGGGGAGCTGCTTGCTGACCTCGCGCAGGTGGGCACGGACCTCCTCGCGCACCGCCTCCCGGTCCTTGCCCTCGTGCTCGTAGTCGGGCACGACCAGGGCGGCCACGGTCTCGGCGGCGCTGCCGTGCTCGGGCGACGGCAGCCCGACCACCGACAGCTCCTTGACGTAGGGCGAGTCGCCGTAGATCGTCTCGAGCTCGTCGGGGTAGACGTTCTCCCCCGACGGGCCGAGGATCATCTCCTTCTTGCGGCCGACGATGTAGAGGTTGCCGTCGGCGTCGAGGCGGCCGAGGTCGCCGGTGTGCAGCCAGCCGTCGACGATGGTCTCGCCGGTCGCCTCCGGGTTCTCGAAGTAGCCGACCATGACGTTGGGGCCCTTGGCGCACACCTCGCCCACGCCGCTGGCGTCGGGGCGGTCGATGCGGACGTCGATGCCGGTGAGCGGCTTGCCCACCGAGCCCGGGATGACCTTCTCGCCCGGCCGGGTCACGGTGATGACCGGCGCCGCCTCGGTCATGCCGTAGCCCTCGTACAGGTTGAAGCCGAGCCCCTGGAAGGCCTTCATCGTGTCGGCGGGCAGGGCCGAGCCGCCGCTGATGAGCAGGCGCATGCGCCCGCCCAGCTTCTTGTGCACCGGCCAGAACGCGACCCGGCCGAAGCCGACGCCGAGCTTGTCGCGGACGCTGCGGTTGAGGTCGACGACGCTGTCGAAGGCGCGCTCGACCAGGAGCCCCTTGTCGGAGACGTTCTTGTAGATCTTGCGCTCGAGGAGCTGCCACAGCGCCGGCACCCCGACCATGCCCGTGATCCCGGCCTCCTCCAGGGCCTCGCCCAGGCTGTCGGCGTCGATCTCCTCGAGGTAGGTGATCGAGGCGCCGTGCATCAGCGGCATCAGGAACCCGGCCGAGAACTCGAAGGTGTGGTGGAGCGGCAGGACGCTGAGCAGGACGTCGTGCTTGTAGAGGCTGAAGGCCCCGGCCAGCTTGGCGGTCATGGCCGTGAAGTTCTTGTGCGAGAGCATCACGCCCTTGGGCTGCCCGGTGGTGCCCGAGGTGAAGATGAGCGAGGCGACGCTGTCGCTCTTGATCCCCGGCGCGACCGCGCCCGGCGACACCTCGGGCTCGGTGAAGAGCTCGTCGAACGACAGCACGTCGAGGGCGGCGCCCTGCTCGCCCAGCCAGCGCGCCAGCGCGCCGTGGGCGGCCGAGGTCTCGGCCTCGTCGCGGGCCGGCCGCGGCCCGCGGCCGGCGGCGGGCACCGGCAGGGCGAGCCCGAGGTCCGCGCACAGCCGCTCGGCGACCCGGCGCGAGACGCACAGCGCGCGCGGCGCGCTGACCCGGGCCAGGTTGGCGACCTCGGCCGCCGACAGCTCCTTGTCGAGCGGGACCACCGTGCCGCCGGTCTTGAGCACGGCGAAGTAGGCGAGGCCCCACTCCGGGCGGTTCTCGCTCATCAGCATGACCCGGGCGCCGGCGGCGCCGCGCTGGCGGAGCTGACCGGCGCCGACGAGCGCGAGCTCGGCCAGCTTGCCGTAGGTGTAGACCACCGGCACGACGTCGCGCGGATCCTCGCCGGCGCGCAGCCGCGGCCGCAGGCGCAGGGCCACCCGGTTCTTGTGCAGCTTGGTGGTGGCGTCCCACAGCTCGAGCAGGTCCTTGTAGGTGTAGACCGAGCGCGGCTTGGGCCCGAACTCGTCGTCGAGGGTGGGGAACACCCACTGCTGGAGCCCGGTGAAGTGGGTGCCGATCCAGTACTCGCGCCAGTCGATGGCGTGGGGCGCCCACAGGAGCCGCTCCTGGTCGGCCGGCGTCACCCGCGCCCACAGCGCGCGGATGTTGTCGCAGCGGAAGCGGATCTCGAAGTCGTGGTTGAACGGCCGGAACATGTCCATCAGGCCGATCACCTGCTCGCTGAACTGGCTGACCCGGCGCAGCTCGTCCCGGGCCCGCGCCGCGGCGGCCTCGAGCCGGGGCGCGCCCCAGCGCGGCAGCCGCTCGTCGATCGTCTTGATGAGGCCATCGGCGACGCGCTTGAGCAGGGGCGACGACCAGCGATCGAACTGCGCGTAGGTGACGGCGCGGCCCTCGAGCCGGGCCTTGAGCTTCGAGCGCCAGCGGTCCTCGCCGCGCGCCGCCTTGTCCCGGTGCAGGCGGCGCACCGCCAGGCCGGTCAGCTCGGTCAGGCGCCGGGCGGTGACCCGGTTGGAGTCGCTCGAGCCGAGCTGGTAGACCGGCTCGTGACTGCCGTCGAGGACGGCGGCGGTGGCCAGCAGCATGCCGGCGGCGATGAAGTCGACCGGGATCACGTCCATCGCCGTGTCCTCGCCGGCGACGATCGAGCGGTGCCCCTTGAGCACCAGGTAGACCAGGGGCGCGGTGGTGTTGAAGCCCTCGTTCCAGCCCGGGAACGGGTAGCTCACCGCGCTCTCCACCACCGCCGGCCGCACCACCGTCGACACCACCGACGGGTCGCCGAGGATGACCTGCTCGCCCAGGCTCTTGGTGTAGGTGTAGGTGTTGGTCCAGCCCCAGTGGGTGGCGCGCTCCATGCCGAGCTCGGTCAGCCGCGTCGCCACCCACACCTTGCGCTCGCGCGCCACCGCCAGCTTGAGCACCGCCTCGTCGTCGGGATCACGGCGCTGCTCGCGCAGCGAGCGGGTCGCCTGCTCGCGGAACTCGGAGATGTGGGCGCGGTCGTTGGCCTGCTCGCGGACCTGGTCGATGATGCGCTGGCAGTCGGCCATCTCGGCCACGGCGTCGAAGTCGCGGTCGCGCAGCTCGTCCCGGCGCGGGAAGTAGCCGACCACCGGCTCGTCCTCCCAGACCTCGCCCTCGCGCACGCCGGCGACGTAGCAGGTCGAGACGTGGACCAGGCGGGCCCCGGCGCGGCGGGCGGCGTCGAGCACGTGCTTGGCGCCCATGGCGTTGATGCGCAGCGCGCTCTCCAGCGACGGCATGAACGACACCAGGCCGGCGCTGTTGATGATGACGTCGAGCCCGCCCTCGGCCGCGAAGGTCGCGAACTGCTCGTCGGTGAAGTTGCACAGCGGCCGCCCGATGTCGCCCGGGATCGCGACGATCTTCGACTCGAGGAACGCGGTCAGGCCGTCGCCGTACTTCTCGCGCAGCGGCCGGAACGCCTCGGAGCCGGCGACCTTCTTGTAGAAGCGCTCGTCGGCGGTGTTGCCGGCGCCCGGCCGCACCAGGCAGTAGACCTTGCCGACGTCGGGGTAGCGGTCGAGGAGCATCGACAGCGCGACCTTGCGGACGAAGCCGGTGGTGCCGATGAGCAGGATGCGCTTGCCGCGCAGGGTCGCGGCGACGTCGAGCCGCTCGCCCTGGCCGTTGCCCGCGGACACGCCGTTGCCGCCGGCCATCACAGCACGTCCGTGATCACGATCGGCGGGTGGTGCAGCATCGTGATCTGGGCGCTGCGCCCCATCGTCGTCCGCGCCATCGCGATGGCCTCGGCCAGGCTGTCGGCCGTCTCCCAGCCCATGAGCTCGGGCGCGGTGGCGTTGTCGGCGCCGACGCAGATCACCCGCGACACCTTCTCGCGGCCGCGCTGGCCCCAGTACCACATGTAGAAGGGGTGGGCGCCGTGGTAGGCGTTGCCCCGCCGGTACATCTCGACGTAGCTCGGGTTGTACGCGAACTCGTCCTGGTACTTCTGCTCGAGGACGTAGGCGTCGCGGGTCTCGGGCAGGAGCCGGTTGAAGAACTCGATGTAGCTGGGGTGGTGCACCGGATCGAACTTGTCCGAGCACGGGTGGGTGATGATGAGGACGCCGCCGTCGCGCAGGAGCGGCTGCCGGCGGTACATGTGGTAGTAGTACCCGAGCGCCATCACCTGCACGAGCAGCGGGTTGAGGGCCTTGGAGTTGACGTTGTAGGGCGAGACGTAGGGGATGCCGGTGATGAGGATGTCGGCCTGGCCCTCGACCTCGACCGCGTACTGCTCGAAGCTCTTGGCCACGGTCTTGTCGTGGACCGGCTCGCAGCTCCCGGCGTAGCAGGCGATGAGCTCGTAGGCGGCGGGCGTGCGCATGAACAGCTCGCGGCGGGCCGCGAACGGCAGCTTGTCGAGCGCCCACTTCATGGCCGAGAACTTGAGCCGGTCGCTCTCGGTGAAGTCGTCCTCGTTCTTCATCAGGAAGTCGAGGGGGCCGTCGAAGGTGCGGTTGTTGAGGACGGTCTCGATGTGGAAGACCTTGAGCGCGCTCTCGACCACCTTGCCCTGCCGGTTCATGGCGTGGGAGATCGCCGAGTCGGGCGGGTTCATGTACGAGTTGGCGTCGACGATGGCCTTGGGGGTGTGGTGGGCCTTGAGGCTCTCGTAGCCGCACAGGCCGACGCCCATCGACTTGTGCCCGCCGTTCATGGGCACGAAGTTGAGGTTGACGTAGATGACGAGGTCGCTCTCCGCGGCGCGGCGGTTGAGCTCGACCAGCTCGCCGTGCCGGGTCTTGCCCACCACCACCATGCCGTCGGGATCGCAGGCGTCGTGGTTGTAGAGGCGATCGGGCCAGTACTCGTTCCAGATCTTGGGGCCGACCATGCGCCGGATCTCGGCGTCGGTCATGCGTCGGTGCAGGGCGAGGGCGATGACGAGGTGGACGTCGTCGACGCCGTGATCGGCCAGCATCTCGCACACGATCTCGAGCACGAGCTGGCGGACGTCGGGCGTGCGCATGATGGGCAGCGGCATCGAGATGTCGTCGATGGCGACCGTCACCTTCATGCCGGGGCGGAGCAGCGCGTGCAGCGGCTCCATGTTCTCGGGGTGGTTGAGGGCGTAGCGGATCGCCGCCCGCGGGTTGGCGACCCCGGTCAGCGGCCGCCGCGGGTAGATCACGCGGGTGCCGACCGGCAGGTCCTCGAGCAGGAAGTTCTCGCCGGAGAACAGGATGCGCGGGGCCGAGTCGGTGTCGATCGTGACGACGTGCTCGCGGCTCTGCGGGCGGGTGCGGGGACGGATGGCGCGCATGGCTTCCTCGGGGGGCGTCAGGAGGCGGCGTGATCGAGGTCGAGGACCGGCCAGTCGTAGCTGCGGGCGATCGAGCGCAGCCGCAGGTCGGGGTTGACCGCGGTGGGGTGACCGACGACGGCCAGCATCGGGAAGTCGGAGAAGCTGTCGGAGTAGGCCCACGACGCCGCCAGATCGAGATCGTGGCGGCGGGCGTAGTCGCGCATGATCTCGGCCTTGGTGGCGCCGGCCACGAACGGCTTGCGGAGCTTGCCGGTGGCATAGCCGTCGACGAACTCGAGCCGGTTGGCGATCAGCTCGTCGACCTCGAGGTAGCGCGCCAGCGGCCGCAGCGTGAAGTCGAGCGCGCCCGAGACGATGACCTGGCGGCAGCCGGCGCGCCGCGACTCCTCGATCAGGTCGCGGGTGCGCGGGTAGATGTTGGGCTTGATGACGTCCTCGAACAGCTCCTCGGCCAGCAGCACGAGGCGGTCCTCGGACGCGCCCTGGTAGCCGCGGTAGAAGATCTCGTTGAACCACTTGCGCGAGATCTTGTCGGCGGCCCAGAACACCGGGACCGACGCGGCGGTGGCGAGGGGCCGCCGGGCCGACTCCAGGAGGGTCGGCTGGCGGCGGGCGTAGAACGCGAAGGCGTGGACGATGTTGATCCGGATGAGGGTCCCGTCGACATCGTAGAACGCCGCAGAATTCTTGTACTTATGGTGTACCTGCCGCATGGAGCGTCCGGGGCGCGCACGTTTGCCCAGCCCGGCCCAAATGTCAACGCTGAGCCCCGATCGGTGCGGGGGCGTCGCCAGGCCGGTGTCGACGGCCCGACCAATCGCGGCGGCCGAGGCCGGGGCCCGCGCGGCCGTGGTATGTGGACGCCATGGTCCCGCAGTGGTTGTCGCTGCTCATCGCCGCCTCGGTGATCCTGTTCGGCGTCTACCGCCTGTGGCTGGCCTTCGCCGGCCCCAGCGACGAGGAGCGCGCCGAGCACCGGCGTGGCCTCCTGGCGATGCCGCGCCGCCAGCACGGCGCGCTCGGCATCATCTTCCTCCTCGTCGGCGCCGCGCTCGTCGCCACCAGCTTCGGCTGGAACCCGTTCCGCCGCGAGGCCGCGACCACCGCGCCCGCCGGCCCGTCCGCGCCGGCGCCGGGCAGCGGCCCGGCGAGCGCGATCGTCGTCGAGTAGCGCGCGGCCTCGTGCCGCCCGGGTCAGCCCGGGTCAGCCCGGGTCAGCCCGGGTCAGCCCGGGTCAGCCCGGGTCAGCCCGGCTCAGGGCAGGCGCGCGCCGGCGCGCTCGCGCTCGTCGACCAGCTCCCCCACGTACGACAGCACCTGGGGGTGGGTCATGATGATCTCCCGGAACACGCTCGACGGCATGCACAGGGCCAGGCAGCGGCCGCCGGCGGTGATCGAGACCTGCGACGGCTCGCCGGTGAGGAGCGCGCGCTCGCCGAACAGCTCGCCCGGCCCCAGCTCGCGCAGGCGCTGGCCGCCGGCGCTGACCTCGATCCGCCCCGACAGGAGCGCGTAGAGCCCCGCCGGTCGCCCGCCCTCGCGGACGATCGGCGTGCCGGCCTCGATCTCGAGGAAGCGGAACTGCCCCACCAGGTACTCGCGATCGGCGGCGGAGAACGAGGCGAACAGCGGGTGGGGCTGGGCCAGGCGGTCGACCAGGCGCTCGCGCAGGAAGCGCAGGAGCACCGGCAGGACGTCCGGGAACTGGCCGACCAGGGCGCGGATGGCGGCGCGGTCGATGGCGAGCAGGTGGCACGGGGTCTCGGCCACCACCGTCGCCGAGCGCGGCTGCTCGGTGACCAGCGCGATCTCGCCGAAGAACGCGCCGGGGCCGAGGGTCGAGAGCTGGCGCCGCGGCGGCCCCTCGGAGATCACCGCGACCGCGCCCTCGGCCACGACGTAGAGCGCGTCCCCGGGGTCCCCCTGCTGGAACAGGATGTCGCCGACCTCGAGCTCGACCAGCCCGAGGTGGTCGATGAGCTGCTCGAGGGCCGCCGCCGGCAGCCCGGCGAACAGCGGCGTGGCTTCGAGCGCCCGCTGGGCCGCCGCCGAGTACGGCCGAGGCTCGGCGAGATCCTCGAGGTCCTCGACCGCCAGCTCCACCGGCTCCTCGGCCGGCTCGATCG
This sequence comes from uncultured delta proteobacterium, assembly GCA_900696455.1. GTDB lineage: Bacteria > Myxococcota_A > Polyangia > Haliangiales > Haliangiaceae > UBA2376. The sequence goes on from CAADGB010000486.1 coordinate 15,692, forward strand.
ACAGCTCGAGGTCGCCCTCCTGCTCGCGCGGCACGGTCACCGCCTCGATCTCGACCGAGGGCACCAGCACGTCGTCGTCGCGGTCACCGAAGCCGTCGCCATCGCCGTCGCCGGGCTCGCCGGGCGGCTCGTCGTCGATGGGGATGACCAGGATGCCCGAGCTGCCGCCATCCGCGCGGCGCGCCGGCACCACGCCCGACACCCCGGCCAGCGTCACGCTGTCCAGCGGCGCGCCCGGATCGAGATGGATCGGACCGGAGATCGGCTTGCGCTTGGCGGTGTGCGGCTCGGGCTCGAGGCCGAGGTTGACGCGCTCGACCGACAGCGCGTCGTCGAGCGAGAAGTCGTCGTCGAGCGGCGGCGGCGGCGGTGGGCGCGGCGGCGGCGCCGGACCGGTGAGCGAGGTCGGCTCGATGACCAGGGCCTCCGCCGGCACCTCGCTCACGACGATCGCCGGGGCCGACAGGACCGGCGGCGGCTCCGTGGCCCGCGGCGTCGGCGGCGGCGGCGGGAGCGACGGGCCCGGCTCCGGCGCCAGGCCGCCCGGCCCTGGCGGCGGCGGCCGCGGGATCCGCGGCTGCGGCCGCGGCGTCGGCTGACGGGTGGTCCCGCGGTGGCGCGCGACGATCGCGCCGGCCGAGGTGCCGGCGGCGTCCTGCTGCTGGGTGATCGTCGCCAGCCGCTGCTTGGTCGCCTCGTGCTGGGGATCGAGCTGGAGGATGACCTTGCACACGGCGATGGCCTGGACCAGGAAGCCGCTCTGCACGAACCGATCGACCGTGCGGTCGTAGGCGGCGAGGGCCTCGCGGTTCTTGCCGAGGCGGCGGTAGGTCTCGGCCGCGCGCTTGGGCCAGCTCGGATCGGCGGGCTCGAGGCGCTCGAGCTCGAGGTAGCACTCGAGCGCCTTGCGGTGCTTGCCCTCGGCAGCGGCCGCGCTGGCGGCGTCGCGGAGGGTCCGGGCGTCCCGGCGGGCCATCGCTCGCGACTATAACCCGCCGGGCGGCGCCGGCACGCCGGTGGCGCCCGGAGCCTGCGTGGCGATCCACGCCCGGTACGCCACCACCGCCGCCGCCGTCACCGGCCCGGGCGCGCGCGTCGCGCCGTCCAGCGCCACCACCGCGACCGGCCCGCGCCGGCTACTGGTGACGAACAGCGCGTCGGCGGCGCGCACCTCGGCCAGCGACACCGGCCGCGCCCGCACCGCGAACCCGGCGGCGCCGAGCAGGGTCGCCACCCGGGCCGCGGTGACGCCGGGCAGGAGGGCGCCGGTCGGGGTCGCCACCGCCTGGCCGCTCACGACGAACAGGCTGGCGGTCGCGGTCTCGAGCGCGCGGTCGTGCTCGTCGACGAGGAGGGCGTCGTCGGCGCCGCGATCGGCGGCGGCGGCCAGCGCCAGGGCGCTGCCCAGGTAGTTGCCGCTCTTGGCCGCGGCCGGGACCAGGCCGCCGCCGCGCCCGCCGCGCACCACCGCCAGCCGCACCCCGGCCGGCGGCGCCGGCAGCGGCTCGACGATGATCACGAGGCGCGGCCCTCCGGCGGCCGGGGCCGGATCGCCGCGCGTCCACACCACGCGGACGCCGGCCTCCTCCTCGCCGGCCGCCGCCAGCGTCGCGGCGATCGCGGCCTCGACCCGCGGCAGGTCGGGGGCCGGCAGGCGCACCAGGCGCGCCGACGCCGCCAGCCGCGCGAGGTGCGCGGGGCCGTCGCACAGCGCGGCGCCGCGGGCGCGGACGACCTCGAAGACGTGGTCGCCCCACAGGAAGCCGCGATCGGTCACCGGGATCCGCGCGTCGGCGAGCGAGGTGAGGACGCCCGCGATCCAGCACGTGGCCGGCATGGCGCGATTGAAGCACCGTTTCGGCGGGCGCGCGACGCGAGGCCGCGCGGGGAGCGGCGGGCGCGCGGCCGGCGCCGGCCCGGGTGCGACGGGATCGGGTATGGTCCCCGCGTGGCTCCGCCCCGCGTCCTCATCATCGTGCCCACCTACAACGAGCGCGAGAACGTCGAGGAGGTCGCCCGCCACTTCCTCACGCCGGTCCCCGACGCCAGCATCCTGTTCGTCGACGACAACTCGCCGGACGGCACCGGCCCGATCCTCGACCGCCTCGCCGCCGCCGATCCCCGGCTCCACGTCCTGCACCGCCCCGGCAAGCAGGGCCTGGGCAAGGCCTACCTCGCCGGCTTCGCCTGGGGGCTGGCCCGCCCCTACGACCTCTTCATCGAGATGGACGCCGACTTCAGCCACGATCCGACCTACCTGCCCCGCCTGATCGAGCTGGCGGCCGAGGCCGACGTGGTGGTGGGCTCGCGCAACGTCGCCGGCGGCGGCACCCGCAACTGGGGCCTGGGCCGCAAGCTCATCTCGCGCGGCGGCAGCTTCTACGCCCGCACCGTCCTCGGCGTGAAGGTCCGCGACATGACCGCGGGCTTCGTGTGCTGGCGGCGCAGCGCGCTCGAGGCGATCTCGCTCGACGACGTCGAGTCCAACGGCTACGGCTTCCAGATCGAGATGAAGTACCGCGCGCTCCGTGCCGGGCTGCGGGTCGTGGAGACCCCCATCATCTTCGTCGACCGCCGGGTCGGGCAGTCCAAGATGTCCCGCGGCATCGTGGCCGAGGCCATGCGGATGGTCTGGCGGCTACGCGCAAAGGGGTGATTTCGGACGCCCGCCGGGCGTGGTACGGTCGGCCCTCGCATGAAGATCTTGAGGTTGCGCATCAAGAGCCACGACGAGTGGCAGACGTGCCTCACGGAGGGTGGGACCGGCGGGGCGATCTTCGTGCCGACCACCGAGCCGTTGACGGCGGGCGACGACGTGGTGGTGGAGATCGCCTCGCCCGGGCTGCCCAACAAGGTGCTCATCCGCGGCGCGGTCGACGCCTGGCGCCCCGCCCTGCCCCGCCTGCGGGTGCGGGCCGGGGCCACGGTCCGCTTCGCCGAGGCCGAGTCGCACAAGCGCGAGTTCGTCACCGACGCGCTGTCGGGCAAGCGCGCCGATCCGCCGCGCCGCCGCCACGATCGCTTCCCGGTCACCGTCAACGTGCGCTACCGCGTCGGGCAGAACCCGGAGCTCATCGACAGCACGCTGTGCGAGATCAGCGCCGGCGGCGGCATGCTCACCACCGACCAGCCCCTGCCCATGGGCCAGGACGTGCTGGTCGAGATCGCGCCGCCGGGCTCGGTGGCGCCGATGACGATCCAGGGCCGCGTCAGCTACCACGTGCCGTCGGGCGGCACCGGCCTCAAGTTCCTCTACCGCGACAGCGACGGCTCGCGGCGCCTGCGCGAGCTGGTGCGGCGCCTGGTCGCGCACTAGCGCCGCGTCCCGGCCGCCGCCATGGCGCGCGATCGCTACGAGCGCCACGAGGGTGAGGCGCGAGGGCTCGCCGAGCTCCTGCCGGCCCTGGCCGAGGTCCACGGCCTGGGCCCGGTCATGCGCGCGCAGCGCGTGCTGCTCGAGTGGCACCACCTGGTCGGGCCGACGGTGGCCCGGGTCACCGCGCCCGACGGCCTGCACCGCGGCGTGCTCTCGGTGTGGGTCAAGACCTCGCCGTGGATGCAGGAGCTGCGGGCGATGAAGGACCGGCTCGTGGCCGACATCAACGCCGGCCTCGGCGATCCGCCCTTGGTCACCGATCTGCGCCTGCACTTCGGCGGCGGGCGGCTGGTCGCGGCCGACGATCCGGTGGCCCAGCTCCGGGCGTGGATGCGGCGGCGACAGCGGCCGGCGCCGCGACGCCCGACCCCGGCCGGCCCCGAGCGAGCGCAAACCATCGCCGCCGAGGCCGACGCGGTCGAGGACGAGGAGCTGCGCGCGCTCATCGCCGCGGTCCGCACCCGCTGGGATCGCTGAGCCGAGCGCAGCGAGGCGGCTCTGGTCCGGAGGAGATCGGACGAGCCCGTCAGCGGGCGAGGTCGATCGATCGAAGGAGAGCCTGGCATCGATTCGATGACAGGCTCTGAGGCGAGCGAAGCGGTGCCGAGTTCTTCTGACTCGGGTCGGCACCGGCGTCCTCGCCGGGACCGACCGATCGACCCGAGCGTGTGGTTCCTTCACACGCGCTGAGCCGCGCCGCCGCCGCGGTCAGCGCGGGGCGAGCGCCGCCCGCAGCTCGGACACCAGCGTCGCGACCGCGGCGGCGGCGCCGCCGGGCGGGGCCTGGCCGACGCGGGCGACGATGGCCGAGCCCACCACCACCCCGTCGGCGAGGGCGCCGACCGCGGCGGCGTCGGCCGGGGTCTTGATGCCGAAGCCGACGGCGACCGGGGCCCCGGTGGCGTCGCGGATCTCGCGCACCCGCTCGGGGGCGAGGCGGGCGCCGTCGAGGGCGGCGCCGGTCACGCCGGTGAGCGAGATGTAGTAGACGAAGGGCGGATCGACCGCGCGCACCCGCGCGATGCGCGCGGCGGTCGAGGTCGGCGCCACCAGCGGGATCACGCCGACGCCGTGGGCGGCCAGGGGCAGGCGCAGCTCGTCGAGCTCGTCGATGGGCAGGTCGACGGTGAGCACGGCGTCGACGCCGACCGCGGCGCAGCGGGCGGCGAACGCCTCCACCCCCATGACGAACGGCGGGTTGTAGTAGCCGAACAGCACCACCGGCACCTCGCAGCCCGCGGCGCGCACCGCCGCCACCGCGTCGAGGGCGTGGTGGAGGCCGGCGCCGGCGGCCAGCGCCCGCTCCATGGCCGCCTGGATCGCGGCGCCGTCGGCGCTCGGGTCCGAGAACGGCACGCCGAGCTCGACGACGTCGGCGCCGGCGGCGGCGGCGGCGCGCACGATCGCCGCGGTCTCGGCCACGTCGCCGCCGGGATCGCCGGCGGTGAGGTAGACGACGAGCGCGGCCCGGCCCTCGGCCCGGCAGGCGGCGAGGCCGGCGCGCAGCCGGGGCGCGGTCGGCGCCGGCGCGACGGCGGTCACAGCGTCACCCCCAGGCGCTGGGCCACGGTGTTCATGTCCTTGTCGCCGCGGCCCGACAGGCAGACCACGATCAGCGGCTCGCCGCCGCGGCCGGCGAGCTCGCCGGCGATCGACGGCAGGGCGGCCAGGGCGTGGGCGGTCTCGAGCGCGCACAGGATGCCCTCGGTGCGGGCGAGCTGGCCGAGCGCCGCCAGCGCCTCGTCGTCGGTGCGAGCCTGGTAGCGGACGCGCCCGCTCTCCTTCCACGCGGCGTGCTCGGGGCCGACGCCGGGGTAGTCGAGCCCGGCCGACACCGAGTGGGCGGCGGCGATCTGGCCCAGGCGCGCCGGGTCGGTGTGGGTGAGGACGTAGGACTTCGAGCCGTGGAGCACGCCCTCGCGGCCGGCGCCGAGGGTGGCGGCGTGCTCGCCGGTGGCGACGCCGTGGCCGGCGGCCTCGACGCCGTGGAGCTCGACCGCGGCGTCGTCGACGAAGCCGGCGAACAGGCCGGCGGCGTTGGAGCCGCCGCCGACGCAGGCCACGGCGGCGTCGGGCAGCCGGCCCTCCGCGGCCAGGAGCTGGGCCCGGGCCTCGGCGCCGATCACCGCCTGTAGCTCGCGCACCATCCACGGGTACGGGGGCGGGCCGGCCACCGAGCCGATCAGGTAGAACGTGTCGGCGACGTGGGTGACCCAGTCGCGCAGCGCCTCGTTCATCGCGTCCTTGAGGGTGCGGGTGCCGCTCTCCACCGGCACCACGGTCGCGCCCAGGAGCTTCATGCGGAAGACGTTGAGCGACTGGCGGGCGACGTCCTCGGCGCCCATGTAGATGACGCACGGCAGCCCGAGCAGCGCGGCCACGGTGGCGGTGGCGACCCCGTGCTGGCCGGCGCCGGTCTCGGCGATCAGCCGGCGCTTGCCCATGCGGCGGGCGAGCAGCGCCTGGCCGATGCAGTTGTTGATCTTGTGGGCGCCGGTGTGGTTGAGGTCCTCGCGCTTGAGGTAGACGCGGGCGCCCACGGCGGCGCCCAGGCGCGCGGCGCGGTAGAGGAGCGACGGCCGCCCCACGTAGTCGCGCAGGAGCGCGGCGACCTCGTCGCCGAAGCCGTCGTCGACGCGGGCCGCCCGCCACGCCGCCTCCAGCTCGGCCAGGGCCGGCATCAGGGTCTCGGCGACGTACTGGCCGCCGAAGCGGCCGAAGCGACCATGGGGCCCGGGATCGTGGGCGGTGGCGAGGATCATGACCGCCGGAGTCTACTAGAACACCGGATGGTTGGAATGCGGTCGCGAGACGCGGACTTGTGAGGCAGATCCGGGCGCACGCCCGACGCGCAGCGACCCCCACGTGAGGAGCGAGCATCGGACGTACGCCCGAAGGTGCCAGAAGGCCGGGTCGCAGCACGCACTTCGAACCGTTCGGTGTTCTATCATCGAAGGACCGTGAACCTCGTCGGCCAGCGCATCGGCAGCTATGTGGTGGAACGCGAGCTCGGGGCCGGCGGCACCGGCACGGTCTACCTGTGCAAGCACACCCTCATCGAGCGCGACGTCGCAGTGAAGGTGCTCCACGACGACCAGGCCCGCGACCCCGACCAGGTGGCGCGCTTCTTCCAGGAGGCCAAGTCCGCCGCCGAGATCGGGCACCCCAACATCATCGTCATCATCGACTTCGGGACCCTCCACCTCGAGAGCGGCGACCGCGCCTACCTCATGATGGAGAGCCTCGACGGCAAGAGCCTCGACAAGCGCCTGCGCGAGGGCGGGCTCCGGCTCGAGGAGATCAGCCACATCCTGTCGCAGATCTGCTCGGCGCTGACCGCCAGCCACGCCAAGGGCATCATCCACCGCGATCTCAAGCCGGCCAACGTCTACCTCTGCAACCGCTCCTTCGACCCGCTGTTCGTCAAGGTGCTCGACTTCGGCATCGCCAAGCTGACCACGCCGGCGCCGGGGGTGAAGAAGACCCAGTACGGGATCGTGATCGGCACGCCGGCGTACATGAGCCCCGAGCAGTGCGAGGGCAAGGGCGCCATCGATCACCGCAGCGACATCTACTCGCTGGGCTGCATGCTGTACGAGATGCTCACCGGCACCCTGCCCTTCCCCGGCGAGGTCGGCGAGATGCTGCGCGGCCACCTCTACCAGGACATCGAGCCGCCGCGGCAGCGCAACCCGTCGGTGCCCCCGGAGTGGGAGGCGCTGTGCATGCACATGCTGCAGAAGGAGAAGTCGGCGCGCCCGCAGTCGATGGTCGAGGTCGCCCACGCCCTCGAGAACCTGCGCGGCTACGCCGCCGCCTACGAGGCCGCCTCCGCTAGCCGCGCCGCCACCGGCCACTCGGGCAAGACCGCGCTCCTGCGCTCCGACGACGCCGTCACCGGCGCCGGGCCGGCGGCGTCCCAGCCGACCCTGCACGTCGAGCTGAGCTCGATCGTCCCGCCGACCGCGCCGCCGCCGGCCGCGCCGGCCGCGCCCGAGGTCGTCCCGTCCCTGTCGAGCGGCCCGTTCGTCGCCGTCCCGCCCTCGACCTGGCCCCAGGCCAGCGACCAGACCACGGCGCCGCCGGCGCCGGACCCGGCCGCCGCCGCCTGCGCCGCCCTGCTCAACGAGCCGCGCTCGGTCGCCTTCCTCGCCACCCTGCTGGTGCGCCCGCCCGGGCGGTGGTCGGCCGTCGCCGAGCTGCTGCAGACCAGCGGCTGCGCCGCGCCGGCGCTCCTGCCGCGAGGCGCCCTGTTCGTGACCTGGCTCGATCACCCGTACCTCGATCCCAGCATGTGCGTGGTGGTCTTCCTGTCCCTGCGCGACGGCTGGAGCACGTCGATCCTGTGCGCGCGCCAGCGCTGGTGACCCAGGCGCGCCGGCGGCGGTGACCCGCGCGCGCCGGCGCCGGTGACCGCGCGGAAACCGGCGCGAAACCTCCTCGGCGCGGACCGCGGTCGGCGGCGCCGGTCCCGACGCGGCGACTCCAGTCTGGCGCCCGCGCCGCTTGAAGCGCTGGCGGCGCGCGGGCACGATCGATCGTGGGCATGCGCCTCCTGGTCCAGCACCGCAGCCACTACGTCTACCCGCGCCCGGCGGCGCTCGGCCCTCACACCGTGCGGCTGCGCCCGGCCAACCACACCCGGGCCCGGATCGAGAGCTACCGCCTCGCCGTCACCGGCGAGCACCGCCTGCACTGGCAGCAGGACCCGCACGGCAACCACCTCGCCCGCATCACCTTCCAGCTCGGCGAGCGCGTCGACGAGCTCGAGCTCCTGGTCGAGCTGGCGCTCGACATCAAGCCCGTCAACCCGTTCGACTTCCTCGTCGATCCGCGCTGCCGCGAGCTGCCGTTCGCCTACCCCGACGGCCTCGCCGCCGAGCTGGCGCCGTTTCGCACCCTCGACGATCCGGCGTTCGCGCTCGGCCCCCGCGCCCGCGCCTTCCTCGACGAGCTGCCGCGCAGCGGCGTCGTCGTCGACGTCGTGGTCGCCGCCAACCGCGCCGTCGCCGACCGGGTCGCCTACGTCATCCGCGAGGAGCCCGGGGTGTGGACGCCGGAGGAGACCCTGGACCACGGCCGCGGCAGTTGCCGCGACTCGGCCGTGCTGCTGGTGGCGGCGCTGCGCAGCCGCGGCCTGGCGGCGCGCGTCGTCTCCGGCTACCTCATCCAGCTCGCCGACGAGGGCATGATCCCCGACGAGCCGCGCGGCGTGTCGCGCGACGTCGTCGACCTCCACGCCTGGGCCGAGGTCTTCCTGCCCGGCGCCGGCTGGGTCGGCCTCGACGCCACCTCGGGCCTGCTCACCGGCGAGGGCCACGTGCCCCTGTGCGCCACCGCGGCGCCGGCGCTGGCGGCGCCGGTCGACGGCACCAGCGACGTGCGGGCCGAGCGGGTCGAGTTCGGGACCACGATCCTCCGCCTCGGCCACGAGCCGCGGCCGACCGCGCCCTACACCGACGAGGTGTGGACCGCGCTCCTCGACGCCGCCGATCGTGCCGCCCTCGCCCTCGACGGCGCCGGCCTGACCCTGACCAGCGGCGGCGAGCCGACGTTCACCTCGCGCGAGGCGCCGGCGGCGCCGGAGTGGAACAGCCTCGCGCTGGGCCCGGGCAAGACCCGCCAGGGCCACGCCCTCGCCCTCGCCCTGCGCGATCGCCTGGCCCCCGGGGCGGCGGTGCTCGAGCGCATGGGCAAGCGCTACCCGGGCGAGCCCTTGCCGCGCTGGTCGCTCGACCTCGTCGGCCGCCGCGACGGCGTCGCGGTGTGGCCGCGCCGGTCGCTGGGCGGCGCCGCCACCGCCGACAGCGCCCGCCGGCTGGCCGCGGCCATCGCCCGCGAGCTCGGCCTGGCCGACGCGCCCGCGCTCGCCGCCGCCTACGAGGATCCGCTGGCGGTGATCGTCGACGAGGCGGCGCTGCCCGTCGACCTCGACCCGCGCGCCGCGGGCCTCGACGACCCCGACGAGCGCCGCCGCCTGGCCCGCGTCCTCGATCGCGGCCTGGCGACGCCGGCGGCCTGGGTGCTGCCGCTGGCCCGCGCCGCCGACGGCGCGAGCTGGATGACCGAGGTCTGGCGCGTCCGCCGCGAGCAGCTCTTCCTGCTGCCCGGCGACTCGCCGGCCGGGCTGCGCCTGCCCCTGGCCAGCCTCGGCCCGGGCCTGCCGCCGCCGCCCCCGCTCGATCCCACCCTCGACGGCGAGCCCGCCCTCGATCCGCGCGCGCTGGCGGCCGAGCCCGGGGACGACCTCGCCGCCGCCGACGACCCCGAGCCGCCCCCGGACGCCGATCCGGCGGAGCGCGCGCGCTGGGTGCTGCGCCGCACCCGCCGCCAGCTCCGCCTCGACGCCAGCGATCCGAGCTGGGCCCGCGCCCGGCGCGAGGCGCCGCAGGCCCTCCACCAGGCGCCGTCGCCCTCGCCCGCGCCCCTGGCGTCCGGAATCCGGACGGCGCTCCTGGTCGAGCCGCGGGCCGGCGCCCTCCGCGTCTTCCTGCCGCCGGTCGCCAGCTTCGCCGACTGGCTGGCGGTGGTCGCGGCGGTCGACCGGGCGCGCGCCGCCACCGGCCTCGACTGCCGGCTCGAGGGCTACCCGCCGCCGCCGTCGCCCGCCCAGCTCCGGTTCGCCGTCACCCCCGACCCCGGCGTGCTCGAGGTCAACCTGCCGCCGGCGGCGCGCGGGCGCGATCACGCCGCCCTGCTCGAGGCCACGTTCGACGCCGCCCTGGCCTCGGGCCTGCAGTCGGAGAAGTACCTCCTCGACGGCCGGCTGGCCGGCTCGGGCGGCGGCCATCACATCACCCTGGGCGGGCCGACGCCGTTGACCTCGCCGTTCCTGAGCCGGCCGGCGCTGCTGGCGTCGCTGGTCACGTTCGCCCAGCACCACCCCTGCCTGTCGTACCTGTTCACCGGGCTGTTCGTCGGCCCGACCTCGCAGGCGCCGCGGGTCGACGAGGCCCGGCTCGACACGCTCTACGAGCTCGAGCTCGCGCTCGATCGCGCCCACGCCCACCGCCCGACCCCGCCGTGGCTGGTCGACGCCCTGTTCCGCCACCTGCTGTGCGACGTCACCGGCTCCACCCACCGCGCCGAGCTGTCGATCGACAAGCTCCACGACGCGCAGACGCCCTACGGCCGTCAGGGTCTGGTCGAGCTGCGCGCGTTCGAGATGCCGCCGCACCCGCGGCTGGCCACGGCCCAGGTGGTGCTGGCGCGGGCGCTGGTGGCGGCGTTCGCCGGCGGCCCCTACCGCGGCCCGCTGGTGCGCTGGGGCCAGGGCCTGCACGATCGCTTCCTCCTGCCCTGGTTCCTCGAGCGCGATCTCGACGACGTGCTCGGCTTCCTCACCGAGCGCGGCCTGCCGCTGCCGGCCGACGCCTACCGGCCGTTCGTCGAGCTGCGCTGCCCCCTGGTCGGCACCGTCGTCGCCGACGAGGTCCGGCTGGAGGTCCGCAACGCGATCGAGCCCTGGCACGTGCTGGGCGAGGAGGTCGCCGGCGGCGGCACCACCCGCTACGTCGACAGCTCGCTCGAGCGCCTCGAGGTCCGCGCCACCGGCCTGGTGCCGGAGCGCCACCGCGTGCTGGTCAACGGCGTGGTGGTGCCCATGCACCCGACCCGGGCCGCCGACACCGCGGTCGCCGGTGTCCGCTTCCGCGCCTGGTGCCCGCCCCACGCCTTGCACCCGCACCTCGGGGTCCACCACCCGCTCCGCTTCGAGGTCGTCGACACCTGGGCCGCGCGCTCGCTGGGCGCCGGCACCTACCACGTCTGGCACCCCGAGGGCCGCGCCTTCCTGACCCCGCCCCTCACCCGCTTCGAGGCCAGCGCCCGCCGCTCGCAGCGCTTCACCCACGACGGCGCGACGCCCTACCCGGTGCGGCCGCGGACGCTGCCGCCCCACCCCGAGCAGCCGTTCACGCTGGATCTGCGCCGGCTCGACCTCGATCGCGCGCTGCCGCGGGCGGAGGACTGGCCGCAGGAGCTGCTGTGACCGCGACCGTGGCGCCGACCGGCGCCGCCGACCCGCTCGACGCCGCCCTGGCCGCCGCCGGGCTCGAGCTGTGGATCGGCGCCGAGCCGACCTTCACCCGCCGCGAGTCCACCGCGCCGTGGTGGCTGTGGCAGGCCGATCCCGACGAGCCGGGCGCCGACGACAAGCGACGGCGCGCCGCGACGCTGGCGCTGGCGCTCGGCCACGACGTCGACGGCGCGCAGGTCCGCCGCGTGGTCGGCCGGCAGTACCCCGACGAGGACGCGCCGCGCTTCTGCTACGGCGTCGCCCTGCCGCGCGCCGCCCTCGCCGCCGCCCTGGCCGAGCGCGGGCCGCGACCGCCGGCCCCCGACGACGACGTGGCGGGCCTGGTCGCGGCGACGCCGGTCGCGGCGCCGGCCGCCGACGCGGCGGCGGACGCGCGGCTGGCCTGGCTCACCGTCACCGCCGATCCGGGCGTGGTCGAGGTCAACACCGCGCCCTGCGCCGACCTCGCCACCTTCGCCGCCCACCTCGAGCAGGTGTGGGCGGCCGCCGAGGCGGCGGGACTGTCGTCGTTCCGCTGGCGCTACAACGGCGACGAGGTCGACTCCGGCGGCGGCGGCCAGCTCACCCTCGGCGGCCCCAGCGCGGCGGCGAGCCCCTTCTTCCGCCACCCCGCGCTCCTGCCGCGGCTGGTCCGCTACCTCGGCAACCACCCGGCGCTGTCGTACTGGTTCCTCGGCGAGTGCGCGGGCTCGGCCTCGCAGTCGCCGCGCCCCGACGAGGGGGTGCGCGAGCGCGGGGAGGAGCTGGGCCTGGCCTGCGCCTGGCTCGAGCGCGAGGCCGCCGCCGGCCGCGTCACGCCGGCGCGCCTGTGGTCGACCCTGGCCCCGCTCCTGGTCGACGCCGCCGGCAACTCGCACCGCGCCGAGCTCAACGTCGAGAAGCTGTGGAACCCGCACCTGACCGGGCGCGGCCAGCTCGGCGTCGTCGAGCTGCGCGCCTTCCGCATGCCGCGCCACCCCGCCGACATGGTGGCGGCCGCCGCGCTGGTGCGGGCGGTGGCGGCGCGCTGCGCCCTGGCCCCCTACGACGAGCCGCTCGCCGACTGGGGGGCCGAGCTCCACGACCGCTGGGCGCTGCCGTTCTTCCTCGCCGACGATCTCGACGCCGTGCTCGACGACCTCGCCGCCCACGGCCTCCCGCTCGAGCGCCACCACGGCCGCCTGCGCCACTTCCGGGCCCAGCGCCTGGGCCAGACCCGGGTCGGGCGCCTCCGGCTCGAGCTGTCGCGGGCCGTGGAGTTCTGGCCGCTCCTGGGCGACGTGGCGTCGCAGGAGCGCGCCACCGCCCGCCTGGTCGACGCCTCCAGCGAGCGCCTGGAGCTGGTCGCCGAGACCGAGGCCGGGACCGAGGCCGGGACCGAGGCCGACGGGCGGCTCACGGTCGCGGTCGGCGGCCACGCCGTGATCCCGCGGGTGCAGGCCGACGGGCCGTGGCGCTACCACGTCCTCGGGCTGCGCCGCCGCCAGTACGCGCCGGCGCCCGGCCTGGTGCCCGAGCTGCCCGCCGACGAGCCGCTGGCGCTGACCGTCGCCGCCGGCGCGCACGCCGCCCGCATCACCTGGCACGCGTGGCGGCCCGGCGGCGGCGCCTACGACGGGCTGCCGGCCACCGCCGACGAGGCCCGGGCCCGCCGCGAGGAGCGCCTGACGATCGAGGCGGTGGCGCCGGCCGCGGGCCCGGCCGCGGCGCCCCGCCGCCTGACCACCTGGAGCCTCGACCTCCGCGTCGTCGGCCTCGTCGCGGGCGCCGCCGCGGACGCCGCCGGGCCGTCGCCGGAGCCGGGCCCCCGAGGAGACGCCGCGCCGTGAGCCTGTTCGACGGATACCAGCCCCTGCCCGGCGCGTTCGACGAGATCGTGACCGCGGACGGCCCGCGCCCCGCCTTCCGCCGCGTCCTCGAGCAGCTCGATCGCATGACCACCGACGAGCTGGCGCGCCACCAGCAGCTCGCCGAGCTCGCGCTCCTCAACCAGGGCGTGACGTTCTCGGTCTACGCCGACAACCGCGGCACCGAGCAGATCTTCCCGTTCTGCGCCGTGCCCCGCCTGGTCTCGGCCGCCGACTTCGCCCACCTCGAGCGCGGCCTGGCCCAGCGCCTGCGCGCCCTGGGCGCCTTCCTCGACGACATCTACGACGGCCAGCGCATCCTCGCCGCCGGCGTCATCCCCGCCGACATGGTCCTCGGCGCCACCACCTACCGCCCGACCCTGCGCGGCGTCCGCCCCCCGGGCGGCGTCCGCATCCACATCGCCGGCGTCGATCTCATCCGCGATCCCGAGGGCACCTGGCGCGTGCTCGAGGACAACCTGCGCACGCCGTCGGGCGTGTCGTACGTGATCGAGAACCGGGTGATCTCCAAGCGCATCTTCCCCCGCGCCTTCGACCGCGCCCGCGTCCACCGCGTCGATCACTACCCGACCCGGCTGGCCGAGACCCTGCGCTCGGTGTCGCCGGTCGCCGGCGACGACGTCACCGCGGTCGTGCTCACCCCCGGCCCCTACAACTCGGCCTACTTCGAGCACAGCTTCCTGGCCCGCACCATGGGCCTCGAGCTGGTGCAAGCACCCGACCTGTTCGTCGACGGCGACATCGTCTACGTCCGCACCACCCGCGGGCCGCGGCGCGTCCACGTCATCTACCGCCGCACCGACGAGGACTTCCTCGACCCCGACGCCTTCCGCCCCGACAGCGTGCTCGGCGTCCGCGGCCTCATGCGCGCCTACGCCGCCGGCAACGTCGCCCTCGCCAACGCGCCCGGCAACGGCGTCGCCGACGACAAGGCGGTCTACCCGTTCGTCCCCGACATGATCCGCTTCTACCTGGGCGAGGAGCCGGCCCTGGCCCAGGTCCCGACCTTCGTGTGCGCGCGCGACGACGACCGCCGCTACGTGCTCGACCACCTCCCCGAGCTGGTGGTCAAGGCCGTCGACGAGGCCGGCGGCTACGGCATGCTGATGGGGCCCCAGGCCTCGGCCGCCGAGCTGTCCGAGTTCCGGACCCGGGTCGCGGCCGAGCCCCGGCGCTACATCGCCCAGCACCGGGTCGAGCTCTCGACCTGCCCGACCTGGATCGGCGAGCGCCGCCGCCTCGAGCCCCGCCGCGTCGACCTCCGCCCCTACGTCCTGACCAGCCGCGAGGGGCCGTGGGTCCTGCCCGGCGGCCTGACCCGGGTGGCGCTGGTCGAGGGCAGCTACGTCGTCAACTCGAGCCAGGGCGGCGGCAGCAAGGACACCTGGGTGCTCAAGGGCGACGGCCCGTGATCCCGCCCGCCCACGCCGCCTACGCCCACGGCGCCCGCATGCCGCGCAGGAAGACGTTGAAGAAGAACCCGGTGAGGACCGCCAGCCCGACCACGCCCGCCGCCAGGAGCGCGCCGCCGACCACGCGCGCCCGCCGGCCGGCCCCCGCCCGCGCCTTGCGGGTCAGCGCCACCCCCGGCACCACCACCGCCAGCGCCCACGCCGCCATCGCCAGCAGGTACCACGAGGCCTCGCCCATGCCGCCAGCGTACCAGGGACAGCCCCGACCATGATCTCGCGCGTCGCCGATCACTGCTTCTGGTTCGGTCGCTACGTCGAGCGCGCCGAGTCCACCGCCCGGCTCCTCGCCACCACCCACAGCCTCGCCCTCGACGCCGAGCTCGAGCCCGCGGCCTGCTGGCGACCGGTGGTCGTCGTCGCCGGCGAGGAGGCGGCGTGCCGCGCCCGCTGGGGCGACGACGAGGCCACCTTCGCCGACGGCGAGCGGATCGAGCACGCCCTGACCTGGGACGAGGACACCTCGGTCTCGATCCGGCGCTCGGTCGCCGCCGCCCGCTGGAACGCGCGCACGATCCGCGAGGTGGTCTCGCTCGAGGCCTGGGAGACCACCAACGAGCTCCACCTCTACCTGCGGGGCGACGCGGCCCGCGCCGACTTCGCCGATCACCGCTTCGACTTCTACCGCCGCGTCCGCGCCGGCACCCAGCTCACCCTCGGGCTCCTGCGCTCGACGATGCTCCACGACGAGCCCCTCGACTTCATCTGGCTGGGGGTGATGCTCGAGCGGGTGAGCCAGACCGCCCGCATCCTCGACGTCCACCACCACGCCTTCACCAGCGGCGCTGGCCACCACGAGGTGGTCGCGACCTCGCTGTGGCTGTCGCTCCTGCGCTCGCTGTCGGGCTACGAGCCGTTCATGAAGCGGCACCAGGGCCGGGTGGCGTCGATGGCGGTGGTGCGCTTCCTCGTCGGCGAGGAGCGCTTCCCGCGCTCGGTCGCCTACTGCGTGCGCTCGGCCTACGAGCGCCTGTGCGGCATCCGGCCGCCGACCGCCACCGAGCTCCCCGGCGGCCAGACCCTCGAGCGGCTGCGGGTCCTCGACGAGCTGGTCCGCGCCCAGCGCCACGAGCTGCGCGACGGCGAGGACGTGCACGAGCTCCTGACCACGGTCGTCGACGAGACCCACGCCATCTGCGAGACCCTGGGCAAGGAGCTGCTCGGCCACGATCGGGCGGCGTGAGGCCGGGCGATCCCCGTTCGCGAGGCCCGGCGGGCGGTAGTACAGTCGACGCGTGCCCAACCTCCTCGCGATGTCCTTCGAGGGCGAGCTGGCGCCGTCGTTCGATCTGACCTGCCTGGAGCCGGGGCGGACCCTGCCCGACGGCTGGGGCCTGGGCTACTACCCGGGCGGCGAGCCGTCGGCCACCGTGCTCAAGGAGCCGGCGCCGCCCCAGGGCTCGATCCGCAGCCAGCTCGCGCGGGTGTGGGAGCACCTCGAGTCGTCCCTCTTCCTGCTGCACATCCGCAGCGCGCGCTGGGGCGCGATCACCGACGCCAACACCCAGCCCTTCGTCCGGAGCTGGGGGCGGCGCGACTGGATGATCGGTCACTCCGGCAGCTTGACCGCGCGCCCCGACGAGCGCCTGGAGCGCGGCGTGTTCGAGCCGGTCGGCTCGACCGACACCGAGCTGGTCTTCTGCATCCTCATGTCGCGCTTCGCCGAGCGCGGCTGGAAGAGCATCGCCGACGCCGACCTGGCCGAGGTCCGGGGCTGGCTCGACGTCCTCGACGACGACGGCGGGCTGACGATCGCGCTCACCGACGGTCGCGACCTCCTGGTCTACGCCGACCGCGATCAGGACAGCGCGATCTTCCTCGGCCAGCTCGCGCCGCCCTACGATCGCTGCGTGCTCGGCGACGGCGACCTCGTGGTCGACCTCGGCGCGCGCGGCACCAAGAGCCGCAAGGGCGTCATCGTCTCGTCCCTGCCGCTGCAGCCGGTGCCGGCAGCCGAGGGCGGCCAGCCCGATCCCGGCGCCCCCGGCGCCCCCGGTGACCCCGGCGCCGCCGTCGACCCGCCTCCGACCGCCGCCGCCCTGACCTGGACCCAGGTCCCGCCCGGCAGCCTCCTCGTCATCCGCCAGGGCGCGGTGGTCGCCGACCTCGCGCCGCCGGCGCCCGGGGCGACGCCGCGGGCGTCCCTGGTCGCACCGGCGGTGCAGGCGCGCGCCGCCATGGCCGGCGCCGCGGCGGCGGCGGTCCGGACCTACACGATCCGCCACCGCACGATCTACCGCTACGCCCAGCCCATCGAGCGCTCGACCCATCTCCTGCGCCTGACCCCGCGCTTCGACCGCATGCAGGAGCTGCTGGAGCACCACGTGACCGTCAGCGTGCCCGGGCAGTGCGCCGACTTCGAGGACGTCTTCGGCAACCAGGTCCGCCGCGTCCACATCGACACCCCGTGGTCCGAGATGGTGATCGAGGCGGTGAGCCGGGTCCGGGTCAAGGACGTGGCGCCGCTGGCCTTCCGCACGCTCAAGGCGCGCTCGACGATCCCGCTGGTGTGGATGCCGTGGCAGCGCCAGATCATGGCGCCCTACCTGCTCCCGCCCGAGCTGCCGGAGAGCCAGCTCGACGAGCTCACCGAGTACGCGATGAGCTTCGTCAAGCGCAACGACTTCGACCTGCTCGACACCCTGCTCGACATCAACGCGACGATCTTCAAGGAGTACACCTACCGCCAGGGCTCGACGACGGTCTTCACGACCGCCTTCGAGGTCTACGCCAACCGCCGCGGGGTGTGCCAGGACTTCACCAACCTCTTCATCTGCCTGGCCCGCCTCCTCGGCGTGCCCGCGCGCTACGTGTGCGGCTACATCTACTGTCCGCCGCCCGGCGACGACGCCGCCGGCCAGCGCGTCAACACCGTCCAGAGCGAGGCCTCCCACGCCTGGGTCCAGCTCTACCTGCCGCAGGTGGGCTGGAAGGGCTTCGATCCCACCAACGGCATCCTGACCCAGACCGAGCACGTCCGGGTCGCGGTCGGTCGCAACTACATCGACGCCACCCCGACCTCGGGCACGATCTACGTCGGCGGCGGCCCCGAGACCCTCGAGGTCGACGTCAAGGTGCTGCGCGCCGACGACGAGCCCGGCGCCGCGGCCGCGCCCGGCGACGCGGTCGCCGCCGCCGCCGCGCCCGGCGCC
>CAADGB010000487.1 GCA_900696455.1 uncultured delta proteobacterium
CGCCGGCGGCGGTCGCGGCGGTCACGGCGGCGACCCCGGCCGCCAGGAGCGCGGCGGCCGCGCGGGGGCCCCGCCGGCGGCTCACGCCTCGTCGCCGCTGGCGCCGACCTCGGCCGCGTCGGCGCCGGTGAACGTGGCCAGGTAGCCGTTGAGCTCGAGCAGGACGTCGATGTCGACGTCCATGAACTGGACGCCGACGCCGTCGCGCGCGCTCCAGCGCACCTCGGCGGTGAGGGGCAGGGGGCGGCCGCGGCCGGCGACGTCGATCTCCAGGTCGATCTCGGCGCGGACCGGCAGCGCGGCGGCGAGGATGAACGCGCCGCCCACGCCGATGTTGCGGGTCTCGGCGTCGATCCACGGGCCGTCGCCGCGGCGGCGGTAGCGCACGCGCACCCGGCGGCCGGCGCGTGCCTTGCCGCGGAAGTGACGTCGCCGCTCCGGGTCGGTCGCGTCTGCCATGAGCCGCTCTCGCCGAGCTTACCTCGGCGCGGGCCTCCACCGCAAAAAGTCCGCGATTCGCGTCTTTACGCCCCGGGGCCTGCGAAGTACGTTCCCGCGGCTGTGAGGGCACACTTCATCGGGATCGGCGGTACCGGCATGGGCGCCGTCGCGGGCCTCCTGCGCGCGGCCGGCCACGAGGTCCGGGGCTCGGACACCGCGGTCTACCCGCCGATGAGCGAGCAGCTCGCCGCCCTGGGCATCCCGGTGTTCCAGGGCTTCGCCGCCGACAACCTGGCCTGGGGCCCGGACGTCGTGGTGGTGGGCAACGTCAACAGCAAGGACCACGTCGAGGTGGTGGCGGCGCAGGCGGCGGGGATCCCGCTCACCTCGTTCCCGGCGGTGCTGGGGGAGCAGCTCCTGGCCGGGCGTCACTCGATCGTGGTCGCCGGCACCCACGGCAAGACCACCACCACGTCGCTCCTGGCCCACGTCCTGATGGAGGCCGGGCGCGACCCCGGGCTGTTCGTCGGCGGGGTGCCCATCCTCCTCGGCCAGGGCTGGCACCTCGGCCGGGGCGAGGAGTTCGTGGTCGAGGGCGACGAGTACGACACCGCCTTCTTCGACAAGGGCTCCAAGTTCCTCCACTACCGACCGCGCACCGCCGTCCTGACCTCGGTCGAGCTCGACCACGTCGACATCTTCGAGTCGTTCGATGCCGTGCGCGACGCCTTCCGCCGCTTCGTCCAGCTCCTGCCCGCCGACGGTCTGCTCGTGGTGTGCCGCGAGTCGGCCGAGGCGCTGGCGGTGGCCCAGGGCGCGGGCTGCCGGGTCGAGACCTACGCCGTCGTCGACGACGGCGAGGCGCCGGCCGACCTGACCTGGCGCGCCAGCCGGCTCGAGTACGGCAAGAGCGGGCGGGTCAGCTTCGAGGTCACCGGCCGCGGCGAGCACCTGGGGCGCTTCGACACGCTCATGATCGGCCGCCACAACGTCGGCAACGTGCTGGCCACGATCGCGGTCGCCCTCGATCGCGGCGTCCAGCCCGAGATCGTGCGCCGCGCGGTGGCCAGCTTCGCCGGCGTCCGCCGCCGCCTCGAGCTGCGCGGCATCGCCGGCGGGGTGTGGGTGATCGACGACTACGCCCACCACCCGACCGCGGTGCGCGAGACCCTCAAGGCCCTGCGCCGGCGCTTCCCCGAGCGGCGGGTGATCGCGGTCTACGAGCCGCGCTCGGCGACCTCGCGCCGCAAGACCTTCCAGGAGGAGTTCGTCAACGCCTTCGCTCACGCCGACGAGGTCGTGGTCGGCAAGCTGTTCGACCCGGCTCGCATCCCCCGCGACGAGCGCTTCGATCCCGAGCGCCTCGCCCTCGACCTCCACCGCGGCGGCACCCGCGCCACTCACCTCGCCGACACCGCGGCCATCGTCAAGCACGTGGCCAGCGCCGCCGCTCCCGGCGACGTGGTCGTGGTGCTGTCGTCGGGCAGCTTCGAGGGCCTCCACGATCGCCTGCTCGACGAGCTCGGCGACGCGGTGGTGCCGGCGCGGCGCGCCGACATGGCCGGGGTGCGCGCGCTGCTCGAGCGCGTGCACCTGCCCACCGCCGACGTCACCGACGACGCCGCCGGCTCGTACTTCTACCTGCGCAACGAGCACGGCGTGGTCGGCGTGGTCGGCCTCGAGGTCACCGGCGAGGACGCGATCCTGCACAGCCTCGGCGTCGCGCCGGACGCCCGCGGCACCGGGTTCGGCTGGATGCTGGCCGACGTCGCGGTGCAGTGGGCGCGCTACCGCGGCTGCCGTCGCATCTACCTGCTCACCGAGACCGCCAGCGACTTCTTCGGCGCCAAGCTCGGCTTCCGCGTCGTCGACCGCTCGACGGTATCGCCGGCGGTCGCCGACACCACCACGTTCCGGTCGTCGACCGACGGCAAGTTCGTGGCCATGCGCCTCGATCTGTAGCTCCCGGGGCTGCTCCCGGCTCCACCGGCTCCGTCACCGCACCGATCCCCGTGGCCCCCATGGCGAGCGACGACCTCGAGGACGCCCTGCGCGTCGCCCGGCAGGTGGCGGCCGAGGCCGCGACGCTCCTGCGCGGCGCCCGCGCCGGCGACGTCCGCCACAAGGGCAACCCGCGCGACCTCGTCACCGAGTGGGACACCCGCAGCGAGGAGCTGATCCGCGCGCGCCTCGGCGCGCTGACCCCGGCCATCCCGGTGGTCGGCGAGGAGGCCGGCGGCGACGCCGGCGCCCCGCGGCGCTGGCTGGTCGATCCCATCGACGGCACCGTGAACTTCGCCCACGGCCTGCCGCTGTGGACGGTGTCGATCGCGCTCGAGGGCGCGGCCGGCGGCGAGGTCGGCGTGGTCACCGCGCCGGCGCTGGGCTGGGCGTTCTGGGCGCGACGCGGCGGCGGCGCCCACGGCGAGCGCGACGGCGAGGTCCGCGCGCTGGCGGTGAGCGCGGTCGCCGCCCTCGACGCGGCGCTCCTGGTCACCGGCTTCCCCTACGATCGCGCGACCGCGCCCGACAACAACTTCGCGGAGTGGGAGCACTTCCAGCGCCGGGCCGGGGCCTGCCGCCGGCTGGGCGCGGCCTCGCTCGATCTGTGCCTGGTCGCCAGCGGCGCCCTCGACGGCTACTGGGAGCGTCGCCTCCACGCCTGGGACGTCGCCGCGGGCGCGCTGATCGTGGCCGAGGCCGGCGGACGTGTGACCGATACACGGGGCGGGCCGTTCGCGGCCAGCCGCGGCGAGGTGGTGGCGAGCAACGGTGCTATCCATGACATGATCGTCCGCGAGCTCGCGGCGGTCCGCCGTGGTCCCGCCGCGGCTCCTGGAGCATCGCCATGACCCACGCCCTCCGCCTCACCCGCGCGCTCGGCCTCGGCGCCCTCGCCGTCGGGTTCCTGGCCGCGAGCGCCGCGCCGCTCGCCGCGCAGCCGGTCGATCCCTACGCGGAGCCGGCGCCCGTCGATCCGTACGCCGAGCCCGCGAAGCCGCCCCCGGCCAGGCCGGCCGGCAAGGGCAAGCCGGCCGCCCGGGGCAAGCCGGCGCCGGCCGCGCCCGCGCCGGGCCAGGCCGGCGGCGAGCCGGCGGTGCTCGATCCCTACGCCGATCGCGGCGCCGGGGTCGGCATGTCGCCGCGGCCGGGCCCGCCGGGGCCGCCGGGGGCGCCGCCGCCCGCCGATCCGTACGCCGAGCCCGCG
>CAADGB010000488.1 GCA_900696455.1 uncultured delta proteobacterium
CGGGCTCGGGCTCGGACTCGGGCTCGGGCTCGGGCTCGGACCACGAGAACCCGGTCGGGGTCAGTGATCCAGCGGGGTTGCCAGACTTTTCCAGGCTGGCCCGGCCCCGGCCGTCTGGTACCTTGCGACCCGTGAGATCGTCTCCGATCGTCGCCCTGGTCGCCCTGGTCCCGCTGGAGCTCCTGACCGTCGGCGCCGGCGCCGGCCCCGCCGCCGCCCAGCCGCGCGGCTTCGATCCCGACGCCGTCTACGCCGTCCCGCTGGGCGACTCGCCGCGGCGCGGCCCCGACGACGCGCTCCTCACCATCGTCGAGTTCTCCGACTTCGGCTGCCGCTTCTGCGTCCGCTCGCAGGCGGTGCTCGCCCAGCTCGAGCGCCTGTACCCGGGGCAGATCCGCTGGGTGTTCCGCCACTTCCCCCTCGACGAGGACGACGGCACGCTGGCCGCGGAGGCCGCCGCCGCCGCCGGTCTGCAGGGTCGGTTCTGGCCCATGCACGACCGCCTGTTCGAGGTCCGCGGCCAGGTCGACCGCGTCGCCGTCGAGCTGTACGCCGCCGAGCTCGGCCTCGACCTCGCCCGCTTCCGCGCCGATCTCGACCGCGGCGCCGCCCGCGAGGTCGTGCTGGCCGACTGGCGCGACGGCGTCCGCCTCGGCATCAGCGGCACCCCGGCGTTCTTCGTCAACGGCCGCGCCCTGCACGGCGCCCGCCCGGTGGCGGCCTTCGCCCAGGTCATCGGCCAGGAGCTCGTCCGCGCCCGCGAGGCCGCCGCCGCTGGCCCCGCCGATCTCTACGCCGCGCTCACCGCCGGCGGCCGCACCGTGGCCGACGTCGAGGATCCCGAGCCCGAGCTCGTCACCCTCGACACCTCGCGGCTGTACCGGGTCGCGCTCGGCCTGCCCGGCCACGCCGTCGGTCCCGACGACGCGCTGGTGACGGTCGTGGTGTGGAGCGACTTCGAGTGTCCGTACTGCGCGCGCGTGGTGCCGACCCTCCAGCGCCTGCGCCGCGAGCGCCCCGGGGTCCGCGTCGTCCACCGCCACATGCCCCTGGCCGGCCACGCCGGCGCCGATCTCGCCGCCGAGGCCGCGGTGGTCGCCGGCAAGGCCGGCAAGTTCTGGGCGTTCCACGATCAGGTCTTCGCCCGCATGGGCACGCCGCTGTCGCGCGCCGTCCTGCTCGACGCCGGCGCGGCCGCCGGCCTCGACGTGGCCGAGCTGGCGGCGGCCCTCGACGATCACCGCTACCGCGAGCTGGTGATGGCCGAGGCCGCGGCCGCGGCCGCGCTCGGCGCCACCGGCACCCCGACCCTGTTCGTCAACGGCCGGCCGGTGGCCGGCGCCGTGCCCTTCGAGCAGCTCCTGCTGGTGGTCGACGCCCAGCTCGACGCCGCCCGCGATCTGGTCGCCCGCGGCGTGCCGGCGCAGGACGTCTACGGCGTGATCGGCCTCGCCGCCGACCGGGCCGAGACCGGCGATCCGCGCCGCCTGCCGCGGCCCACCAGCTTCGGCCACATCGAGATGGGGCCGATCGAGCGCGACGCGGCGATCGTGTCGGCCTGCCGCGGCGGCGAGCCCGACGCGGCGCGCGCCCTGGCCCAGGGCAGCGGCGACGGCCGCGCCCGCGCGGTGTGCGCCGACCTCGGCGTCGACCTGCCGGCGCGCCCGCCGGCGCGGACCCGCACGCCGTGACCCCCGACGTCGACCTGTTCGTCATCGGCGGCGGCTCCGGCGGCGTGCGCGCCGCGCGGATCGCCGCCGGCCACGGCGCCCGCGTCGCGATCGCCGAGGAGCGGCGGTGGGGCGGGACCTGCGTGATCCGCGGCTGCGTGCCCAAGAAGCTCCTGGTCTACGCCAGCGCCGCCGCCGCCCAGCTCGCCGACGCCCGCGCCATGGGCTGGGACGTCACCGTGGGCGCGCACGACTGGGCCGCGCTGGTCGCCGCCAAGGATCGCGAGATCGCGCGCCTGTCCGAGGCCTACCTCGGCAACCTGCGCCGCGCCGGCGTGGTCATCCACGACGGCCGGGCTCGCCTCGTCGACGCCACCACGGTCGAGGTCGGCGGCCAGCGCGTCACCGCCGACCACGTCCTCGTCGCCACCGGCGGCACGCCGCGCCGCCTCGCCATCCCCGGCGGCGAGCTGGCGATCACCTCCGACGAGGCCTTCCACCTGCCGGCCCTGCCGCCGCGGATCTGCGTCGTCGGCGGCGGCTACATCGGCGTCGAGTTCGCCCACATCTTCGCCGGCCTCGGCGCCCGGGTCACCCTCGTCCACCGCGGCGAGCGGGTGCTGCCCGGCTTCGATCCCGACCTGCGCGCCGCGGTCGAGGACGGCCTCGGCCGGGCCGGCGTCGCGGTCCGGGCCGGCGACGAGCCGCGGGCGATCGAGCGCGCCGGCGGCGCCTGCCGCGTCCACCTGCGCGACGTCACCGTCGACGCCGAGCTGGTGCTGGCCGCGATCGGCCGCACGCCGAACACCGCCGGCCTCGGCCTCGCCGAGCTGGGCGTCGCCCTCGATCCGCGCGGCGCGGTGCTGGTCGACGAGTGGTCGCGGTCGTCGGTGCCCAGCGTCCACGCGGTCGGCGACGTCACCGGCCGGGTCGCGCTCACGCCGATCGCCATCCGCGAGGGCCACGCCTTCGCCGACACCGTCTTCGGCCGGCGCCCGGTCGCGGTCGCCCACGACCTCATCCCGACCGCGGTCTTCTCGCAGCCGCCGGCGGCCGCGGTCGGCCTGGCCGAGGACGCCGCCCGCGCCCGCGGCCTCGACGTCACCGTCTTCGCCACCCGCTTCCGCCCGATGCGCCACGCCCTCACCGGTCGCGACGACCGCACCCTCATCAAGCTCGTGATCGAGACCGGCAGCCGCCGCGTCCTCGGGCTGCACATGGTGGGCGACGACGCGCCCGAGATCGTCCAGGCCGCCGCCATCGCCATCACCATGGGCGCGACCAAGGACGACCTCGACCGCACCCTCGCCATCCACCCCACCGCCGCCGAGGAGCTGGTGCTCCTGCGGTGAGGTCGAGCCGGGCGGCCACGCGCCCGGTCGCGTGGCCGGCGGGGTGGCAAGGGGCGGCGAAGTCACGCCGTCCGCTCACCCCGGCAGGATGAGCCATCGTCGCGCCGCGTGCGCGCCCGTCCGCGAGCGGTCGCCGGTTCGCGCGCGCTCACCCCGCAGGCGTGAGCCTCGCGCCGGCGGCCCGGGCCGCGACGTCCGGGGAGCGGACGACTCGTGGTACCGTGCGGCGGAGCGGGCGGCGTCGCGCGAGCGGGCCGCCCGCCACCGCGGAGGACCTCGTGATCGGCTCGCTCGGATCGTCTTGCACCTCGCCCGCCCGGCCGGGCTCGTCGCGCGGCGCGCCCGCGCTCCCGGCGGGCCTCGCCCCGCGCCTGCTCGTCGTCGCCGCCGTCGCGCTGCTGGCCGGCGCCTGCACGATGACGTCCAGCCTCCAGGCCGGCGGCCGCGGCGGCTCGTCGAGCTCGAGCGGCGCGGGCGGCGACAGCCAGGCGCGCATGACCATGCCCGACCTGTTCCGCATGAAGAAGGACGACGCCGTCGCCGCCCTGCGCCGCGCCGGCTTCCGCGGCGACATCACCTGGGACGATCAGCTCTGCGGCAGCGTCGTCGACGGCCACATCATCGAGCTGGGCCAGGTCTGCCGCCAGCACCCGGCCGCCGGCCAGCCGCACTCGGTCCGCGTGCCGGTGAAGCTCCTGGTCCAGCCCGAGGATCCGCGCCACGGCCGCATCGGGCAGAACATCGAGTGGCACCTGATGCCGGTGGTGGTCGGGCTGAAGGTCGCCGACGCGCTGGCCGCGATGCGCGCGGCCGGCTTCACCGACGCCCGCACCCGCGTCGACTACCGGGTCGAGCCCGGGTGCAGGCCCGGCGTCGTGTGCCGCAGCTACCCCGAGGGCATGATGCGGGCCGGCCAGCACAGCGATCGCGTGCTCATCGCCGGCGCCGATCCGGCGGCGACCCCGCCGCCCGCGGCGCGGCCCGCGACCCCGCCGCCGGCGACCCCGCCCCCGGTGACCCCGCCGCCGGCCGAGGACAAGCCCGGCTCGTTCTTCTGATCGCGAGAGGAGCCCGTCATGACGTCCGGTCGATGGTGGACGCTGTGGGTCGTGGTGCCCGCCCTGCTGGTCGGGTCGGCCAGCCACGCCGACGAGTCGAGGCGACGCCAGCTCCGCGACGAGATCGATCGGCTCCTGGCGGACATCGCCAGCGAGCTGCGCGACGTGCCGGGCGACTCGAGCACCTCCGACCTAGAGCGCACGATCGACTACGCCGGTCGGGTGGCGGAGAAGGCGCGCGACCTCAAGCACGTCGCCGAGAGCGACGGCGACGCCCGCCGCATCGGCGACACCTACCCCGACATCGCCGGCCGCTACCGCGACGCCGCCGGCCACCTGCGGGAGCTCAAGCGCGGGTACCGGAGGAGCGACGACTGGCCGAAGCGGTGCGAGGACGCGCGGCGCGAGCTGGCCGGGCGATTGCGGGCGTTCACCGACAGCCACGATCCGCGCGGGGTCGACGAGGTGCCGAGGCTCGCGCGCGAGCACGGCCGGATCGGCAAGGAGGCGCTGGAGCAGGCCGAGCGGACCCGGAACGAGATGTCCACCTGGTACGATCGGGTCGACGACTTCTCGCACACCGACGGCACGTGGAGCGACGTCCGGTCCAACCTGCTGAGCGCGGGGCGGACGATGTTCGACCACGCGCACCGGCAGTGGGAGCAGGTCAAGCGCGACGACGTGTGCGGGCACCTGGCCCGCGAGGAGCGCAACCCGCAGGTCGAGGAGGCCATGCGCAAGCTGTACGAGGGCAAGAAGGGCATCGAGCTGGTCTACGAGTCGCTCGACCGCCAGCTCGGCGAGCTGGCCGCGTACCTCGACCGGCTCGAGGGCGACACCAGCGACGCCGACGTGACCAGCGCCCAGGGCAAGCTGAGCGAGGTCGATCGCCTCCTCGACCAGCTCGACCGGGTCAAGGGCAACGACGGCGAGGCCAAGCGGCGGGTCGAGGTCGGGCGCGCCAGCGCCCGCGCCGCCCGCGAGGCGCTGCCGCATCTGCGCACGCTCAAGCAGGGCCAGTTCCTGGCCGACCGCGCGCCGGAGAAGTGCCGCGAGGCTCGCACCCGGCTGGACGAGCTCATCCGCGGGTTCGTGGATCGGCGCAACGTGGACGGGATCCGGCAGATCCCGCTGCGCGCCCGCGGCCTGGCCGAGCCCATCAAGGAAGGGCTCGGCAAGACCGACGAGCAGCACCGGGTGATGGAGCGCGCGCACGGCGACGCCCAGCGCTTCGACGCGTCGGAGGGCCGGTGGCGGGACGTGCGTGATCGCCACCGCGCGTCCGCGACCGCGATCTTCGAGCACTGGAAGAAGGCGCGCGACGCGGCGCACGCGGCGTGCGGCGAGCTGGCGAAGGGCGCGGAGAGCGAGCCGGTCAAGCGCGCGATCGCGGTGCTGGAGGGGAGCAAGACCAGCAACACCCGCGAGCTGGACGTGCTGCGCAACGACCACGAGCGGTGGTCGGCGGGGCTGCGCGAGCTGCGCGCGTGGTACAAGCAGGACACGGCGGCCGTGCGGGAGATGTTCTGCAAGATCCCGGAGTCGCCGGGCGACAGCGCGGAGGGCGACGCCTACGCCGCCAAGCTGGCCGAGGTCGCCAACCGGATGCGCGACCGGCTCGAGCCGCGCTGGAGGTCGATCAAGGCCGAGGCCGACAAGCTGGTGGCCCGCGCCGACCGGCTGATGAAGGAGGACGACGAGGACCTGCAGCGGGGGGCGCAGCGGATCGCCGCCGAGATCACGAGGACGCTGGCGAGCATCCAGCACCTGCTCGACGACGAGCTGCGGGGCGCCAACGATCCCCAGTTCCGGGCGCGCATGGAGCTGGGGAAGAACGAGCACAAGCGCATCCAGGCCGACTCGAGCAAGTGCACCGCCGCGGAGCTGACCTTCGGCAGCCGCCGGGTCGACTGCATCCGCGTCGACGGGGCGACCTGCTACGTGGTGGAGATCAAGCCGAACAACCCGGACGCGATCGCGCGCGGACAGTCGCAGATCCGCGATGGGGTCAACGAGATCCGGGCGGCACTCTCGGGGGCGAAGAAGCGGTCAGAGCTCACCGGGAACGCAGCCGTCCTCCAGTCATGTTTCGACGAGAGCTCGGGCTCGGTGAAGCTCGAGCGCGAGCTTCGAGTCTACGAGTACTGTCCGCCCGACGGCGAGCTGTTCAAGGACTTCGTCGTTCCATGACCGAGCGCGCGAGCGTGAACGACCAGGTTCCGCACGTCGGAGTGTCGGCCTATTTTCCGAGGGCGGTGTGGGACAGCCCGGGCGGGGCGCAGCGGATCGCGGGCCTGCTGGGCGATCCGCGCTGGCCGTGGATCCCCTGGTGGACGAGCTACTCCGGGAAGCACAAGCGCGACGATCGAAAGCCGGTCCGCGTCGGCGGCAAGCATGGCGTGGGGCCGATCCTGGAGGGGCTCGCTTCGGACAAGCTGAGAGTGCTCGACATGAACCGCGCGCGCGGAGAGGGCAACTTCACGAGCGTCATGCTTCACCTCGATCGCGCCTGGCAGACGTGGGAGTACCCGTTCGATCTGCTGCTGACGTGTCGTGCGGTCGAGCTGCCGGCCGGGCGGAGCATGGAGGCGTGGATCGGGCTGGTGCACGAGCTGCTGACCGCGCTGGAGGCCCAGCACGCCACGATGGGCGTCTGGCCGACGTACACGATGGCGCGCTGTGATACCTGGCTCACGCGGATGGTGCTCGATACCCCACAGCGCGACATCAACCTGGGGCTGCCGGAGCGATTCAGCGACCAGATCTCGTTGGTGAGCCAGTGGTGGAAGTTCCTCGGCCGCACGTACGCGCGGCACCCGCGCTGGGGGACGTACCTGAACGACGGGCACCTGGCGGCGATCGGGGGGATCGAGCGGGTACGGGCGGAGGTCGCGCCGGCGCGGGTGGAGCGGGTGGGCGAGCTGA
>CAADGB010000489.1 GCA_900696455.1 uncultured delta proteobacterium
CGCCGGCGCCCGGCACGGGCCGTGCGCGCGGGCCGCGGTGCGGGCGAGAGCCCGACCCACACCCGACCAGGAGACCCAGCATGTTCGTCGCCCACGAGATCGCCATGCAGCTCATCATCGCCATCCGCCCCGTCGTCGAGCGGGTCGCGCCCCGCGACAAGGACCTCGCCGGCCAGATGCGCCGCGCCGCGACCAGCGCCGCCGCCAACACCGCCGAGGGCGGCCGTCGCAGCGGCGGCGACCGGCTGCACGCGTTCCGCATCGCGTCGGCGGAGGCCGCCGAGGCGGTGACGCACGCGCGGATCGCCGCCGCGTGGGGCCACGTCGCCGCCGCCGACCTCGCGGAGGTGCTCGCGCTCGCGGACCGGCTGCAGGCCGTGCTGTGGCGGCTGCGGCAGTCGCGGCGGTAGCGGCGGCGGGCCGCGCGCGCCCGGTGGTGGCGAGCGAGGGAGACCGCCCTTCGACACGCCCTCGCTGTCGCTCGGGCGGCTCAGGGCGACCGGGGGAATGGGCCCGTTCTCGTTGCCTGATGAGAGCCCGAGTCCGAACCCGAACCCGAGCCCGAACCCGAACCCGAGTCCGAATCCGAACCCGAGTCCGAATCCGAACCCGAGTCCGAATCCGAACCCGAGTCCGAATCCGAACCCGAGTCCGAATCCGAACCCGAGTCCGAGTCCGAACCCGAGTCCGAATCCGAACCCGAGTCCGAATCCGAGCCCGAGTCCGAATCCGAACCCGAGTCCGACTCCGAACCCGAGTCCGACTCCGAACCCGAGCCCGAATCCGAACCCGAGCCCGACTCCGAACCCGAGCCCGACTCCGAACCCGAGCCCGACCCCGAATCCGAACCCGACCCCGAATCCGAACCCGACCCCGAATCCGAACCCGAGTCCGAATCCGAACCCGACCCCGAATCCGAACCCGAGTCCGAATCCGAACCCGACCCCGAGCCCGAACCCCGTCGACCGCCCCTCCGGGGCCTCGCTCAGCGGCTGGCCAGCGCGGCGGCGAGCTCGGCCGCGGAGAGTCGCGCCGCCGGATCGGCGGCGAGCGCGGCGGCCACCGGGGCGGAGATGGCGGTGTCGGCCAGCGCCGCCGGCGCGTGCTCGATCACCGCCGCCATCGACAGGAACGAGGCGCCGCGGTGGAACAGGCGCTCGCTGGTCGACAGCTCCCACAGCATGACGCCCAGGGCGAACACGTCGACGGCTCCGGTCCACGGCTCGCCCCGCACCTGCTCGGGCGCCATGTAGGCGGCGGTGCCGCGCACCGGGCCGGCCTCGCCGACGCGGCGGGCGATGCCGAGATCGCAGATCACCGGGCCGGCCGGGCCGACGAGGAGGTTGGCCGGGTTGAGGTCGCCGTGCACCCAGCCCTCGGCGTGGAGGTGCGCGGCGGCCGCCGCCGCGCCGGCGATCAGCGCCCGGGCCTCGGCGGGTGACGGCGCGCGGTCGGCGAGGACGGTGCGCAGGTCGGGGCCCGCGACCAGCTCCATCGCCAGGTGCGGGCGCTCGGCGGTGGGATCGGCGACGAGGCCCCGGACCAGCCCGGGGTGCGGCGGGCGCGCGCAGGTCAGCGCGCACTCGGCGACGAACAGGGCGCGCAGCTCGGGATCGCGGGCGGCGTGGCCGTGCATGCGCTTGATCGCGATCACCTGGCCCGCCGCCGACGCGGCTTCACGGACCTCGGCGAAGGTGCCGGTGGCCAGGGCGCGGCCCAGCTCCCATTCGCCCACACGGAGGCCAGCGCGCGGTTCCGCCATCGCGCGTCGATGGTAGCATCCGCCCGTGCCGTTCGACCTCACCCTGACCGAAGAGCAAGAGGCCCTCATCCAGACCGCGCGTGACTTCACGCGCAAGGAGATCATCCCGGTCGCGTCGCACTTCGACGAGTCCGGAGAGTTCCCGCGCGAGATCCTGAAGAAGGCCTGGCAGACCGGGCTCATGAACGTCGAGGTGCCCGAGGCCCACGGCGGCCTCGGCGGCACCTGCCTCGACCACTGCCTGGTCCAGGAGGAGGGCGCGTACGGCTGCCTCGGCTTCAACACCTCGCTGGCCGCCAACATGCTGGGCGCGATGCCGGTGATGCTGGCCGGGACACCCGAGCAGCAGAAGGAGTGGCTGCCCCGCCTGGTCGACGGCGGGGAGTTCGCCGCCTACTGCTGCTCCGAGCCCGACGCCGGCTCCGACGTCGCCGGCCTCAGCACCAAGGTCCGCAAGGACGGCGACGACTACGTCATCACCGGCCAGAAGCGCTGGATCACCAACGGCGGCGTCGCCGGCTGGTACACGGTGCTCGCCACCTTCGATCGCGCCAAGAAGCACAAGGGCATCGCCTGCTTCGTGATCGACGCCAGGACGCCCGGGGTCAAGGTCGGTCGCAAGGAGGACAAGATGGGGCAGCGGGCGTCCAACACCTGCGACGTCATCTTCGAGGACGTGCGGGTGCCGGCGCGCAACCTGCTCGGGCCGGAGGATGGCGGCTTCAAGGTCGCGATGAAGACCTTCGATCGGTCGCGGCCGTGGATCGCCGCCGGCGCCGCCGGCGTGATCCGGCGCGCCCTCGACGAGAGCCGGGCCTACGCGCTCGAGCGCAAGACCTTCGGCGTGCCCATCGCCCAGCACCAGGCCATCCAGTTCATCCTGGCCGAGATGGCGATCGCCTACGAGACCACCCGGCTGCTCACCCACAAGGCGGCGTGGATGGTCGACAAGGGCGACCTGTCGTCGATCGTGTCGAGCTACGCCAAGGCCTACGGCGCCGCCGCCGCGATGCGCGTCACCACCGACGCCGTCCAGGTCTTCGGCGGCTACGGCTACACCAAGGAGTACCCGGTCGAGAAGCTGATGCGCGACGCCAAGCTGCTCCAGATCTACGAGGGCACCTCGCAGATCCAGCGCGTCGTCATCGCCCGCAACCTGCTCGGTCGGTGATGGAGCTGCAGGCGCTGTCCTGGGCCCTCGCCGCCGCGCTGGTGGTGTACGGGCTGATCGAGCGGGCGCGGGTGCGGCGCAGCGCGCCGCGGCGGGTCTCGATCCAGGACGCGACCCCGGGCGGCTTCGTGCGCGTCGTCGGCCGCATCGTCGACGGCGGCAGCCTGGTCGCGCCCATCACCGGCCGCACCTGCGTCAGCTTCGACGCCGTCATCCTGCGTCCGGCGGCGGGCGGGCCGCAGATCGTGACCCGCGGCATGCGGGGGACGCCGTTCGTCGTCGACGACGGCACCGGCAAGATCCTCGTCGATCCCCGCGGCGCCTACATCCAGGTGGTCTACGACCACAGCGAGGTCGGTCCCCTCGACCTGGCCAAGGTCTCCGATCCCGAGTTCGTCGCCGAGGTCGGCCGCGCGAGCGAGCTGCGCTTCGACGAGGGCGTGCTCACGATCGGCGAGCAGGTCTCGGTCACCGGGCTGGTCACCGCCGTCGGCGACGGCGACGAGGCGGGCTACCGGCGGCTGGCCACGACCAGCCTGTGCCTGACCGGCGCCCCCGCTCGGCCCGCCGTCGTCAGCGAGCGCACCGCGGACCTGTGACCCGGCGGCGCCGCCGCTGGTGGCCGCCGGCTACTGCTGCAGGCAGCGCAGCCGGATGTGGGTCACGTTGCAGGCGGTGCCGGCGTCGAAGCCGATGGCGGTCGAGAGCTGGGTGAAGCCGCTGCGCCCGCCCGAGCCGGTGCTGGTGGTCGAGGTCCAGCCGGCGCAGGTGGTGGCGCTGCTGCCGGCGGTCGTCAGCGTGGCCGCGCCGCTCCACACGGCGAGGTTGCCCGACTGCGGCGCGCCGGCGGCCGTCACCGTCAGCGCGCTGTCCCAGAAGCCCTGGTTCGAGAACAGCTCGGTCGCCGTGGGCGCGAGCAGGACGCCGTCGGGGCGACCCCAGGGCGGGCCGCTGGTGTTGAAGCGCGAGGCCGCGGTCAGGCCGGCGCCGGTGGCCGTGTTGATGCTGGCGAGCAGCGCGCGGTAGGTGCCGGGCAGGCCGGCGGCGGCGGCCTCGGTCTGGCAGTGGGTGTCGGCCGCGGCGATGCCGCCGCCGGGCGTCCAGGCCGTGGCGCTGACGAAGGCGCGCCGGTAGCTGGCCGGCGGCACCGGCCGCACCGTCGCCGCGCGGTCGACGCCGAAGCAGTACAGCCGCGCGGTCTCGCTGCAGTCGCCCGAGAACCACGTCGTGAAGACGCTGGACACGCCGTCGCTCGAGCCGCCGCGGAACGACGCCGACGCCGCCGAGGTGTAGTCCGAGCACGAGGTCCCGCCGACGTTGAACGTGCCGTTCGCCGTGGTCGCGGTGTGGACCTCGATCGCGCCGACGTCGCCGACGCGCTCGTGGAAGCGCAGCGGGTGGTACATGCGGCCCGCGGCGAGGTCGGCGGTGGTGTCGACCAGCGGCTTGCCGTCGGTGCGGATCCAGCCGCTGGCCGAGCCCAGCCGGCTGAGCGCGCTGATCGTCGGCGTCGACAGCCACGCCCGGTAGGTGCCGGGCAGGTTGACCGCGGCCGCGCGCTGCGCGCAGATGGCGTCGGCGCCGGCCAGCCCACCCAGGTTGCCGGTGTGGCTGCTGGCGGTGACGAACGCGACGTTGGGCTCGAGCGCGAAGCCGGCCGTGACCGTGGTCGGGCCGGTGATCGTGACGGTGCAGGTGCCGGTGCCGGTGCAGCCGCCGCCGCTCCAGCCGGTGAAGGTCGAGACCGCCGACAGCGGCGAGGTCGCGGCCACGGCCGTCAGGGTCACGGTCTGGTTGTAGGTGAAGGGCGCGCTGCACGTGCCGCCGCAGTTGATGCCGGCCGGGCTCGAGGTCACGGTGCCGACGCCGTTGTCGGGCCTGGCGATGGTGAGGGTGTACTGGGCCGGATCGAACGCCGCGTTCACCGTCGTGTTGCCGGTCAGGGTCACCGTGCAGGTGCCGGTGCCGGTGCAGCCGCCGCCGCTCCAGCCGCCGAAGACGCTGCCGGGCGTGCTCGCGGTCGCGGTCAGGGTCACCTGCTGCCCGTGGTTGAAGGTGGCGGTGCAGGCGCCCGGGCAGGCGATGCCGGCCGGGCTCGACGCCACCGAGCCCGTGCCGGTGCCGGTGCGGTCGACGGTGAGCGTGTACTGGTCGAGGGTGAAGGTGGCGGAGATGGCGAGCGCGGCGGTGACGGTGACGACGCAGCTCCCCGTGCCCGTGCACCCGCCGCCGCTCCAGCCGGTGAACGTCGAACCGGTGCTCGCCGCCGCGGTCAGCGACACCACCGTGCCGGCGGCGTAGGCCTCGCTGCAGTCGGTGCCACAGGCGATGCCGCCCGGGCTCGAGGTGACGGTGCCGGCGCCGTTGCCGAGGCGGGTGACGGTGATGCCGTGGCTCTGCAGGGTGAAGGTCGCGGTGACCGATCGGGCCTGGTCCATGGTGACCGTGCAGGCGCCGCGGCCGGTGCAGGCGCCGCTCCAGCCGGTGAACAGCGACTGGCCGTCGGGGCTGGCGGTGAGGGTCACCACCTGGCCGTCGACGTAGCTCGCGCTGCACGTGCCGGGGCAGGTGATGCCGGTCGGGCTCGAGGTGACGGTGCCGCCTCCGGTGCCGGCGAGGGTGACCGTCGCCGCGTGCATGGCCGGCGGGGCGTCGGGGCCGGCGTCGAGACTCGCGTCGGGAGCCTCGGTGGCGTCGGGGCCGGCGGCGTCGGGACCGGCGCCGTCACCGGCCGCGGCGTCGAGGCCGGCGTCGACGAAGTCCTGCCGGATATCTCCGCAGGCCGCCACGGCGACCGCGAACGAGCCCACGAGGCCCCACGCGGCTCCTCTCCTCGGATGCTCCTGCGCCTTCATGTTCCAGGGTAGAAGCGCTCCGGGCGGGATGTGACATAGGATCGCGCCCGGCATGGAAGCGCTCGTCGCCATGGCGGTGGTCGCCGGGGTCGCGGTCCTCGTCGCCAGCCTGATGTGGAACGAGAAGGCGAAGATCCGCCGCGCCCTGCGCGGCGCGCCGCGGGTCGACATCGGCGGGCTGGACGAGGGCCGCATCGGGCGCCTGGTCGGCCGGGTCGGCGCGCTCGGCGAGCCGCTGGCGGCGCCCCTGACCGGGCGCTCGTGTGTCTTCTACGAGGCCACCGTCGAGGAGTATCGCTCGAGCGGCAAGAGCGGGAGCTGGCGGCAGGTGGCGCGCGAGGCGCGCGGGGTCCCGTTCGTGCTCGAGGACGGCACCGGTCGCGCCATCGTCGACCCCGGCGGCGCGCGGGTCGCGGTCGACATCGACATGACGACGCGCTCGGGGACGTTCGACGACGCCACGCCGATCGAGGAGCAGTTCCTCGCCCGCCACGGCCTGCGCTCGACCGGCTGGGTCTTCAACAAGTCGCTGCGCTACCGCGAGGGCGTGGTCGAGGTGGGCGAGACGATCGCGGTGATGGGGCAGGGCGTGCGCGAGCCCGATCCGGACGCCGTGGGACGGGTCGGCGGCTACCGTTCGGGGCCGCCCACGCGCCTGCGCCTGGGTGGCTCGTCGCGCCACCCCATCCTCCTGTCCGACGCGCCCGACACGCTGCGCTGACGCCGGGCGGGCCGCCGAGCTCCTCCGCGGCGGGCGATCTGGTCCCGATCGGTGGGTGCATTGCCGATCGGTGCCGTCGCTTGCGGATGGGCGGGTCGTCCGGACGTCGTACGACTGGTGCATGCACCGCCCCGCCATCGTCGCCACCATCGTCGCGCTCCTCGCCGCCGCCTGCGGCGTGGACGAGCCCCTCGCCCCCGACGCCGGGATGTCCGGCGCCGACGAGGTCGACCCCGCCCACGATCTCGCGGAGCCCGCCGCTACCGCCGACGACCTCGACGTCGATCGGCAGGCGCCCGAGGTCGCGACGGCCAGGGCCGCACGGCGGCCCGGCACCACCGCCGCCCACACGCTCGAGCTCCCCGCCTCCACCGCCGAGGCCACGGCGCCGACCGTGACCCTGGGCGCGAACCCGATCCTGACCCGTCAGCGGCGGCCGACGCTGGTGTTCTCGGCGTCCGCCGGCGCGACCCAGTACTTCTGCCGGATCAACACGACGGCGAGCGGCGCGTTCACCGCCTGCACCTCGCCCACCTCGCACCGGCCGGCGAGCAACCTCGCCGACGGCGGCTACGTGTTCTCGGTGTACGTCCGCGCCGCCGCCGGCCGCCAGAGCGCGACCGTGCGCCACGCGTTCATGGTCGACGCCACCCCCCCCACCGTGACGCTGGGCCCCAACCCCAGCCTGACCAGCCAGCGGCGGCCGACGCTGGTGTTCTCGACCGCCGGCAACCCGACCCAGTACTTCTGCCGGATCGACACCGCGGCGTTCGCAGCGTGCACCTCGTCGACGAGCCACCGCCCCGCCAGCGGGCTTCCCGACGGCGTCCACGTGTTCTCGGTGTACGTGCGCGACGCCGCGGGCAACACGAGCGCCACCGCCAGCCACGCGTTCACGGTCGACGCCACCCCACCGACGGTGTCGATCACGGGTCCGAGCACCACGGTCTACACGAGCACGGCTCGCTTCTCCTGGGTGAGCAGCGAGCCCGCCACCACCACGCGCTGCCGGGCGTTCCCGCGCGGCCACGCGGGCGGCGCCTGGCAGGCGTGCGCGTCGGGCGTCCTCTGGCCGACGGTCTACCCGATCCCCCCGTCGTCCATCGCCTACTGGACGTTCCAGGTCGAGGTGACGGACGCGGCGGGCAACGTGGGCCGGGGCGCGTTCGACTACGCCGTCGGGATCTTCTTCTGACCGCGCTGGTCCGCTGCACGCGGTGAACCGCCCTGGTGTCGCCCGCGAGGTGGGGCCCTGATCCGGCCTCGGACCCGGCCTCGGACCCGGACCTGGACCCGGATCCGGATCCGGATCCGGATCCGGACTCGGACTCGGACTCGGACCCGGATCCGGACTCGGACTCGGACCCGGATTCGGATTCGGACTCGGACTCGGACCCGGACCCGGATCCGGATTCGGACTCGGACCCGGACTCGGACTCGGAACCGGCTTCGGATGCGGCCTCGGGTCATGGCGCAGGCCCGGTCGCCCTTCCGGGGGCAGGGAAGCCGCGGAAGATCACGAATGGGTCCGGTCGGTTGGCATGTTGCCGGGTCGTGCCACCCCTTTCGGGTGAGATGTCCGGGTGGATGTCGTACTAGGGGGTGCCGTGCGACGCCTACCCTCACTGCTCCTCACCCCCGTCCTCGCCCTCCTCTTCCCTGCGTGCAGCGAGGAGGAGCCGATCTTCACCGACGCCGGGATGATCGACGCCGACACCACCGACGGCGCGGATCTGACCGCGCCGGAGACGACCCTGCTCGCCGCCCCGGCCGATCCGTCCAATCAGGATCCGGCGCGCTTCGAGTTCACGGCCGACCGGCCGGCGACCTTCCGCTGCCAGCTCGACGACGGCGCGGCGGTGGAGTGCACCTCGCCGTACGAGGTCGCGGTGGGCGAGGGCGCGCGCACGTTCGCGGTGCACGCGGTCAGCGTGACCGGGGTCGCCGACGCCACGCCGGCCACCCACGCCTGGGTCGTCGACCTGACCCCGCCCGACACCACGATCACCGAGGCGCCGGCGGCGCTCGACAACAGCGTCGACGTGAGCCTCGCGTTCGAGGCCGACGAGGACGCCACGTTCACCTGCGCGGTCGACGGCGCTGCCGCCGCGCCCTGCACGTCACCCCTGGCCCTCACCGGCCTCGCCGATGGCCCCCACAGCGTGGTCATCACCGCGACCGATCTGGCCGGCAACGTCGAGGTCGAGCCAGCGCGGCACGACTGGGTCCTCGACTCCGCCGCGCCCGACACCGTCATCGACAGCGGCCCCACCGGGCTGGTGACGACGGCGACCGCGACCTTCACGTTCTCGTCTCCCGACGCCGGGCCGGGGGCGACCTTCGCCTGCTCGCTCGACGGCGCCGCCTTCGCCGCCTGCACCTCGCCGCGCGCCTACAGCGGGCTCGCCGAGGGTGACCACACCTTCGCGGTGCGGGTGACCGACGCCACCGGCAACGTCGACCCCACGCCGGCCCAGCGCTCGTGGACGGTCGACACCGTCGCGCCCACGGTGACCCTGGGGGCGAACCCGAGCCTGACCAGCGATCGGCGGCCGACGTTCGGGTTCACGACCGCGGGCGGCCCGACCCAGTACTTCTGCCGGATCAACACGACGGCGAGCGGGGCGTTCACGGCATGCACCTCGCCCACCTCCTTCCAGCCGGCGAGCAACCTGGCCGACGGCGGCTACGTGTTCTCGGTGTACGTGCGCGACGCCGCCGGCAACACGAGCGCCACCGCCAGCCACCCGTTCACGGTGGACGCCACGCCGCCGACCGTGACGCTCGGGGCCAACCCGGCGCTCGTGAACGCGCGGCGGCCGACGCTGGTCTTCTCGACCGCAGGGGACCCGAC
Organism: uncultured delta proteobacterium; assembly: GCA_900696455.1. GTDB lineage: Bacteria > Myxococcota_A > Polyangia > Haliangiales > Haliangiaceae > UBA2376. Next base: position 9,364 of record CAADGB010000489.1, read on the forward strand.
CCAGTACTTCTGCCGGATCAACACGACGGCGAGCGGGGCGTTCACGGCGTGCACCTCGGCGACCAGCCACCAGCCGGCGGCGGACCTGGCCGACGGCGCGTACGTGTTCTCGGTGTACGTGCGCGACGCGGCGGGCAACACCAGCGCGACGGTCGACCACGCGTTCACGGTCGACGCCACCGGGCCGACGGTGACGCTGGGCGCGAACCCGAGCCTGTTCAACCAGCGGCGGCCGACGTTCGGGTTCACGACCGCGGGCGGCCCGACCCAGTACTTCTGCCGGATCAACACGACGGCGAGCGGGGCGTTCACGGCGTGCACCTCGGCGACCAGCCACCAGCCGGCGGCGGACCTGGCCGACGGCGCGTACGTGCTGTCGGTGTACGTGCAGGACGCGGCGGGTAACCAGAGCGCCACGGTCAGCCACGGCTTCTCGATCGACGCCACGGCGCCGACGGTGACGCTGGGGGCGAACCCGAGCCTGTTCAACCAGCGGCGGCCGACGTTCGCGTTCACGACCGCGGGCGGCC
>CAADGB010000490.1 GCA_900696455.1 uncultured delta proteobacterium
AGCGTCAAGGCCAACTCGTCGCTCGGCATCCTCGACGTCCTGGCCCGGCTCGGCGCCGGCGCGGACGGCGGGGGCGCGGCGAGCGACGACGACGCGCGGCGGCGGGAGCTCGAGCGGCGGGCGCGGGAGCGATGGTTCGGGTTCGAGCTGGCCGACGTCGAGGCGAGGCACGGGGGCGACTGGGCGGCGTTCGTCGCGGCCAAGGAGGCGCGGGAGGCGGAGCTCGACGCGGCGTGGGAGGAGGAGGCGAAGCAGCACAGCCATCACCTGCGGCTCGACTCGGCGGAGCGGGTGCGGGGCGTGCGGGTGCTGCAGGAGGAGTGGGAGACGGTGGCGATGGCGGATCGCGACGCGGTGATCGTCGAGGCGCGGCGCGTGCTGCGGCTCGTGCAGGAGGGCAAGCTCGACGAGCTGGCGGCGGACTGCGTGCACTACGGCGGGCCCGACCGGGTGGCGCTGTGCCGGAAGATGCTCGAGGACCGGCGGGCGGAGCTGGGGGCGGCGGTGCGCGGGATCGATCCGGCGAGCCTGTCGGCGCGGCAGCTCCGGTTCTCGGCGCCCGAGCCCGAGGCCGGGATGACGGGGCAGGTGGTCATCCCGTTCGGGGTGCCGGCGCCGGCGCCGAAGGATCGGCGGCGATACCCGCCGACCTGGCAGCTCGAGCTGTGGTGGTCGGGGCAGGTGATGCCCGACGCCAACGGGCCGGTGCACGCGCGGCCGCAGGCGCCCGACGCGTCGCCCGGTCGGTGGCGCTTCTTCGACGTCATCGCGCCGTACTCGCGGACGCCGACCTACCGGATCTGACCCGCACAGGGTGGTAGGCTCGTCGCGCATGCGCGTCGTGCACGAGGGCCGCGGGGGATACGTCGAGCTCGACGGGCGGCGCTACGCGATCGAGCACGTCGAGGGCGGGCGGTTCTGCGTCCACTTCCCGGGCGGTCAGCGCCACGCCTGGCTCGACGACGACCGGGCGGCGCTCGAGCGGCTGGTGGCCTCGGCGCCCGGGACGTGGTCGCTGGCGTGAGCGAGCGCGGCCGTCCGCGGCGCGGCCGGCAGCGACCCGGAGGCCGCGGTGCTGGCGCGGGTCTGGGCGCGGCGCCAGCGGCCCTGGGCGCGCAGCGTGCGCAGGACGATGCCGGGCTGCATGAGGCGACTCGGCGGTGACAGCATGTACTGGACGTCGCTCATCGCGGCGCACACGACCGGATCGATCGTGCATGCGCGCATGACGCGGGCGACGTGGCGGTTGATCATCGCGACCGCTGGCGGGCGCGCGCCCTCGGTCGCCGGGTACGCGAAGTCGGCGCCGACCGAGACCTGCCAGGCCTGATCGGCGATGGCCGCCAGGCGCCTGATGCCGACGCGGGTGAGCGACGCCGGATCGTCGCCGCGATCGAGGAGCGCGCCGAGGGCCTCGGCCTGCAGGGCGGCCACCGACATGCCCTGGCCGTAGATCGGGTTCACGCTGGTCATGGCGTCGCCGACGACCAGCAGGCCGGCGGGCAGGCGGGCGCGCTCGAAGTGGACGCGGCGGCTGGCCGCGAAGCGGTAAGGGTGGAAGGCGGTCGGGCGGCGACGGGCGAGGAGGTCGGCGATCAGCGGGTCGGGCAGGGCGGCGGCGAACGCACGGTAGCCGTCGGGGTCGGCGGGCGGGCGGTCGCCGAAGTAGCCGCCGAGGAGTACGAGCCAGCGCCCGCCCTCGACGCCGAGGACGACGCCCATGCGGGTGGCGGGCGGGACGTTCTGGATCACCGCCCAGCGCGTGCCGCCCAGGTCGCGGTCGAGGTCACCCTCGAGCTCGGCGCCGACATAGCCGAGGTCGACCTTGACCTCGCTGACCGGGGGCGCGGCGTGGCCGGCGGCCTCGAGCCAGGCCGGCAGGCGCGAGCCGCGGCCGCTGGCGTCGACGACGAGATCGGCGACGAGGTCGCGGCCGCCGTCGGTCACCACCCCGATCACCCGGCCGTCGCGCACGCGCAGGCCGGCCGCGGCCACGCCGTGCTCGAAGCGGACGGCGGGCAGCGCGTCGACGCGGGCGCGCACGCTGGCTTCGACCAGGCCGCGCGACGCCAGCGGCGCGTACGAGGTGTCGCCGGGGTACGGCACCCGCCAGCCCTCCGACCACCACCGGCCGTTCTCGACGGTGGCGTGCCCACCGCCGGCGGTGTCGAGGTCGGCGAGGAGCCCGGGCAGGAGGCGCTCGAGCGCCTGCGCGCCGCCGGGCAGGAGGACGTGCGGCATCACGCCCTGCGGCGCGATCGAGGCCGACCCCGACGGGCAGGCGCGCCGCTCGAGCACCGTCACCCGCGGAAAGCGGCGGGCGAGGGCGGCGGCGGCGGCGAGCCCGGCGAGGCTGGCGCCGAGGACGATGGCGTGGTCGCTGCGGTGTCCGTACATGGCAGGTCCCTCCCTGGATGCGCGCTCTTTTGAAACGATGTTTCGATACTATGTTTCGTAACAGTGTCGCGTTACGATGTCAAGCGCGATGGGACGCCCCCGCGAGCACGACGACCAGACCCGCGCCGCGCTGCTGGCGGCGGCCGAGGAGCTGCTGTCGCGCCAGGGCGAGCAGGGCCTGGCGGTGCGCGCGGTCGCCGACGCGGTCGGCACCACCACCCGCGCCGTCTACAGCGTGTTCGGCGGCAAGGACGGGCTGCTCCGCGCGCTCTACGTGCGCGCCTTCACGCTGCTCGGCGAGCGGGTGGCCGGGGTGCGGGCGAGCGACGACCCGGCCGCCGACCTCGTGGCCGTGGGCGTGCGCGCCTTCCGCTGGTTCGCGACCACGCACCCCAACCTGTTCCGCCTCACCTTCGAGGGCTCGCACCCCGAGCTGGCGCCGACCACTGACGACATCGGCTCGGCGGTGGCGGCCCGGCGTCGCCTCGCGTTCTGGGTCGCGCGCTGCGCCGACGCCGGGCGCCTCGGAGGTCGCGACGTCGCCGACGTCACGTGGCAGTTCCACGCCCTGTGCCAGGGCCTGGCCTCGGTCGAGCTGCGCGGCTGGCTCCCGCGTGGCCGCGATCCGGCGCGGGTCTGGCGCGACGCGCTCGAGGCCTTCGTCGCCGGGCTGGCGGCGCGCCGGCCGTGAGGCCCTCGCGGTCGCCCGCGCGCCCGCGGCCACCGGCGTCCGCTTCCCGGCGCCGCGCATTGACAGCGGCCGGGCGCCGGCTTTCGATCGCGGCATGAGGACCAAGACAGGACTGGTGACCGCCGCGCTGGTGACCGCCGCGCTGGTGGGCTGTGGCAAGAAGGTCGAGGACAAGCCGGGTGCGGGCAGCGGCACCGCCGCCGGCACCGGCGCGGGGACGGCGGCCAGGCCGGCGAGCGCGCCCGGGGTGGACCTCGAGAACAAGGTCGTCCGCATCGGCGCGCTCAACGACGAGAGCGGGCCGGCCAAGCAGATCGGCGTCGCCTTCGCCAACGGCAAGCGGCTGCTGGTCAAGGCGGTCGAGACCGGGGCGATCAAGGCCCTGCCCGACGGCTGGAAGATCGCGCTGGTCGAGAAGGACCACGGCTACAACCCGCAGCAGTCGGTCCAGCTCTACAAGGAGATCAAGGACCAGATCCTGTTCATCACCACCAGCTTCGGCACGCCGCCGACCCTGCCACTGCTCGAGGACCTGCAGCGCGACGACGTGGTCGCGTTCCCGGCCTCGCTGTCGTCGAAGATGGCCGAGCACGAGCACACGCCGCCGGTCGGCCCCAGCTACGTCGTCGAGGCGATGCGGGCCATGGACTGGGCGGTCGAGAGCGGCGGCGGCGCCGCCAAGGTCAAGGCCGCGATCATCTACCAGCGCGACGACTACGGCGAGGACGGCCTCACCGGCTGGCGCCAGGCCGCCACTCACCACGGCGTGAAGATCGTCAGCGAGCAGACCATCAAGCCCACCGACCAGGACTTCACCGCGGTGGTCAAGGCGCTCAAGGACGCCGGCGCCACCCACGTCCTCATGACGGTGCTGCCCAGCGCCACCCCGGGCATCCTCGGCACCGCGGCCAAGATGAAGTTCGCGCCGACCTGGATCGGCAACACCCCGGCGTGGGTCGACGTGTTCTTCGCCAAGCTGCCGCCGCCGCTGGTCGGCAACTTCGTGTGGGTCACCGGCCTGTCGTACTGGGGCGAGGAGCTGAACGGCATGACCGAGTTCCTCGCCACCTGGCACGCCCACGGCAAGGACAAGATGGGCGACCCCGACTACTACATCCTGGCCTCGTACGCCCAGGGGCTGGTCCAGCTCGAGGCGCTGCGCCGCGCCATCGAGGCCGGCGAGGTCACCCGCGCCGGCTTCCGCAAGGCGCTGCACGGCCTCACCGACTTCGACGCCGGCGGCCTGATGCAGCCGGTGAACCTGTCGAAGACGCCCTACGTCACCAGCACCCGCACGCGCCTGTTGCGGCCGAAGATGGACACCCGGAGCTGGGAGGAGGTCGCTCCCTACGCCGAGCCCAAGGCGCTCGCGCCCTGAGCGAACCCTCGCGTGCTCGAACTCGCCAACCTCGAGGTCGTCTATCACGCCGTCGTGCTGGTCCTCAAGGGCGTGAGCCTCGAGGTCCCCGACGGCGGCATCGTCGCGCTGCTCGGCCCCAACGGCGCCGGCAAGACGACGACCTTGCGCGCGATCACCGGGCTGCTCGACGTCCACCACGGCAAGGTCACCAAGGGCAAGGTGAGCTGGGGCGGACGGTCGTTGCTCGACCAGCGGCCCGACGTCATCGTGCGCGGCGGCATCGCCCAGGTCATGGAGGGCCGCCGCATCCTCGCCGATCTCACCGTCGAGGAGAACCTGCGCGCCGGCGCCTACAGCCGCGATCGCGCCGGGACCCGCGCCGACCTCGAGCGCTGCTACGCCCGCTTCCCCATCCTCGCCGAGCGCCGCCACCAGCAGGCCGGCTACCTGTCGGGCGGCGAGCAGCAGATGCTGGCGATCTCGCGGGCGCTGATCGCCAGGCCGCGCCTGCTCCTGCTCGACGAGCCATCGCTGGGCCTGGCGCCCAAGCTCCAGCACGAGGTGGCGCGGCTGATCGCCGAGATCAACGCCGAGGGCGTGGGCATCTTGCTGGTCGAGCAGAACGCGGCGATGGCGCTCGACCTCGCGCACCGCGGCTACATCCTGGAGAATGGCAAGGTCGTCCTCGACGGCACGGCCGCCGAGCTGCGCGCCGACAAGGACATCCGCGAGTTCTACCTGGGCCTGGGCGGCGCCGGCGCGCGCAGCTACCGCGAGGTCAAGCTCTACCGCCGGCGCAAGCGGTGGCTGTCGTGACCGCGTTCCTCGAGGTCGACGCGATCGGGCTCTCGTTCGCCGGGGTGCGCGCGCTCGACGGCGTGTCGCTGGCGGTCGAGCGCGGCGCGCTGTTCGCCGTCATCGGCCCCAACGGCGCCGGCAAGACCTCGCTGTTCAACTGCATCTCGGGGGTCTACCGGCCGCAGGCCGGGCGGCTCGCGCTCGACGGGCGCGACCTCGGGCCGCTGCGGCCGCACGAGATCGCGGGCCTCGGCGTCGCCCGCATGTTCCAGAACACCGCGCTGTTCGAGAACATGACCGTGCTCGACAACCTGCTGGTCGGCCGCAACCACCTCTATCGCTCGGCGTTCTGGAGCAACCTGTTGTGGTTGCCGTCGACGCGGCGCGAGGAGGTCGCCCACCGCCGCCGGGTCGAGGAGATCGTCGACTTCCTCCACCTCGAGCGCTACCGGGCCACGCCGGTGCAGATCCTGCCCTACGGCGTGCGCAAGCGGGTCGAGCTCGGCCGCGCGCTGTGCATGGAGCCGCGCCTCTTGCTCCTCGACGAGCCCACCGCCGGGCTCAACCAGGAGGAGACCGAGGACATGGCGCGCTACCTGCTCGACATCAAGGCCGAGCTGGGCACGACCCAGATCCTCATCGAGCACGAGCTGCGCTTCGTCCTCGACCTCGCCGACCGGGGCGCGGTGCTCGACTTCGGCCGCAAGATCGCCGAGGGCACGCCCGACGAGGTGCGGGTCGACCCGCGCGTGGTCGAGGCCTACATCGGCACCGCGCGCGCCGACGAGGCGGCGTCGTGACCGCCGCGGCCGAGGGCCTGCGCCGCACCCTGCCCGGGCTGCTCGCGCTCCACGCCCGCGAGCGCCCCCAGCAGGTGGCGCTGCGCGAGAAGCGGCTGGGGCTGTGGCAGGAGGTGACCTGGCGCCAGTACCGCGATCAGGTCCACGCCGTCGCCTGCCAGTTGCGCGCGCTCGGCGTCGGGCCCGGCGACCACGTCGCCATCCTGTCCGACAACCGGACCGAGTGGCTGTACGCCGATCTGGCCGCCCAGGCCCTGGGCGCGCGCGCCGTCGGCATCTACCAGACCAACCCGCCCGCCGACGTCGCCTACATCCTCCAGGACTCGGGCAGCGTCGTGCTGGTGTGCGAGGACCAGGAGCAGGTCGACAAGGCGGTGGCGATCGCCGCCGACACGCCGACGGTCCGCCACGTCGTCGTGCTCGAGCCGCGCGGCACCGCCCACCTCGGCGATCCGCGGCTGGTGACCTGGGCCGACTTCGTGGCCGCCGGCGAGCGCCTGGCCGCCGCCGACGCCGGCTTCGACGAGGCGCTGGCCGAGCTCGATCCGGCGCAGCCGACGATGGTGGTCTACACCTCCGGCACCACCGGTCCGCCCAAGGGCGCGCTCCTGTCCAGCCGCAACGTGCTCGAGGTGTCGCGGGCGTTCAACGAGGAGATGGGCTTCACGCCCGACGACACCGTGCTGTCGTACCTGCCGCTGTGCCACGTCGCCGAGAAGATCTTCACGCTGTTCCTGCCGCTCACGGTCGGCGCCGTCGTCCACTTCGGCGAGTCGCTCGACACCGTTCAGGCCGACCTGCGCGAGGTCTCGCCCACGATCTTCCTGGGCGTGCCCCGCATCTGGGAGAAGATGAACGCCTCGGTGACGGTGAAGATGCAGGACTCGTCGTGGCTCAAGCGCACGCTGTTCGGGTACTTCACGCGCCGGGGCGCGATCCGGGCGGCGCGGCCGCGGCCGACCGTGGGCGATCGGGTGGCGCGGGTGCTGGGCGACGCCCTGGTCTACCGCCCGCTGCAGGAGCGCCTCGGCCTGCGGCGCTGCCGCTGGGCCGTGACCGGCGCCGCGCCCATCGGCGCCGACCTGCTGCGCTGGTACCGGAGCGTGGGCATCGAGGTGCTCGAGGGCTACGGCCAGACCGAGTCGGGCGGGGTCACCCACGCCAACCGGCCGGGGCGCGTGCGCATCGGCACCGTCGGCACGCCCCTGCCCCTGGTCGAGCACCGCATCGCCGACGACGGCGAGATCCTGGTGCGCGGCCCCAACGTCTTCTGCGGCTACCTCAACCAGCCGGAGGCGACGGCGGCCACCATCGACGGTGACGGCTGGCTGCACACCGGCGACCTCGGCGAGATCGACGGCGACGGCTACCTGACGATCACCGGCCGCAAGAAGGACATCCTCATCACCGCCGGCGGCAAGAACCTGTCGCCGGAGAAGATCGAGAACGCGCTCAAGACCAGCCCCTACATCAAGGAGGCGGTGTCGATCGGCGACCGTCGCAAGTTCGTGTCGGCGCTGGTCGTGATCGAGCTCGACAACGTCGGCAACTGGGCGACCCGGCGCGGCCTGCCCTACACCTCGTTCGCCGATCTGGCGAGCAAGCGCGAGGTGGTCGAGCTCGTCGGCCGCGAGATCGACCAGGCCAACGAGCTGCTGGCGCCCGTCGAGCAGGTCAAGGCGTTCCGCCTCGTGCCCAAGGAGCTCAGCCAGGACGACGGCGAGCTGACCGCGACCCAGAAGGTCCGGCGGCGCGAGGTGATGGCGGCGTTCGAGGCGCTGATCGAGTCGATGTACGGCGGAGGCGCGCGCTGATGGTCCGGCCGTCGCCACGCCCGGGAGGACCCGGCCGATGACCGACGTCATCATGCTCGCCGCCGCCGGGCTGTCCCTGGGCGCGATGTACGCGCTGGTCGCGCTCGGCTTCTCGGTCATCTACCGGGCCTCGCGGGTCTTCAACTTCGCCCACGGCGAGCTGCTCGGCATCGGCGCGTTCTCGATGACCAGCCTGCTGGCGGCCGGACTGCCCTGGCCGGCGGCGCTGGCGGTGGCGATGACGCTGGCCGGCCTGATCGCGGCCGGGGTCGAGCGGGCGGTGGTGCGGCCGATGATCGGGCGGCCGGTGTTCGTGACGATCATCCTGACCCTGTTCGTCGCGCTGCTCCTGCGCGCGCTCATGATCGTGATCTGGGGCGTGCAGCCGCGGGCGATCGAGAGCCCGTTCGGCGAGGCCGAGCTGGCGGTCAGCGGCGACGCGGCGATCTCGTACCAGACGCTGGCCCAGATCGGCGTCGCGGTGCTGGCCATGGCCGCCTTCTTCGCCCTGCTCAAGTACTCCCGGCTCGGCATCGGCATGCGCGCGACCAGCACCGACCAGGAGGTCGCGCAGGCCCTCGGCATCCCGGTCGGTCGGGTGCTGGGCGCGACCTGGTTCCTCGCCGGCATGCTGGCCGGGCTCGCCGGCGTGTTCGCGGCGATGAAGCACGCGATGTTCGGCCACGAGAGCACGCTCATCATCGCGTTCCGCGCCTTCCCGGCGGTGATCGTCGGTGGCCTGACCTCGCCGGTGGGCACGGTGATCGCCGGCTTCCTGCTCGGCCTGCTCGAGATCTTCGCCCCGGTCTACCTGGGCCCGCACCTGGGCGGGTTCGGCCACAACCTGCAGAACGTCTTCCCCTACGTGATCATGATCCTGTTCCTGATGGTGCGGCCGTACGGGCTGCTCGGTCAGCGCGACGTGGAGCGGCTCTAGTGCCCACGCGCAAGCTGGTCACCCGCTACGAGGACGACCTGCGGCTGTTCCCCGACCTGTGGCACAAGGTCGGGCTCGGGCTCGGCCTGGCGATCGTGCTGCTCTTCCCGTTCTGGGTCAGCGCGTCGTGGCTCACGGTCGGCAACCACGCGCTGGTCGCGATCGTCGGCGCCGTCGGCCTGATGGTGCTGACCGGCTTCGCCGGCCAGATCAGCCTCGGCCACGCCGCGTTCCTGGCCATCGGCGCGTTCACGACCGCGGTGCTGGGCGAGCGCTGGCAGGTCCCGTTCTGGCTGTGCCTGCCGGCCGGCGGCGCGGTGGCGACCGCGGTCGGCGTGGCCGCCGGCCTGTTCGCGCTGCGCCTGCGCGGCCTGTACCTGGCCATCGTCACGCTCGGCCTGCTCTACCTCGTCGCCCACACCCTCGAGTCGTATCCGTCGCTGTCGGGCACCGGCGGCGCCAAGAGCGTCGGCATGTACGTGACGTTCGGCCAGTCGCCGGCCGAGATGCGCGACGTCTACGAGAAGATGGCGTACGGCCCGGTCATCCTCGACTGGGACCAGAAGCTCTACTTCATCTTCCTGGTGGTGGCGGTGCTGGTGGCGTGGGCGGCGCGCAACCTGACCCGCTCCAACGCCGGCCGCACGATGATGGCGGTGCGCGATCAGGACCTGGCCGCGGCCGCGCTCGGCGTCAACCCGGTGCGGGCCAAGCTGCTGGCCTTCGCCACCTCGTCGTTCATCGCCGGCGTCGCCGGGGGCATGTTCGCGCTGCAGCAGCGGACCGTGACCGTCGAGTACTTCAACCTCCAGATCAGCGTCGAGTACGTGGCCATGATCGTGCTCGGCGGCATCGGCACGGTGTGGGGCGCGGTCGCCGGCGCCGTCGCCTTCGTCATCCTCGGCAAGCTGATGCAGACGCTGGCTCCGTCCCTGCCCTACATCGGCCAGCTCCCCACCGGCCTCCAGACCGCGGTGCTGTTCTCGATCCTGGTCATCGTCGTCCTCGTGATCGAGCCGCTCGGCCTGTTCGGCCTGTGGCTGCGGGTCAAGCGCTACTTCCTCGCCTGGCCGTTCCGCTACTGACGCCGGCGCCCGTCGGGCGCGCCGGGCGGGTTCAGGGCAGCCGGGTGATGCGGCCGGTGGCCGGCGGCGTCAGCGGCGAGTGCGCGGCGAGGTAGGCCTCGAGGGCGTCGATGTCGAGCGGGCCGGCGACGCGGTCGGTGCCCTCGACCAGGACGGCGAAGCCGTCGCCGCCGCCGGCGAGGAGGGCGTTGACCGCGATGCGGTAGGTGGCGGTGGGGACCACGGGCGCGCCGCCGATGCGGATCGACGACGGCGCGACGCGGTCGCCGATGGCGCGGCTGGCGTCCCAGGTGTAGGTGAAGCCGGCCGACGGCTGGAGGATGTTGGCGCGCTCGGCGCCGCCGACCAGCGACCACTGCTGCTCGAGCATGAGCTCGAGCTGGGCGCCGGTCACGGTGAGGGTCATCATCGTGTTGCCGAAGGGCTGGACCGCGAACAGCTCGCCGTAGGTGGCCTCGCCCGGCTGCTCGCCGCCGGCGATGGTGGCCGCCAGCAGGTCGGCGCGGACGCCGCCCGGGTTCATGAAGGCCGCCACCGCGCCGTCGGCGCGCGCGCCGGCGAGCTGGGCGTCGGCGATCACCAGGCCCATGGTCGACTCGCCGGCCGGGGTCAGGGCGCGGGTCAGGTCACCGGCGACGCGACCGGCGACGCGGTTGGCGAGGGGGGCCGCCAGCGCCTCGTAGCGCTCGATCAGCGCGGTCTGGGCGGCGTCGCGCTCGACGGTGCGGGTGACGATCACGTTGTTGGCGGTCATCGTGCGCGGCTCGCCGGTGAGCTCGTCGAGCTCGAGGTCGATGTCGGTCACCAGGCGGCCGGCGTGGGCGGCGCTGGTCACCAGGCGGCCGTCGAGCTCGCAGGTGTGGGCGGCGTTGGTGTGGCCGGTGACCACGACGTCGACGGCGGGGTGGAAGCGCTGGACGATCTCGAACACCGGGCCGGAGATGCCCGCGCACTCGTTGTAGAGGCCGGTGGCGGCGCCGCCCTCGTGGAGGAGGACGACGATGGTCTCGACGCCGCGCGCCCGCAGGAGCGGCACCAGGGCGTTGACGGTGTCGGCCTCGTCGGCGAAGCGCAGCCCGCGGGTGCCCTCCTGGGTGGTGACCAGGGGCGTGCCCTCGAGCGTCATGCCGATGAACGCGACCCGGGCCCGGCCGAAGCGGCGGATGGTGAAGGGCGGGAGCACCGTGGCGCCGGTGGCCTCGTCGGTGACGTTGGCGGCGAGGTAGGCGAACGCCGCGCCGGCGAAGCCGTCGCCGTCCTGACAACCGTCGACCGGGTGGCAGCCGCCGTACTGCATGCGCCACAGCTCGTCAATGCCCTCGTCGAACTCGTGGTTGCCGACGCCGGCGATGTCGAGGCCCATCAGGTTCATCGACTCGATCGTCGGCTCGTCGTGGAACAGCGCCGACACCAGCGGGGTGGCGCCGATGATGTCGCCGGCGGCGACCACCAGGGTGTTGGGGTTGGTCGCGCGCAGCGCCTTGATGTGGGTGGCCATGAACTCGGCGCCGCCGGCGTCGACCGGGCCGGCCGCGGTCACGATGCGGCCGCTCGAGCCGCTGGGCGGGCGCAGGTTGCCGTGGAAGTCGTTGAACGCGAGGAGCTGGAGGGGCACGGTGCCACACGCGAACTCGGGGTGGCGGGCGGCGTGGTCCCGCAGCCGGGTGAAGGCCTGACGGCCGACGTGCTTGACGGCGTCGAGCTGACGGAGGTCCCGGAACCAGCCGTCGTCGTCGGTGTCGATCACGCCGTCGGGGCCCTGGCGGTGGGCGACGATGTGCTGGGCGGCCAGCCGGTTGAGGCGGACGCCGTGGTCGAGCAGGTCGAGGTCGCCGAGGGTCGCCAGCTTGAGGATCGCGCAGGCCTCGGGCGTCCCGTCGGCGATCCCGTAGGCGTCGTCCTTGCCGTCGACCAGGAAGTCGTCGTCCTCGCCGTCGAGGGGGTCGTCGTCGTCGCCTCCGGCGCAGGCCGGGACGAGCGCGGCGGCGGCGAGGAGGGCGGGGATCAGCGGGCGGCGGGCGAACGGGCGGAGGGAGCGGGGGGGGACGCATGCGTGGCGACTCCGGTTGGCGGGTTGGTGAGCGCCGGCACGCCGGGAGCACGCCTCGTGCCACGGCCCGACCCCGAGGATCCGCGCACTTGCCCGTGGCGCCCGGGCCGGACGGCTGTCGCGCGCAACGACAGTAGCCAGGCACCGCGGGCCGCCCGGCAGTCGTCAGCTCGCGTCCGCCACCCGCCCGCTCGCGTCCCGTCCCCCGCCCGCTCGCGTCCCGTCCCCCGCCCGCTCGCGTCCGTCACGCGCCCGCTCGCGTCCATCACCCGTCGGCTCGCGTCCGTCACGCGCCCGCTCGCGTCCATCACCCGTCAACTCGCGATGCGAGCGGCGGCGTAGCGGTCGGCGAGGGTGTCGCCCAGCGCCTCGAGCCGGCGGGCGGCGTCGCCGTCGGCGGGGACGACGAGGTCGAGGGCGGCGAGGTCGTCGGCGCCGACGAGCTGCTCGGCCATCGGGTAGAGGACGTTGTTCTCCTTGTGGATGTGATCGGTGAGCAGGCGGACGTAGGCGGGCACGGCCCTGGCCAGGGCGACCAGGTCGGGGCCGACCAGGGGGCCCCGGCCGGCGGCGAGGTCGGCGAGCACCGCGACGTGGCCGCGGCCGACGTCGTGGTCGTGGCGCATGCAGCCGATGGGACCGGCGTCGCGGGGCAGGCCGGCCCGGATCATGGCCTCGAACAGGTGGTCCTCCTCCTTGTGGTGGTGGACGCCATCGACGTACTCGCGCAGGTACGTGACGAACTGTCCGAGGATCGGACGTGGCGCCGGGTCGTCGACGACGTGGTAGGCCGCGAAGTCGTGGAGGGCGCCGAGCACGCGGCGGATGTGGACGTGCTCGGCGACGAGGGTGGTGAGGAGCTCGCTCATCGCCGGCCAGCCTGCCCGGGCGAAGCGGGCGCGACCTGATCCGGCGTCAAGTCGGCGCCGCGGTGCGCAATCCCACCGCATGGGGCGCGCCGCCGCCGGGACCAAGCTGCCGGGAGGTGCACGACGCACCGGAGGATCTCATGCGTACGACCGGACGTACTCCCCGCCCCCTCGCCCTGGCCTGCCTCGGCGCGACCTCCCTGCTCGCCGGCCTCGTCGGCTGCGGCGACGACCACGATCACGGCGACGACGTCGACGCCCGTCCCGCCGACGCCGCGCCCGGCAGCGGCGCGGTGACCGTGGCCTTCGCCCACCGGGTCGGCGGCGACGCGGTGCTGATGGGCACCGACACGCCGTACCTGAACGCCGCCGGCGACGCCTTCGGCGTGACCGTGGTGCGTTACTTCGTCAGCGACGTCAGCCTCCACTTCGCCGACGGCTCGCGCTGGGACGCCCCCGGCCCTCGCTACGTCGACCACGAGCTGACCGCGACCCTGACCCAGCTCCTGGCCAGCGACGTGCCGACCGGCGCCCTGGCCTCGGTGTCGTTCGTGATGGGGCTGCCGCCGGCGCTCAACACCAGCGGGCGCTTCACGGCCCCGCCCGAGTCGCTGATGGAGTGGCCGGAGATGATGGGCGGCGGCTACCACTACCTGAAGTTCGAGGGCCGCTACCTCAACGAGGCCGGCGAGCCGTTCCCGTACCGCGCCCACAGCGGCGGCCTCGACGGGGTCGACTACTCGTTCGCGGTCTCGCTCGACGCCAGCGGCCGCGCCGTCGAGGCCACCGGCACCACGCTCACCCTGGTCATGAACCTCGAGCAGTGGTTCACGGCGCCCCACACATGGGACCTCGACGACTACTTCAACGCCGCCCAGCCCGGCATCATGCGCAACGCCACGGCCCAGGCCGAGCTCCAGGCCAACGGCGCCACCGTGTTCGCGCTGGGGGCGCCGTGAGCGGCGCGGGCCCGACGGCGGGCGCGTGGATCGGGGTCGCCCTGCTGGCGGTCGCGGCCTGCGCGACCGACGACGGCCCGCGCTCGGTCGATCACCTCATCCCGCGCGGCTTCCCGCCCATGGTCGTGCCCGACGACAACCCGTCGACGGTCGAGGGCATCGCCCTCGGCCGCCAGCTCTACTACGACCAGCGGCTGTCGCCGCAGGGCAACCGGGCGTGCGCCGACTGCCACGATCAGGCGCGCGCCTTCACCAGCCCGACCGCGCCCGGCGTCCTGCCCCACATCAACCTGGCGTGGTCGCGCAACTTCCTGTGGGACGGCCGCTTCGAGGGCACGCTCGACGAGGCCATGATCATGGAGGTCGAGGAGTTCTTCGTCACCGACGTCGAGCGCCTGAAGCAGCCCGACCTCGAGGCGATGTTCGCGGCCGCGTTCGGCACCCCCGAGGTGACGACCCACCGGGCGGCCTACGCCCTGGCCCAGTTCCAGCGCACGATGGTCTCCGGCGACTCGCCGTTCGATCGCTACGCCGACGGCGAGCTGACCGCGCTCGGCGCCGCCGAGCGCCGCGGCCTCGAGCTCTTCTACAGCGAGCAGGGTGAGTGCTTCCACTGCCACGCCACCCGGCTCCTCACCGACAACCAGTTCCACAACATCGGCCTCGACGCCGCCGTCGCCGGCACCGGCCGCGGCGTGGTCACCGGGCGCGCCCTCGACGACGGGCGGTGGAAGACGCCGACCCTGCGCAACGTGGCGATGACCGCGCCCTACATGCACGACGACCGCTTCGCCACCCTCGAGCAGGTCGTCGACTTCTACAGCGACCAGGTCGTCGACTCGCCCACGCTCTCGACCCTGGTCCCGGTCGGCGGCTACCGCCTCAGCGCCGACGAGAAGGCCGACCTCGTCGCCTTCCTGCGCGCGCTCACCGACGAGCGCTTCCTCGCCGATCCGGCGCTGGCGCCGCCGCCGTAGCCCTCCGGCTCAGGCACCGGCGCCGGCCGACAAGAAGGCGCTCAAGGGCACGGGCACATTCCCCTTCTCGGGCTCTGCGGGCTCTGCTGCTCGGTCATCGAACCCGCGCCGGTCAGGCAGCAGCCGCGCGCGACCCGCTAGACGTGGAGGAGAGCCGTAGAGCGCGAAGGTCCATGCCCATGCTATGAATCGGCGAGTTCGTAGCGCCGCAGCCAGCAGCATCTCATGGAGATAGCTTCGACAGACAATCACAGCGTCCCCGTTGATCGTGCGCCTCTCAAGATCTTGCTTGGTACCTGGCTTCTTGTCGTGCTGTACGCATATCCGGGGTACCTGAACTTCGATGCCGCCGACCAACTTCTACAGGCGCGCAGGGGAGTCTATGGGGATTGGCATCCGCCTCTGATGGCAGCCTACTGGCGGGTGCTCGAACTGATCTTTCGTGGTCCTGTGGCGATGCTGGTGGTGCAGGTCACTCTCTTTCTATGGGGCCTCTACCGACTGCTTCGTCTGCGGCTGGCCCCTCGGACGGCAGCGTGGGTGGCGGCGGGGCTGATGCTGTTTCCGCCGATCCTGACGCCGATGGCGCCGGTGTGGAAGGACGCTCAGATGGCGGCGTTCCTGTTGGCGGGCCTTGCGCTGCTTCTCGAGCCCGAGCCCCGCTGGGGCCGCAGGGCGCTTGGTTGCCTCCTCTTGATGTTTGCCTGTGGCGTTCGGGACAACGCGCTGGCGGCCCTCCCACCGCTTTGTGTCCTTGTCGCCACTCGGTCGGAATTTCGCAGTCGTCTCGCTGGTTTCGCCTTGCTCATTGGACTCATCGTCGTTCCGCCGGCTACGGCCTTCCTAATCAATCACGGACTGGCCGGTCAGCGAACCAACCCGTGGGCCCGCAGCGTCGGACCGATGGACTTGATTGGGATCGTGTGTCTGGCAGACCCGATCTCCGACGCCGAGCTCAAGCGCGATCTTGAAGGAACAGGCTATGCCGATGACATCACGGAGGGAATTCAGCGCAGGTTCTGTGCTGCATACTCGTCACGAGACTGGTTTGGGACAGGCGTCATCTTCAACGAAATGCCTAGTAGCGAGCAGGTTGCTGCTCGCCATCGAGCGTGGCGGGTGCTCGTGCGCAAACATCCGTCAGCGTACCTGTCCCATCGGTCACGAGTCATGGCGGAAGTTCTGGGGCTTACCGACGCCGAACTCTGGGAGCCTGTCTGTCAGAACAGCGCAATCGAAGATCAGTACATTCGACTTCGGCACTTCACGACGCCGTCCTATCTCCAGAAACGCCTGGGTCGTGCGTTTGGCTCGCTAAGTCGAACGATGGTGTACCGACCGTGGGTCTACCTCGCGCTCTCCGTGGTGTTCCTTGGGTGGGCGGCGTGGCGACGCGATGGCCTTGTTGCTGCATTGGTCGCAAGCGGTCTATTGTATCAGAGCAGCTTCTTTGTCGGAGCGGCGGCTCCCGACTTCCGATACTCACACTGGATGATCACACTCTGTTGCCTCGCCGCTGCCTTGATCGTTGCGGATCGGCTGAGCTTGCGCCACCGGCCTCACGCCACCGCTCCTCCAGACACTTCGCGAGAAGACCCTTCCAAGGCATCAGGAAGTCGAGCAACGTCGTAGGTGCCCGCGCCCGCGCCCAGGCCCTCGCGTCTTCCGAGCGCGAGCGCGCACCGTCATCGAGATGACGGTGCGCGGCTCCTGCCACTGACCCTCCGGAGGATCGGTTGTCGAAACCTGACACAAGGCTGTCAGCGGCCTGGGGCACGGTCGGGGCATGAGCACCAAGGACACCGACGTTCCGAGCCAGGCCTCCGACGGCGCCGCGACCGGACTCGCGCGCGATGGCGGCGCGCGGCCGCACCAGGGCGGCTGCCACTGCGGCGACGTGCGCTACGAGGCCGTCGTCGAGCCGGCGCGCGCGTCGCGCTGCAACTGCAGCGTTTGCGTCCGCCTCGGCGCCGCGACCCAGGTCGTGAAGCCCGACGCCCTCACGCTGCTCGTCGACGAGGCGGCGCTGGCGTCGTTCTCGCGCTTCCCGGAGATCGGCAGCCGCTACTTCTGCCGGCGCTGCCACGTCTTCGTCTTCAGCAAGGGCACGCTGGCCGAGCTCGGCGGCGCCTTCGTGTCGGTCAACCTGAACACCCTCGACGGCTTCGACCCGAGCCTCGCGACGTTCGAGTACTGGGACGGCCGCCACGACAACTGGCAGGCCGGCCCGCGCCCCGCGCCCTGGCCGGTGCGGCCGCCGGCCGCCGGCTGAGCCGAGGCGCAGCCGAGGCGATCTGCTCCGACTCAGGTCGGCACCGGCGTCCTCGCCGGGACCGCCCGATCGACAGGAGCGTGTGACTCCTTCACACGCTCTGAGCCGGGGTGGCGCGGCGCGCGCCTGGTCCGGCGCCTAGCCCGGCGCCGGCGGCACCGGCCGGTCGCTGACGACGCGGCCGTCGACGAGCTCGACGATGCGGTCGCACTGGTCGGCGATGCGGGGGTCGTGGGTGACGACGATGAAGGTGGTGCCGAGCTCGCGGTTGAAGCGGCGCATGAGGGCGAAGACCTCGGCCGACGACGCGGTGTCGAGGTTGCCGGTGGGCTCGTCGGCGAGGACCAGCGGCGGGCGGTGGGCGAGGGCGCGGGCGATGGCAACGCGCTGCTGCTGGCCGCCGGAGAGGTCGGTGGCCTTGTAGTGCAGGCGGTCGGCGAGGCCGACGGCGCGCAGCATGGCCTCGGCGGCGGCGCGGGCGTCCGCCGTGGGCCGGCCGCGGTCGCCCCAGCTCGGCAGGAGCACGTTCTCGAGCGCGGTGAAGGCCGGCAGGAGGTGGTGGAACTGGAAGACGAAGCCGAGCATGCGGGCGCGCAGCGCGGTCAGGCCGCGCTCGTCGAGGGTCGAGGTGTCGTGGCCGCCGAGCACGATCGTGCCGGCGGTGGGGCGGTCGAGCAGGCCGATCAGGTTGAGCAGCGTGCTCTTGCCCGAGCCCGACGGGCCGATCAGCGCGGTCAGCTCGCCGGGGCCGATCGTGAGGTCGACGCCGGCCAGGGCCCGGGTCTTGACCGCGGCGCCGTACTCCTTGACGGCGCCCGCGACCACCAGCACCGGCGGCGGGGGCTCAGCCATTGCGGATCGCCGTCGCCGGATCCATGCGCGCCGCGCGCCGCGCCGGGATCACGGCGGCGAGCAGGCCGACCCCGGTGGCGATCGCGGTGGCCAGCGCGAACAGCTCGAGGTCGAGGGTGACCGGGAAACGGACGGCGCCGGTGACGTCGCGGGTGGCGTCCTCGAACAGCCGCGACAGCAGCGCGCCGAAGGCCGAGCCCGCGAACGAGCCGAGGACGCCGAGGACGCCGCCCTGGAGGAGGAAGACCAGCGAGATCCGCCACGCCGGCGTGCCGACCGCGCGCAGGATGCCGATCTCGCGCGACTTCTGGACCACGCTGACGATGAGCACGCTGGCGATGCCGAGCGCGACCGCGACGATCACGAAGAACTGGATCATCAGCTTGGAGCTCGACTGCGCCGACAGGCCCTCGAGCAGCTCGCGGTTGATCGCCATCCAGCTATCGGCGCGCAGCCCGGTGCGGGCGCGGACCTCGGCGGCGACGCGCTCGGCGGCGAAGACGTCGGCGACCTTGAGCTCGACGGTGGTGACCCCGCCGGGCAGGCCGTACAGGGCCTGGGCGTGGCGCAGCCCGGTCAGGACCCAGGTCCCGTCCACGCCCTCGTTGCCGAGCGTGAACAGGCCGCGCACGGTGACCACGTCGTCGCGGCCCTCGCTCGAGGACAGCCGCAGCTTGTCGCCGACGGTGACGCCGAGCTCGGCGGCGAGCTTGCTGCCGATGACCACGCCGCCGCCGTCGAGCTCGTAGCGGCCGGCGATCAGGCGGGCGCGGACGTCGATGATGGCGAGGAAGCGCTCGGGGTCGACGCCGCGTACGACGACGGGGCTGGTGGCCTCGCCGCGCACCGCGAAGCCGGCGCCGGTGATCGACGGCGAGGCGGCGATCACGCCGGCCACGCCCTCGGCGGTGCGCATGACCGACGGCCACTGGTCGATCGAGCGCAGGCGCTGGGCGCGCTCGGTGACGTCGCGGGCGACGGCCAGATCCGGCCCCGGCTCGACCAGCGGCCGCGGCGCCTCGCGCGGCACCCGCAGGGTGACGTGGGGCTGCGAGCCGAGGGTCTTGGCGATGAGCGAGGTCTGCAGCCCGCCGATGAGCGCCGACAGGAAGACGATCACGCTGACGCCGACGGCGACCGCGGCCAGGATGAGCGCGGTCTGGCCGCGGGCGTCGCGCATGTAGCGGAGGGCGACGAACCAGGCGAACGACATCAGCGCCTCGGCCGCGGGGGCAGGTGGGGCACGGGGCCGGGCACTACCGCCGCTCCGTGCGCACGCGCGCGCCCGGGGCGAGGCGGCGGCCGTCGGGGAGGATGACCTCGACGCCCTCGGCCAGGCCGGACAGGACCTCCATGCTGCCCTCGCCGCGGATGCCGAGCTCGACGTCCTTGCGCACCACCCGGCCGCCCTCGACGGCGAGCACGTACGGGGTGGCGGTGGCCGCGCCCTGCACCGCCTCGCTGCGCACGGTCAGCGTGGCGGGGCGGGTGGCGACGGTCAGGTCGATCGACACCGTCATGTCGGGCTTGAGGTGCGGCGGCGGGGCCGGCACCGCCAGCCGGACCTCGACGCTGCCGCGGGCGGGATCGATCGCCGGCGCGATGTAGCTGACGGTGGCGTCGAACACGGCCTGGGGGTAGGCGTCGGCCGAGGCCTTGGCCGGCTGGCCCACCGCGATCCACGCCAGGTTGCGCTCGTCGGCCTGGAACACCAGCTCGTCCTGGGCGTCGGCGGCCAGGGTCATGAGCGTGCGCGAGGGCTGGACGACGTCGCCGGGCTCGACGGCGCGGGTCAGGACCTCGCCGCCCGACCGCGCGACGATGCGGGTCTGGGCCAGGCGCACGCGGGCGCCGGCGAGCTGGGCCTCGGCCTGGAGCTGCGCGGTGAGCGCGATGCGCGAGTCGGCGCCGGCCGGCGCCGCCGCCGCCTGCTGGGCCTCGGCGGCGGTCTTCTGGGCGCGGGCGATGGCGAGGGCGCGCTGCGCGTTCTCGAGCTCCACCGCCGGCACCGCCTTGCTGGCGACGAGCTGGCTGGTGCGCGCCAGCTCGGTCTCGGCGCGCTCGAGGTTGGTCTCGGCCTGGCGCAGGGCCTCGGTGGCGACGATGGCGCCGACCCGGCGGAGCTGCGCGACCCGGGCCTTGGCCTGGTTGACCGCGGCCTCGGCCTGGGCGACCGCCGCCCGCTCGGCGCCGTCGTCGAGCTGCACCAGCAGGTCGCCGGGCTCGACCCGCTGGCCCTCGGCCGCGCCCACCGCCACCACCAGCCCCGAGGTCTGGGCCGCGATCTGGACCCGGGTCGGCACCCGCACGCGCCCGCTGGCGACGATGTGCTGCTCGAGCGCCTGGCGGACGACCACGGTGGTCCGCACCAGCGGGCCGCGGGCGCGCACGACCCAGACCACCGCGACCACCAGCGCGAGGCCGACCGCGAGCCAGAGCGCGGGTCGGCGGAGCAGGCTCCTCATCGATCCGCGATGTAGCACGGCGGCGGCCGCCGCGCGCGGCGACGCGAGCGCCGGCGCGGTCGAACCAGCCGCGGCCCGGGCGCGGGCGCGGCGCGTGTGAAGGAATCAGCGCGGGCTGAAGACGAGCGGGGTGCGGATCGTGAGGCCGCCGCTGACCTGCACCGCGCTCACGTCGCGGCCCAGATCGCGGCCGGCGACCTCGGCGTAGACGCCGATCGCGTAGGTGCCGAGGAAGACGCCGCGCGGCTCGATGCCGACGCCGCTGGCGTAGAGCTCGGCGCTCAGCCGGCCGGCGACGCCGAAGCCGGCCTGGGTCTCGCCGAAGGCGTCGCTGCCCAGGTACTCGCCGCGGCCCGAGGCCCAGGTCCGCCAGTGGTCGCCGCGCGACAGGGTCTGGCCGATCTCGAGGTAGAGGCCGCCGTAGAGGACGTCGTTCTTGGCGTCGGGCATGGCGTCGTTCTCGGGGCCGGCCAGCACGGCGCCGAACACGCCGAGGCCGACGTCGGTGTTCGTGGGCCGCGGGCTGAGCGACGCCCAGTGGATGCCGGCGCGCAGCTCGATGCCGGGCAGGAAGCCCTGCGAGGTGTTCGCGCCCTGCGCGCCGATGTCGATCTTGAGCGGCGCCATGATGCGCGGGCCGGGGCGACGCCGGTAGCGACGTGGCGGCGGGGCGTCGGTCACGGTCACCGTGGTCGGCGGCGGGGGCTGAGTGCGGCGATCGCGGACCGAGCCGTCGCCGGTGCCGGGCGGCACGGGCTTGGCGAGCGCGGGGGCGGCGTCGGCGAGGAGGAGGGTGGCGGTGGCGAGGAGGAGGGGCGTGGCGAGGCGAGGCATGACGGGCGTCGTTTCACGCGGCGTGCCACCGGCCGCCCCGGCGCGCGGGGGCCTGGACTGGCGGGGTTGCGGGCGGCTCGTGAACGGCCGTTGGCGGGCCGGCCGGGCGCTGGCACGGTCGCGCCGCGCTCGCCCGCGCGCCCCGCCGCGGGCCGGGTGGGGTAGGGTGAGGCACGGTGCGGGGCGGCGAGACCGGCCGGCGGCGCGACGGGCGGTGGTAGCCTGCCGGCCAATGCCGCCGCCCCTGCGCCGCGCCACGGCCACGATCGCGGCCCGCGCCGGCGGCGCGCTGCGGCTGGCCGCGGTCGCCGACACCCACTCGCGGCCGCACCCGGCGGTGGCGGCGCAGCTCGCGGCGTGGCGGCCCGACGCCATCCTCCACGCCGGCGACATCGGCGAGCGCGCGGTGCTCGACGAGCTGGCGACGATCGCGCCGGTGCTCGCGGTGCGCGGCAACATCGACGCGCGCGCGGCCGACCTGCCCGACGTCCTGGTCATCGACGTGACCGGCGAGCGGCCGCTGCGGCTCCTGCTCACCCACATCGCGATCGCCGGCGTGCGCCTGCGCGCCGACGTCGCCCGCCTGGCCCGGGCCGCCGGCGCGTCGCTGGTGGTGTGCGGCCACTCGCACGTGCCGTTCCTCAGCGAGGACCGAGGCCTGGTGGTGTTCAACCCGGGCTCGAGCGGGCCGCGTCGCTTCCACCTGCCGATCGTCCACGGCACGATCGAGCTGGGCGCGGGCGGCGTCCGCCTCGCCCACGTCGACGCCGAGACCGGCCGGGCGTGGACGCCGCCGGCGGCGTGAGCGCGGGTGGGCGCCGCCGCGCGACCCGGTCGTGGCGTGGCCGTGACGCGAGCCGCGTCGCTGGCGTCCGGCGCCTCGCGGGGAATGACCGGGCCGTGACCGCATCGTGACGGGGTCGCCGCTACCCTCGTCGGAGATGGAGCTCCGCCCCCTGTCGTCGTACGTCCGCGAGCTGCGCCCGGTCC
Source organism: uncultured delta proteobacterium (assembly GCA_900696455.1). Classification (GTDB taxonomy): domain Bacteria; phylum Myxococcota_A; class Polyangia; order Haliangiales; family Haliangiaceae; genus UBA2376. The sequence goes on from CAADGB010000490.1 coordinate 22,151, forward strand.
TGCCGCCCGAGGTCTTCCAGCCGGCGCGGTCGCGCCTGCTGTGGCTGCCGGTCCACCTGGCGGCGATCGCCGCCATGATCGTGGCGGTGGCGTCGGGCTGGGTGCCGTGGTTCGCCGCGCCGCTGGTGTCGCTGGCGATCGGCGTCAGCCTCGCCGGCCTGACCTTCCTCGGCCACGAGACCCTGCACGGCGGCGTGGTCCGCAGCAAGCGCCTGCGCCGCGTCGTCGGCTGGCTCGGCTTCCTGCCGTTCGTGGTGTCGCCGCGGCTGTGGATGGCCTGGCACAACCGCGAGCACCACGGCCACACCAACGAGGTCGACCGCGACCCCGACATGTACCCGACGCGCGCCGCCTACGACGGCAGCCGTCTGGTCCGCGTCGTCACCGATCGCTTCGCGCTGGGCGGCCGGCGCTGGACCGGCGTGCTCAGCCTGCTGTTCGGCTTCACGGGGCAGAGCGGCCAGATGCTGGTCTGGGCCCGCCGGCGCGGGCTCCTCGACGCGCGCGGCCACCGGGTCGCGATCGCCGAGACCGCGCTCGGGCTCGCGGTGTGGGCGACGGTGGCCGTCCTGGTCGGCCCGCTGGCCTTCCTGTTCGTGTACGTGCTGCCGCTGGTCGTGGCGAACTGGATCGTGATGGCCTTCATCCTGACCAACCACGGCCTCAACCCGCAGACCGCGATCAACGACCCGCTGGTCAACTCGCTCAGCGTCACCGTGCCCCGGGTGGCCGACTGGCTGACCCTCGGCTTCGGCTACCACGTCGAGCACCACCTGTTTCCGGCGATGAGCACGCGCCACGGGCCGCGGGTCCGCGACGAGCTGCGCGCGCGCTGGCCGGAGCGCTACCAGTCCATGCCGCTGGGCCAGGCCCTGCCGGCGTTGCACCGCACCGCTCGCGTCTACCAGGATCCGGTCACGCTGGTCGATCCCCGCAGCGGCCAGGCCTGGCCGACGCTCCTGCCGTCGCTCGGGTTGCCGCCAGCGTCGCCCGCGCCGTCGCGCTGACGGCGTCCGCGGGCTTTGACAGCCGGTGGTCGTCCTCGTTAGATCCGGCGATGGACAGCTCCACGAGGATCGGGGTGGGGACGGCGCTGACGGCGGTGCTCGCGCTGGGCGCGGCGGGCGCGTGTGGGCAGGACGACCCCGTCGACGTCGACGCCGGGATCGAGCTCGACGCCGGGCCGTCGCCGATCGACGAGATCGGCTTCGTCGCCGGTGACCCGCTGCCGGCGGGAACGTGGCTCCTGGCCAACGAGTGGGCGGGCACGCCCAACCAGGTGTTCGCGCTCGATCCGGCCGACCTCGGCGGTGTGGCGCGCACGGTGTTCCGGTCGACCCGGGTGTGGTCGATGGCGGCGCCCCCGGACGGCCGGGCGGTGGTGTTCTCGTCCAACGATCCGCTGCAGGCCGAGCGCTTCGGCGTCACCATCGGCGACGCCATCCAGAACTCGTTCTGGTTCGACAGCCGGGAGCGCACGGTGCGCCTGCTCGCGCCCGCGGGCAGCGGGTGGGCCAACGTCAACGACGAGGCGTTCCGCGTCGCGCCCGACGGCGCCCACGTCTACCTCAGCCGGCGCTACGACTTCACCGCCGAGGGAGCGTTCCAGGGCTGGCGCCTGGGCCGGTTGGGCGTGGCCGACGGCGGCTTCGAGTTCCTGCGCCCGGACGTCCCCGGTGGACCGTTCGAGCTGCGACCGCAGCAGGTGCCCGGCACCCGCGAGGTGCTGTTCGAGCTGCGCGCGCGGCCGCCGGCGACGGGCTCGACGCTCCACGTCCGTCACCTCGACACCGGCGCCGAGCGCCTGGTGCGCGACGGCAGCGGGCGTCCCAACCTCGGCCCCGACGGCCGCCGCGTGCTGTTCGCGGATCGGACCGATCAGCAGCGGCTCAAGACCTTCGACCTGCAGGCGCCCGGCGACCCCGCGGTCCCGGTCTCGCCGACCGCCGGCGCCGGGGACGCGGCGTGGTCCCCCGACGGCGAGACCATCGTCTACACCGTCTTCGACAGCGCGCGCTCGTGCGACCACCTCGAGCGCGTGGTCTGGACCGGCGCGGCGTGGTCGGCGCCGGAGCGGGTGCGCGACTGCGCGCAGACCGGCGAGTTCATCACCAACCTGGCGTGGGTGACGATCGCGCCGTGAGCCCGCGGCCGCCGCGGTCGGCGGACCGCGGCATCAGCCCAGGGGCTGGCAGGCGAAGGGGCCGCTGGCCTGATCGAGGTTGTTGTCCTCGCGGCACTCGTTGTTGGCGCCGCCGGCGGAGGCGCAGGCGAAACCGGCGTTGTCGACGCAGGCGCGGAGGTCGATCGGGTTGGGCGCGTCGTTCCAGATGCACTGGACGTCGACGCAGGCGTCGGGCGCCAGCGGGCCGGGCGTCACCGGCGTGCCGCCCATGCACGGGATCTCGGTCATGGTGGCGTTGTCCCAGAAGCGCACCGGCAGGCCGGCGCCGGCGACCACGTCGCCGTAGTTGCAGACCCGGGCGTTGAGCAGGCAGCCGTTCTCGACGAGCGACAGGAACACCACCAGGTCGGGGGCGGCGCTGGCGTCGTACTCGGGCAGGTTCTGGCGGAAGTTGTTCATGAGGCCGGAGGCGGTGTTGGGGTTGGGCGTGAGCCAGTTGACCGGCTCGACCAGCGGGATCGTGCCGTCCTCGGCGACGTTGGTGACGTGGTAAGCGTGCTGGTTCCAGATGCGACGGGTCGCCGCCCAGCTATCGGTGGCGTCGCCGTAGACGCGGAGGCCCTGGTTCGCGCTGCCGCCGTGGGCGTTCTCCACGAACACGATCTCGGCGTTGCCGTCGTTGTCGACGTCGACGACGATCGGCATCTCGAGCCGGGTGTGCGAGCGGTTGGGGATCGCCAGGCGCTCGCTGCCGTCGACGCCGTCGAGGATGCGGAACTCGACCTCGTCGGCGTAGACCACCTCGGCCCGGCCGTCGGCGTCGAAGTCGAAGACGCTCGAGCCGGTGACCCGCGAGCTGCAGTCGGCGTTGGTGACCTTCCAGCGGATGCCGGGGTCGCTGCACTGCGCCGGCAGCGGCGTGGCCAGGCACTCGAGGTCGGCGACGATGTAGTAGTCGGCGGCGGCCACGCCGATCTCGGGGTCGCCGTCGCCGTCGAAGTCGGCGACCGTGGGCGGCCCGCCCTCGTTGCGGGTGCAGTCGTCGACCGGGATCGTGATCTGGGCCGGGGTGCCGCCCAGCATCATCAGGGAGCCGTCGTGCTCGAGGATGTAGATGACGCCGGCCCGCACCACGACCAGCTCGCCCTCGTCGTCGCCGTCGAAGTTGCCGGTGGCGGTGTAGCCGTCGCAGGGGAAGCCCTGGGCCTGGCAGTTGGCCGAGGTGATGGGGATGGGGTACGCGTAGCTCCACAGCGCGGCGCCGGTGGCGTCGTACATCGTGTTGCCGGCCAGCACGTCGAGCTGGCCGCTCAGATCGAGGTCGCCGCTCGACGACACCGGGCCCAGGAAGCCGTTGGTGCCGACGCCGGCGGTGCCCTGCCACTTCAGCGAGCCGTCGCTGCCGTTCAGCACGACCCGGCCGACGATGACCTCGGGGGCGCCGGTGGCGTCGAGGTTGGCGATCGACGGCTGGACGCCGGCCAGGCGGTCGCTGCCGGTCGGGTACATGCGCTGCACCCACTTGACGGTGCCGTCGCGCTCGAAGGCGATCGTGCCGCCGCCGTTGATCATGCCGACGATGTCGGGGGAACCGTCGCCGTCGATGTCGCCGACCGCGAGCCCGCCCGAGTTGTCCAGCCAGATCCCGGCCTGGCCGGTGTCGGCCTGGATCTCGGTGGCGCCGACCGAGAAGTGCTCGACCAGGGTGCCGGCCGCGCTGCATCCCCCGGACACCACCCGCAGCACGCCGTTGACGTTGCAGCAGCCGTCCTCCTGGAGCCGGTAGCTCACGAACGCGATGTCGGGGATGTCGTCGGTGTCGACGTCGCCGTCGCCGTCGTCGTCGGTCAGGTTGATCACCACCGGCGTCATGACGACGTCGTTGTAGTTCTGGTAGGGCACGCCGGCGGCCGGCCCGTCCCAGCGGCACTCGACCTCGGGGTTGAACTCGCCGGTCGGCGTGAACACGCAGTCGGGCTCGGCGTCGGGACCGGCGTCGGTGCCGACGCCGGCGTCGCCGTCGCCGCCGCCGTCGCCGTCGCCGTTGCCGCCGTCGTCGCCGCCGCAGGCGACGAGGGCGAGCGAGCACACGGCGAGCGCGACGACGCAGGTCGAGGTCCTCATGGGATCGATCGTAGACAATCGCGCCCGAGAACCTCAACGATATCCGACAGATCTCAGATCTTCGTCGGGGCGCGGCGGCCCCGGTGCGCCGCCCTCATCGCGCGCGCGGCCTGACCACGTGGCGGCCGATCTTGTCGCCGCACGAGGTTTCGTGGTCGGTGGCCCCCGGGCGCGACGCCACGAGCGGTCGATCCGCCGGGGGCTCGACTCCCACCACGTCGTGCCGCGGTCGACGGCGCGCGCGACCCGCCGTCAGTCGTTGTCGTTGGCGGGCGCCTCGTCCTCATCCTCGTCGCCGCCGCCGTCGCCGCCGCCGTCGCGCCCGCCGGCCTGGAACCGGCGCGCGGCCTCGGTGAACGCGGCCAGCCGCGCCTCGACCTGGCCGTTGACGCTGTCGGGCGGGAACTGGCCGCGCTCGTCGCGGGCGCCGGCCGGCACGCCGGTGAGCAGCGCCATGGCCTCGTCGATGTCGGCGATGGCGTGGACGTGGAAGCGGCCCTCGGCCACCGCGGCCACCACGTCCTCGCGCAGCATCAGGTGCTGGACGTTGGCCGTCGGGACGAGCACGCCCTGGCTGCCGGTCAGGCCGCGCTCGAGGCAGGCGTCGAAGAAGCCCTCGATCTTCTCGTTGACGCCGCCGATGGGCTGGGCTCGCCCGTGCTGGTCGACCGAGCCGGTGAGGGCCAGCGCCTGGTCGAGGGGCAGCTCGGCGATCGCCGACAGGAGCGCGCACAGCTCGGCCATCGACGCGCTGTCGCCCTCGATGCCGCCGTACGACTGCTCGAACACCAGCGTCGCCGACAGCGACAGCGGGCGCTCGCGCGCGTAGCGGGCGCCGACCAGCCCGGTCAGGATGAGCACGCCCTTGGAGTGGAGGGGGCCGCCGAGCTCGACCTCGCGCTCGAGGTCGATGACCTCGCCGTCGCCGACCCGGGCGCGGGCGGTGAGGCGGGTGGGCTGGCCGAAGGCGCTGCCGCCGAGCTCGATCACCGACAGGCCGTTGACCTGGCCGACCCGGCGGCCGCTGGTCTCGACCAGGAGGACGCCCTTGCGGATGGCCTCGAGCGTGCGCTCGCGCAGGCGGCCGGCGCGCCGGAGCTGGCCGTCGATCGCGGCCTGGACGTCGGCGGCGGTGACCGTGGGGTGGCCGCCGCGCTCGGCGAGGTGGTCGGCCTCGCGCAGCAGGTCGAGGATCGAGCGCAGGTGGATCGACAGCTTGTCGGCGTCGCCGGCCAGGCGCGCGGCGTGATCGAGGACGCGCGCGACCGCCGCGCGATCGAACGGGCGCAGCCCCTCGCGCCCGACCATCGCCGCCACCAGGCGGGCGTAGGCCGAGATCGTGCCCGGGCGGCGGTCGGTGCTCTCGTCGAAGTCGGCCATCACCTTGAACAGCTCGGCGACGTCGGGATCGAGGGCGGCGACCAGGTAGTAGAGCAGGCGCTCGCCGAACAGGACGAGCTTCACGCCCTCGAGCGGGATGGGCTCGGGCTCGAGCGACACCGTCGACAGCAGGCCGAGGGTCTGGCCCAGCGACTCGATCTTGACCTCGCGGCTGCGCAGCGCCCGCTTGAGCGCGTCCCAGGCGAAGGGTTGGGACAGGACCTCGACCGCGTCGAGCAGGAGGTAGCCGCCGTTGGCCTGGTGCAGGGCGCCGGCGCGGATCAGGGTGAAGTCGGTGATCAGCGCGCCCATCTGCGGCACGTGCTCGACGCGGCCGATCAGGTTGGCGTACGTGGGGTGATCCTCGTCGACGATCGGCGCCCCGCTGGCCCCGCCGTGGTCGACCAGCAGGTTGACCTGGTAGCGGCGGAACCAGCCGTCCTCGCTGCCGTCGGCGTGCATGGCGCGACGCACCATCTCCTCCACGCCGCCGTCGCCGCGCGCCACGAAGCGCTCGGCATGCTCGACCACGTCGGCCTCGATGCCGGTCAGGTAGTCGCCGACCTGGGGCACGTCGCGCATGGCGACCCGCACCGCGTCGATCGCGCGCCGCGCCACCGCGGTCGCGACCTCGCGGTCGAGGGCGGCCAGCTCGTCGCGGTGCTCGTGGCCCCACTGGTGGAAGGTCGCGAACATCGTCGTGAGCTCGGCGCCGGTCTCCTCGATGGCGGCCTTGCGCGCGGCCTGCTCGGCCTCGGGGAGCTGCGCGAACTCGCCGGGGTCGAGCACCTCGTCGCCGCGGAGGGGGGCGATCGCGAGGCCGGTCTCGGTGCGGAGCACCGCGATCTGACGGCCGCGGGCGCGGAGCTGCAGCTCCTCGATGGCGGCCTCCTGCCGCTGCTTGAGGCGATCGATGCGCTCGCGCTTGCGGCTGCGGTACTCCTCGCTGTCGAAGGCCGCCGGCATGGCGGCGCGCAGCTCGCTGACGGCGCGGGCCATCTCGTCGCGCAGGCGGGCGCCGGCGCCCGGCGGCAGGCGCAGGGCCCGCGGCCGGTGGGGCGAGGCCAGGTTGCCGACGTAGCACCAGTCGGGCGGCGTCGGCTGGCTGGCCGCGCGCTGGGCGAGGAGCTGCCGCACGACCGTGCGCTTGCCGATGCCCTCGGGGCCGAGGGCGAACAGGTTGTAGCCGTCGTGGCGGACGCCGATCGCCAGCTCGACGGCGTCGACCGCCCGCGCCTGCCCCAGCGGCTCCTCGGCGGCGGGCGCATCGGCCGTGGTCGCGAACGGGATCTCGTCCGGATCGCAGCGGCGGCGGAGCTGCTCGGGGCGAAGCGCGGTGGTCACGACCAGGCTCGGGCGGGCTCGGCGAGCTCAGGTCAGGAGACGACGCCGTAGACGTTGCGGGCCTGGCGCTGGAGCTCGATGCCGTCGCGGATCTGCTCGAAGAGCTGGCGCGAGGCGGGGAGCCCGATCATCTCGAGGTGCGGCGTGGAGACGTCGGCGGTGAAGAGCTCGATGTGGGCGATGCCGAGCATGCGATCGAGCAGGTCCTGCTTGTAACGGATGTCGCGGCAGCGCCAGAGCTCGAGGACGTCGATCTTCTTGGACAGGATGCCGCGCTCGGACTCGATGTTGGAGGAGGTGACCCGGAAGCGGATCGAGCGGCGGTAGAGGTAGAGGCCCGCGAAGTAGGCGGCGGCCATGGCCAGGCAGATCCCGACGGCCAGCACCTTCTTGCTGGTGCCGGCGCCGAACACGCCCGCCAGCCACAGGATCAGGAGCGTCACCAGCGGCGTGGCCAGGACGCCGAGCGCGTAGTGCTTGAAGAAGGCCCGCCACGACGGGACGCCGTCGTAGAGGATCTTGCGCTCGCCCTTGCCATCGGGGGCGTGCGGCGCGGAGAAGCCGGCCTTGCCGGGCTCGGCCTGGCGCGCGAACGGCGGCCCCGCGGGCGTGGCCGGCGCCGCGGGCGCGGGCGCGGGTGCCGGGGCGGCGGCCGGCGCCGCCCCGGGCGCGGCGCTGACGAACGATCCACAGAAGCGGCACTTGATGGCCTCCTCCTGGATCTCCTCGGCGCAGAACGGGCATTTCTTCATCGCGGCCCCATCCTATCGCGTTCGGCGTGGCGCGGGGCGGGCGCGGGCGCCCGCCCCGGTCACATGCGGTAGCCGAGCCCGACCGTGAACTCGAGCCGGGTCAGCGAGCCGATCTCGTCCTTCATGCCCTCCTTGGCGGGGCTGATCGAGAACGCGATCGGCGTGACCGCGGCGGCCACGTTCTTGGTGAAGGCGTACTCGCCGGTGAGGCCGGCGCGGAACAGCGGCATGCCGAGAGCGCCGGTGGTGGGTGCGCCGCCGACGGTGAACGGGTTGCCCATCTCGAGGCCGCCCAGGAACATCATGCCGCCGCCCAGCTCGCCGCGCACCGCGATCTTGGGCGCCACCTCGTACGTGGCGCCGAGGTTGGCGAACACGCCGGTCATCGAGGCCGTGCCGTCGATGGTTGGCGCCGACCACGGCACCGGCGTGAAGGCGAAGCCGGCGCCCGCGTCGAGCACCAGCTTGTCGTTGAGCTTGATGGGGTAGCCGGCGGTGATCGACACCGCGAGCTGGATCGGCACGTCGAGGCTGCCGGCGCCGACCTTGGCGCCGCCGAACGAGGCGTGGGCCGCGAGCACCTTGGGCGCCGCCGACTCGACGTCGTCGTCATCGTCATCGTCATCGTCGTCGCCATCGTCGCCGCCGCCGCCGCCGAGACCGCCGACGCGACCGTCGCCGGTGCCTCCGGTGGTCCCGCCGCCGGTGCCGCCGGTGCCGCCGGTGGGCCCGCCGCCGGTGCCGCCGGTGGTCCCGCCGCCGGTGCCGCCGGTGCCGCCCTCGCCGCCGCCGGTGCCCGGCGGCTCCGTGCCATCGGGCGGCCGCGAACGGATGTCCTCCTGCTTCTTGACGCACTCCTCGAGGACGATGATGTGGCCCTCGACCTCCTTCTTGGTGGTCTCGGGCGCGTCCTTCTTGACCGAGAGGAAGCGCTTGTAGAAGAAGAGCGCGTTCTTGCAGTCGTTGAGCTGCCGGTACGCCTGCGCGATGTTGAAGAGGAACGCGCCGTCGGGCATCTCCTCGTAGGCCTTCTTGAAGTTCTCGACGGCCTTGTCGAAGTTGCCGAGGTCGTAGTTCTTGCGACCCTCGGCGTAGAACCACTTGGCGCGCTCGCGGGGGTCGTTGCTGGTGGGCTGGGCCAGGGCCGGCGCGAGGGTCGCGGCCGGCACCAGCACGGCGGTGGCCGCGAACAGGGCGGCGCGGAGGAGGCTCGAGTGCTTCTTGGCGTTCATGACCTTGCTCACTTGACTCACTTGACTCACTTGAACGGATCCATCACGTCGTCACCGGTGACCGTGGTGCCGGTGCCCTTGCCGGTGCCCTTGCCCGAGCCCTTGTCCGAGCCCTTGCCCGAGCCCCGGTCGCTGCCGCTGGTGCCGCTGGTGCCACCGCGGCGCTTCTTCTCGAGCGCGACCTCGAGGTCGACGTTGCCCGACAGGCGCACCTTGCGGAGCTCCGACTCGTAGCCGGGCAGCTCGACCGAGATCTCGACCTCGGCGTCGGCCGCCGGCACCTTGAGCTTGAGCGGCGTCTTGCCCTTCGGCCGCGGGTCGTCGCCGAACAGCACGAACGCGCCCTTGGGCGAGGAGGTGACCGACACGGTCACCTCGCCGGTGACGGCGCTGCCCGACGCGGTGCCGGCGCCGGTGTCGCCGCCGGAGGCGGTGCCGGCGCCCGAGGCGGTGCCGGCGCCGGTGTCGCTGCCCGCCGCGCTGCCGGTGTCGCCGCCGGAGGCGGTGCCGGCGCCCGAGGCGGTGCCGGCGCCGGTGTCGCCGCCGGAGGCGGTGCCGGCGCCCGTGTCGCTGCCTCCCGCCGAGGCGGTGGTCCCGCCGGTGGCGGCGGCCGAGCCGCCGGTGCCGGTGAGCCCAGTGGCGACCTCGCCGCCCGCGTCGTCGTTCTTCTTGCTGCCGCCGCCACCGAGGACGATCACGGCGACCACCGCGGCGGCGACCGCGGCCACGCCGAGGCCGATGAACAGGCCCTTCTTGCTGCCGCCGGCGCCGGCGACCTGGCCGGCGGCGGCGCCCAGCGTGGTCGGCGTGGTCACCGAGCCCGGCACCGGGGTCAGCCGCGAGATGGGCGACGGCGTGAGCCGCGACACCGGGGCGACCGGCTCGTCGCTGGGGGTGATGGGCGTCGACAGGAAGTTGGCGATGCCGCCGTGCGACTCGACGTAGCCGACCGGGTCGAGCAGCGCCTTGGACATCTCGTCCATCGTCGGGAAGCGCATCTCGGGGCGCTTCTCGAGCGCCTTGAGGATGACCTGCTCGACGTGCGGCGGGATGAGGCCGCGGATCGTCGAGGGCGGCGCCGGGGCCTGGGTCAGGTGCTGGACGAGGACCTCGCCGTAGCCATCGCCGTAGAACGGCACCCGGCCGGTGATCATCTCGTACAGCACGATGCCGAGCGCGTAGACGTCGGCGCGGTGGTCGACGTTGCCGCGGCCCTCGCACTGCTCCGGCGACATGTACGCCGGCGTGCCCATGACCAGGCCGGTGCGGGTGCGGCGCGAGCCCGGCTGGTCGCCGGTGAGCTTGGCGATGCCGAAGTCGAGGAGCTTGACGAAGTCCTTCTCGCGGCCGCGCTGGATGAGGATGATGTTGTCGGGCTTGAGGTCGCGGTGGACGATGTTGCACTTGTGCGACGCCGAGAGGGCGTCGGCGACCTGCAGGCAGATCGAGAGCGCGCGCTCGGGCGCCATCGGGGCCTCGCGCCGGATCAGCTCGGTGAGCGTGATGCCGGGGAGGAACTCCATGATGAAGTCGACGAGGCCCTCGCCCGAGGGGCCGGTGGTCAGCACGCCGTAGTCGACGATGTCGACGATGTTGGGGTGGCCGATGTCGTTGACCGCCTTGGCCTCGTTGAAGAAGCGGGCGACGACGTCGGGGTTGGCGGCGAACTCCGAGTGCAGGACCTTGAGCGCGACCTTCTTGCCGATGTGTGGGTGCTCGGCCATGTAGACCGCGCCCATGCCGCCCTCCCCCAGCTTCTGGCGGACCTGGTAGTTGCCGATCGTCTGGCCGATGATCGGATCAGGGCCCGGAGGCCCGCCGTGCATGGAATCCATTCGTACCTCCCGCGGCCACGAGTCTAGCGCATGTCCACGTCTTCATGCTCGAAACCTGTGAGGTAATCACCCGTCCGGCCGCGTGGAGTTGGGGCGAGTGGACCTCACGGAGCCTCACGGAGCACCACCGGGTTGGACCTCGTCGACACGAGAGCCTTGGGCAGGAGTCCTGCCTGGGGTGGTTGTGACACGTCGTCGGTTTCTTGGCCCGCCGGGAGGCGGGCTGTTACGCTCGGGATCGATGCGCTGGACGCCGTGCGTGACCCTGGGAGTGGCCTTGGTCCTGGCAGCGGGTGGCAGCGGCCCGGCCAGCGCCGAGGAGGCTGGACCTGCGCGCTTGCCCGACATCCGGTCGCAGGCCGCGGTGGTGCTCGACGCGCGCACCGGGGCCGAGGTCTTCGGCAAGCAGGCCGACGAGGTCCGCGCCATCGCCTCGACCACCAAGATCTTCGTGGCGATGGCGGTGCGCAAGAAGGGCATCGCCCTCGACGGCTGGACCGAGATCACCCGGACCGACGCCCGCGCCGCCGCCGGCGGCAGCCGGACCCGGCTCGACATCGGCCAGTCGTTCAAGAACGTCGATCTGCTGCGGGCGATGCTGATGTCCTCGGACAACCGGGCGCCGACCGCGCTCGGCCGCGCCGTCGGCCTCGATCAGCCGCAGCTCGTGGCGGCGATGAACGCGCTGGCCAAGGACCTCGGGCTCAAGAAGACGCGCTTCACCGACACCTCCGGCCTGCGCGGCAACGTGTCGACCGCGCGGGAGATGGCGCTCGCCCTGCGCGCCGCCCTCGCCGATCCGGTGCTCGCCGAGATCATGGGCTCGGTCACGGCCGAGGTCCGGTCCAAGAGCGGCTACGCCAAGATCCGCTACAACAGCACCAACGTCCCGCTGGTGGTCGGCGCCCGCCGGGTCGCCGGCGGCAAGACCGGCTTCACCCGCGCCGCCGGCTACTGCTTCATCACCGGCGCCAGCGTCGGCGGTCGCAGCTACCTGTTCGTGTTCCTCGGGGCCGACGGCAAGCTGACGCGCTTCGCCGACTTCGACCGGGCGGTGGCGTGGCTCGAGGCCGGGGCGCCGGGCGCCCGGGTGGCGCCGCGCGCGGCCGCCCGGCGAGGCGGCGAGCGCGCCGAGCCGGTGCGCGGCCGGGCCACCGGCGCCACCCGGCGCTGACCGGCTTCGCCGGCGTCGACCCGGTGGTACGCTCGGGCGAACGACGTGAGCCGAGTTCCTTCGAGTCAGGTCGGCGCCCGCGTTCCTCGTCGGGGGCGACCGATCGATGAAGGGCGCGTGACGTGTCACGCGCGCTGGACGACGTGATCGGCCGCCGGGAGCTCCTGCGCGCGTTCGGCGCCAGCGCGGCGGTGGCGGCGCTCGCGCCGCTGGCCTGCGGCGGCCGCGGCCGCGTCGGGGCGGTCGAGCCGGGGGCGGCGTCGGCGTCCGAGCTGCGGGCGGCGCTGCGCGACGCCGTGACCGTGCTCGGCGATCGCCTGGATCGGCCGCGGGCCTGGGTCCTGGTGCGGCGGCGGGTACGGGCGCTGGCCGACGTCAGCCGGACCGAGGTCGTCGACGAGGAGCGCACGATCGCGGTGCTCTCGGGGCACGGCCGCGACGGCGAGCGCCTCGAGCGCTGCTTCGACGACGTCACGCCGGCGCGGGTGCGGGCGATCGCCGCCGAGCTGGCGAGCGCGGCCGCCGGGCCGCGGCGCGAGGTGGCGGCCGCGATCCCGGCCCCCGTCGATCACGGCGCGCCGGTCGAGGCCGACCCGGCGCGCCTGGCTCCCGCCGAGTGGCTGACGCGGGTGCGGGCGCTGGCGCGGCGCGGCGAGGCCGCCGCGTCGAGCCGCATCGTCTACCGGGCGGCGTGGCTGGTGACCGACGACGACCGGGTGTGGGTGGTGGGCGAGGACGGCGATCGTCACCAGCGCCTGGTGCGCAGCCGCGTCGGCACGACCTTCGTGGCCTGGCACGGCAGCCGGCCGCAGCACGGCGAGGCCGAGGTCGCCGGGGGGGTCGGGCCGGCGGTCGAGCGGCTCGACGACGAGGCGATCGCGCGCGCGGCTGCCCTGGCCCTGGCCCTGTTCACGCCGGCGCCGCCGGCGGCGGGCGCTCACGTCGTGCTGCTCGATCCGGCGGTGGTGGCCGCGCTGGTCGACGCCCACGCCCGCGGGCCGACGCGCGCCGCCCCGGTCGCGCCGGCGGTCGCGGTGGTCGACGATCCGACGGTGGCCGGGTATGCGCGGCTGTGGTTCGACGACGACGGCGCGCCGGCGACGGTGGTGCCGGTGGTGGGCGGCGCCGCCGGGGCCGCGGGGGCGGCGGTCGCGGCCGGGCCGCGGCGACGCGG
>CAADGB010000491.1 GCA_900696455.1 uncultured delta proteobacterium
CGACGGCCGCGCGGGTGGCGTGCATCGCGTCCTCGACGCGCGCCTTCTTCTCCTTCATCTCGACCTCGGTGGCCGCGCCGACGCGGATGACCGCGACGCCGCCGACCAGCTTGGCCAGGCGCTCCTGGAGCTTCTCGCGATCGTAGTCGCTGGTGGTGTCCTCGACCTCGCGGCGGATGGTCTTCACCCGCTCCTCGATCTTGGCCTTGGTGCCGGCGCCCTCGATGATCGTCGTGTTCTCCTTGTCGATCACGATGCGCTTGGCGCGGCCGAGATCCTGGAGCGTGACGTTCTCGAGCTTGAGGCCGAGGTCCTCGGTGATGGCCTGGCCGCCGGTCAGGACCGCGATGTCCTGCAGCATCGCCTTGCGGCGATCGCCGACGCCGGGGGCCTTGACCGCGCACACCTGGAGGGTGCCGCGCAGCTTGTTGACCACCAGGGTGGCCAGGGCCTCGCCGTCCACGTCCTCGGCGATGATCACCAGCGGGCGACCCGACTTGGCGACCTGCTCGAGGAGCGGCAGCAGCTCCTTCATGTTCGAGATCTTCTTCTCGTGCGACAGCACCCACGCGTCCTGGAGGACGACCTCCATGCGCTCGCCGTCGGTGACGAAGTACGGCGACAGGTAGCCGCGGTCGAACTGCATGCCCTCGACCACGTCGAGCTCGCTCGACAGGGTCTTGGCCTCCTCGACCGTGATCACGCCCTCCTTGCCGACCTTGTCCATGGCGTCGGCGATCATCTCGCCGATCGTGACGTCGCCGTTGGCCGAGATCGTGCCGACCTGGGCGATGTCCTTCTTGCCCTTGGTCGGGGTCGACATCTCCTTGAGCTTGTCGGTGATGGCCGCGACCGAGGCCTCGATGCCGCGCTTGAGGTCCATCGGGTTGAGGCCCGCGGCCACCAGCTTGGCGCCCTCGTTGTAGATCGACTGGGCCAGCACGGTGGCGGTGGTGGTGCCGTCGCCGGCGACGTCGGAGGTCTTCGACGCGACCTCCTTCACCATCTGCGCTCCCATGTTCTGGAGCTTGTTCTCGATCTCGACCTCCTTGGCGACGGTGACGCCGTCCTTGGTCACCGTGGGCGAGCCCCACGACTTCTCGATCACGACGTTGCGGCCACGCGGGCCGCGGGTCACCTTGACCGCGTTGGCCAGGGTGTTGAGGCCCTTGGCGATCTCGCTGCGGGCGGCGGTGGCGAAGACGATTTCCTTGGCAGCCATGTGCGGTTCCTTGCTTTCTCGGCGGACGTCCCGGGGACGGTTCAGTCGATGACCGCGAGGAGGTCGTCCTCGCGCATGATGAGGTGCTCTTCGCCGTCGATCTTGACCTCGGTGCCGCTGTACTTGCTGAACAGCACCTTGTCACCGGCCTTGACGTCGAGGGCGACGAGCTTGCCGTCCTTGTCACGCTTGCCGGCGCCGGCGGCGACCACCTTGCCCTGGATGGGCTTCTCCTTGGCGGTGTCCGGGATGAACAGGCCCCCGGCGGTCTTGCTCTCCTCGTCGAGCCGCTTGACCAGGATGCGATCGTGGAGCGGACGGATGTTCATGTCAGGGTCTCCAGACGTTTCGTGTTGCGTGGAAGTTGGCGGACTGGGACCGGCGCGCGCCGCGCGAGGTCCCGATGGGGGCTACGTATAGTCACCCGTCTCCGGCTTGGCAACCCCTCAGGTGAGAGTGCCAGAATTTCCAAGATTTTCATGCAATATCAAGCATCTATGGCATCGAGGTTTGATGGGCGGCGGGTCGAGACGAACCCGGTTCGGCCGTGGTAAGGACCTCGATCACCATGGCTAGCCTCCCCGGCGGCGCCCTCGCCGACGATCCGCTCCTCGCCTGGCGCCCGCGCTTCCCCGCCCTCGAGCGGTGCGTCCACCTGATCTCGCACTCGCTGGGCTGCGTCCCGGCCCGGACCGAGGAGGACCTCGCCGAGTACTACGATCTATGGGCGACCCGCTCGATCACCGCGTGGGACGAGTGGATCCCCGAGATCGGGCGGGCGGCGGCGCGCCTCGAGAGGATCCTCTCGGCGCCGGCCGGCTCGGTCACGATGCTGCAGAACGTGTCGACGGCGATGGCGGTGCTGGCCTCGTGCTTCGACTACCGCGAGCGGCCGCGGGTGGTCTACGAGTCGCTGATGTTCCCGACGGTGTCGTACGTGTGGAAGGCCGAGGAGCGGCGCGGCGCCGAGGTCGTGGTCGTGCCGTGCCCCGACGGCAAGACCGTCGACGCCGACGCGATCTGCGCCGCCATCGACGAGCGCACGATCGCGGTGCCCATCCAGCACGTCGTCTTCGGCACCGCCTTCATCCAGGACGTCAAGAAGATCGCGGCCCGGGCCCGCGAGGTCGGCGCCCACGTCATCCTCGACTGCTACCAGTCGGTGGGCATCATCCCGCTCGACGTCGTCGACCTCGGGGTCTCGTTCGCGTGCGGCGGCTCGGTCAAGTACCTGTGCGGCGGCCCCGGCGCCGGCTGGCTGTACGTGCGCCCGGATCTGATCGACCAGTTCGAGCCCCGGGTCACCGGCTGGTTCGCCAACGCCCACCCCTTCGCCTTCACGATGCCGGCCCAGACCTACGCCGACACGGTGTGGCGCTACCTCGCCGGCACCCCGGCCATCGCCGCGCTCTATCAGGCGCGGGCCGGCCACGAGATCATCGGCGAGATCGGCGTGGCCCGCATCCGCGACAAGAGCCTGGCGCTCACCGCGCACGCCATCGCCTGGGTCGACGAGCTCGGCTTCACCCTCAACAGCCCCCGCGAGGCGGCGCGCCGCGGCGGCTCGGTGGTGTTCGACTTCGTCGGCGCCGCCGACGTCTGCCGCGAGCTCAACCGTCGCCGCTTCTTCTGCGATCACCGCCCGGGGGTGGGCATCCGCATCGCGCCCCACTTCTACAGCAAGGGCGAGGAGCTCGACCTGTTCTTCGCCGAGGTCAAGGCCATCCGCGGCTGATCGCGCCGGCGCCGTGCGCTATGATCGGCCCATGCCGGCGCTGATCGAGACCGCGTACGTCGAAGCGGTGAAGCTGCTCAACAAGTTCGTCGATCCCGCGGCGGCGTCGCAGGTGGCCGAGCTGGTGTCCGGTTGGCGGCCGCAGCCCGACGACTGGGAGCGGGTCTTCATGCCCGAGGCCGCGGCCAGGGCCCGCATCGCCTACAAGCCGCTGTGGGTGTCGCCGCCGCCCCCCCTGCCGCGGCCGGGCCAGACCATCGTGCGCGTGCGCGTCGCCGAGGCCAGCGAGTTCGCGTCGGGCAGCCCGCGCGCCAAGCAGCTCCCCGGCGGCTTCGCCTCGATCGCGCAGCAGCTCGTGCCCGGCGTCATCTGGGTGGCGTGGGAGTACCTGGCGCCCGGCGAGGACGCCGGCATGT
The DNA here is from genome assembly GCA_900696455.1 of uncultured delta proteobacterium. GTDB lineage: Bacteria > Myxococcota_A > Polyangia > Haliangiales > Haliangiaceae > UBA2376. The sequence continues at coordinate 3,374 of CAADGB010000491.1, forward strand.
CGTACAACGGCCTCGTCTACCTCGACGGCCGCTTCGTCTGGTTCCCCAAGCCCTGGAAGTTCATCGACTTCTGACTCGTGTCTCGCCCTCCGGGCGGCACGAGTCAGTCGATCCAGGGGAGGGCGTGCCGCCCTCCCTCGTCGGGCGAGCCCGCCGAGCCTCCCACCCTGCCGCGGCCGGACTCCCGGCCGGGCGCGACCGTGTCGCGCCGGCGGCGCGACCGTGTCGCGCCGCGCGTCACTCGTCGCCGTCGAGGACGCCGTCGCCGTCGCGGTCGATGCCGACGCGCACGCCGCTGCCGGGCGGGACGCAGGTGAACGTCACCGGCTGGAACCGCCACGCCGCGTACCACAGCAGCTCGTGCTCGCCGAGCGGCGGCGCGCCGGCGCGATCGCTGACGTAGCTGCCGCTGCCGACGTGGAGGTAGCCGCGGGGCTGCGGGCCGCCGCGCTTGGCCACCAGGTCGCACTCGTCGGCCTCGGCCCGGCTGCGCAGGAGCGCGAGGCGGGCGCGGGCGGCGGTGTCGCCGGGGTGGGCGACGGTGACCTGCTGGCCGACGATGGGCGCCAGGTTGCTGTCGAAGGCGAGGAGGAAGGCCTCGACCGCGCGTCGCTCGGCGACGTCGACCAGGCCCTCGGGGTTGGGCAGGAACGCGCCGTCGCGCGAGAAGGCCCCGGCCGAGACGAAGCGGGCGAGCTGATCGAACTCGCCGGCCGAGGTGAAGCCGAAGCCGCGGACCTGCTCGCCCAGGTAGCCCTCGTAGCCGGGCAGCGGCAGGATGAGCGGGAACAGCGACTGGAAGCCGAACATGCCCACCTTCTGGTAGGCGTTGCGGAGGTGGGGGACCTTGACCATCTGCGGGCGACCACCGGTGCGCGACGACCGGCCGTCGCTGCCGAAGAAGCCGGGGAAGGGCACGCCGTGCTCGGCGTTGCCGTCGGGATCGAGGGTGTGGCAGCCCTCGCAGGTCGAGAAGGTGTCGGTGACGCGGTCGAAGAAGAGGTCGCGCCCCTCCTCCTCCTGGTCGGTGAGCGAGTTGTCGAGGGCGCGGATCGGGTTGGGCGGGTAGACGAGCTGGAGCGCGAAGTCGGCGAACGCCTCCATGTCGGCGTCGGGCAGCGGCGCGTGGCGGCCGAGCAGGCCGACGAACCCGGCCTGGAACTTGATGAACGCGGCGCGCTCGTCGAAGGCGCCGCTGTCGGGCTGGACGCTGGGCGCGTCGTCGGCGCCGGTGCGGTCACCGCGCCAGTGCATCGGGCCGTGGTTGGCCATGCCGCGCAGGCTCTGGGTGGTCATCGGCCCCTTCATGCCGTGGAAGCTGGGATCGAACGGGAACGGCGCGAGGTCGACGGTGAGCGGGTTGAGGTTGGGGTGCATGGGCTCGTCGGGGTTGCCCAGGTCCCAGGCCAGGGCGTCGAGATCGCCGTCGACGTGACAGGTGGCGCAGGCCGAGTCGCCGTGGCTCGACGTGAACGACGCGTCGTAGAGGAAGCGGCGGCCGCGGACCACGCTCTCGGGCTCGGGGGTGTGCAGGCGCAGGTGCTGGACCTCGCGGCCGAGGTGGGTGTCGATGACGGAGATGCCGTTGTCGAAGCGCGTCATCACGAACAGGAGGCGCCGCGCGTCGTCGAGCGCGAGCCCGGTCGGCCCGCCGCCGCTGACCGCGATCTGGTCGGCGGCCGCCGGGTAGTGGCTGTCGCTCTCGAGGGCGGCGGTGGCGTAGCGGCCGACCTTGCCCGAGCCCATGGCCGCGACGTAGAGGGTGCGGCCGTCGCCGCTGACCGCCAGCCCCATGGGCAGCGCCATGCTCAGCGCGTTCTCGGGGTTGGGGATGGGCGCGCAGCACGTCGAGTAGTCGATGTGCTTGTTGAGGCGCCGCGGCTGGACCTGACCCTGGTGGAGCACGGTGATGCGGTTGTCGTTGTGGTCGCCGCGCCCGGTGTGGCCGGCGAACACGCCCGGGCCCTCGAAGCGGCGCTGGTTGTGGGCCTCGGTGTTGGAGACGTAGACCTTGCCGCTGCGGGGGGTGACCGCGAGGTTGTAGAGGACGGTGCCGACGCCGCGGTACTCGCCGGCGGCGCCGGGCAGGAGCCGGGGCGGGCTGGCCAGGGCGTCGATGACGAACACGTCCTTGTCGGGCAGGTCGAACATGACGACGCTGCTGAAGTCGCGGCCGAGCTCGTCGCGCCAGCCGGTGCCGTCGTGGCGGACGATCAGGCCGACCGAGGGCTGGGGCACCCCGAAGGCGTCGGTGGTCGGCGCCGGGAGCCCGACCTGGACGAGGCCGAGGTCGAAGACGACGCCGCTCACGATCGTGGTCCGGTTGCCGGTGCGGAAGCCGGCGGCGTAGACCCGGCGGCCGTCGGGGCTGACCGCGAGGCCGCGCGGGGTGTCGGCGAACAGGGTGAGGATCGTGAGCGGCGTGCCGCCGTGGGCGGGCCCGAGGTTGGCGGCGTCGAACACCCAGACGTTGGCCCGGCCGAGGCCGGGGACGGTGGGCGCGAAGGGGACGGGCGAGCTCTGGCCGCGGCGCGCGGTGGTGATGAAGGCGCGGCGGCCCCCGGGCCCGCCGAAGACGATGTCGCGCGGCTCGTCGCCGACGAGCAGGGTGCGGACCACCCGCGGGTGCAGCGGGTCGCGGACGTCGACGACGCTGACCGAGTCCGACAGGTGGTTCACCACCCACACCTCGTGGTCGTCACGCGCCGCCACCGCGACCGGCTCGAGGCCGACCGCCACCGACGACAGCGGCACCAGGCGCTTGCCGACCACCAGCAGGACCTCGAGCCGGTTGTCGGGCGTGTTCACGGCGAACACCAGCGGGCGATGGGGCGCCAGCGCCAGCGGCCGGACCTGGCCGCTCTCGAACAGGGTGTAGGGCTCGCCGGCGGCGGCCGGGCGGACCGCGAACAGGGCGAGACCGGCGAACGCGAGCAGGACTCGAGACACGACGCGACGGGGCATCAAATCCCTCCTTGGACTCGACCACTCGGACGACAATGGTCGAGCGTGCCAGTATCAACACGGCCTGCGCCGGCGCACAATCACCCGGCTCGCACGGCCGGGCGCGGCCGGCGCCGACCTGATTCCGGCCACCTGCGCGGCATTTCCTCGACGGAAATCACCGCTGTGGGGGGATGAGGCCCGCGCCCCCCGCTCCACGCCGATCCGGCGCGGTGGGCGCGCCCACCTCCCGGCGGGCGGGCGATGCCGGCAGTGGAGAGCGGCACTCCGGGACTGCCCACGATGACTTGACTCGATTGCTGGCGACACCCAACAATGGCCGTCCATGTCGTCGTCGCCTCACGGGGAGCCGGGCCGCGCCGTGGCCGCGCCGCGGCTGGTGGTCGAGTACGACGACCTCGACGACTTCCTGGGCGACTTCGCCGCGACCCTGTCGCGGGGGCGCACCGTGATCGAGTCACGGCGCGCGCTCGACGAGGGCAGCGCGGTGCAGGTCGTGCTGTCGGTGCCCGGGCTGCGGGCGCCGGTGGCGCTCCACGGCACGGTGTGCGAGGTCGGCGAGCTCGGCGCGGCCGGCGGCGGCCCGATCGCGATCGAGTTCGAGCCGGTGGACGCCGAGCGCCTGGCCGAGATCGCCGACCGCGTGATCGCCCGCGATCCGTCGTGGGTCGGCGAGGTGACGCGGGTGCTGATCGCCGAGGACAACCTCTCGCTGTCGCGCCTCATCCAGGGCGGGCTCGAGGGGTCGAGCCGGCGCAGCGGCGGGGCCGCCGCCGAGCTGCGGTTCCAGTTCACGATCTGCGCCGACGGCAACCGGGCCCTCGACGCCCTGCGCGCGCGCACCTTCGACCTCGCCATCGTCGACATCTACCTGCCGGTGCTCGACGGCGCCCAGCTCATCGCCGCGGCCCGCGCCCGGCTCGCGCCGGGCCTGCCGATCATCGCGATCTCGGCCGGCGGCCCGGAGGCGCGGGCGATGGCGCTGGCCGCCGGCGCCGACCTGTTCATGGACAAGCCGGTGCGGCTGCGGGCCCTGCTCGACGCGGTGATCGCGCTGCTGCCGCGGCCGCGCCTCGGCCAGGGGGCGGCGTGACCGCGGCCAGCGTGCTCCTGCGGGCCGAGATCGCGGCGGTGGGCGCGGTCGCGCCCGCGCTCCTGGTCGACGACGAGACCCTGGTGGTCCGGTGCGAGGCGCCGGCGCGCCCCGGCGATCGGCTCCGCCTCCGCCTGTCGTTCCCCGGCCTCCTGGCCCCGCTCGACGTCGAGGGCGAGATCGTGGCCTGCCGCAGCCCCGGCGCCCCCGGCGAGCACGCCGAGTGGCGGCTGGCGCTGAGCCCGGGCGAGGCCACCGCCAGCCTGCGCCGGCTGCGCGCCCGCACCGGCCACCCCGCGCACGGCGACCACCTGCTCCGCCTGCTCCTCGTCGAGGACAGCGCGCTGCTCGGCGACGTCTTCCGCGCCGGCCTCGCCCGCCACCTCGGCCCGCAGGCGCCCCGGGTCCAGGTCGACGTCGCCGCCGACGCCGAGCGGGCGTGGGCGCTGTGCGCGGCCGCCGCCTACGACCTGGTGGTCGTCGACTACTTCCTGCCCGGCGATCGCGGCGACGCGCTGATCGCGCGCCTGCGCGAGGCCCCGGCGACCGCGGCGACGCCGGTGGTCGCGATCAGCCTGGGCGGCGCCGAGGCCCGCACCGCGACCCTGGCCGCCGGCGCCGACGTCTTTCTCGACAAGCCGCTGGCCCTGGCCGAGCTCACCGCCACCCTCCGGCTGCTCTTGACCAAGGAGGCCCCGATGCCATGCAAGCGCATCTTGATCATGGACGACAGCGTGCTCTTCCTCGAGCTGACCCAGGAGGCCCTGGCCCGCGCCGGCTACGAGGTGGTCACCGCCCGCGACCTGACCGAGCTCGAGACCCACACTGGCGAGCCCGACCTCGTGCTCATGGACGTCCAGATGCCGGAGGCCTTCGGCGACGACCTGGCCATGGTCCTGCGCCACGTCCGCGGCCTCGACGCCCCGATCTACCTGCTGTCGAGCCTCGACCCGTCCGAGCTCGAGCGCCGCGCCGCCGACGCCGGCGTCGACGGCTACATCTCCAAGCACCTCGGCATCGAGGCCGTGGTCGGCCGGGTCGACGAGATCACCGGCGGCCCGCGGGGTACGACGTGACCGACGATCTGCGCGCTCGCTTCCTGCCGCGCTTCGTCGAGGTCGCCGCCCGCCGCGTCGCCCGCGGGCTCGAGGCGGTGACCGGCCCCGGCCCCGGCCAGGCCCTGGTGGCCCGCACCGAGCTGCACAGCCTCGCCGGCGAGGCCGGCATCCTCGGGCTCGTCGAGGTCGCGGCGGCGGCGCAGGCCGGCGAGGAGGAGAGCCGGCGCTGGCTCGAGGCCGGCGACGACGTCGACGCCCGCGCCCGCTGCGCCGTCGCCTTGCGGACGGTGAGCCGGCTGCTGCGCGAGCTGGCCGCGGCCCGGGCCGTGCCGACCCCGGCCCCCGGTGGCGAGCGGCGGCGGGTGCTGGTGGTCGACGACAGCGAGCTGGTCGCCAGCCAGGTCTGCGACCACCTGCGCGCCACCGGCTGGGAGACCATGGCGGCGGCCGACGTCGAGTCGACGCTGCGCCTGGTGCGCGAGCTGCGCCCCCACGTCGTGCTGATGGACGTCCACATGCCCGGCGCCTCCCTGGCCGAGCTGTGCGCGCGCACCCGCGAGGCCGCCGGCCCGGGGCGGGTCAAGATCTGCCTCCTGTCGGGCGCGTCCGAGGGCGAGCTCACCGACCACGCCAGCCGGGTCGGCGCCGACGGCTTCGTGTCGAAGGTGGCCGGGCTCGAGCGCGTCGCCGCCCAGGTCAGCCAGATCGCGGCCGCCGAGTCATGACCGACCTGCGCGAGCTCGTCGAGGCCGCCGGTGGCGAGCGGCCGGCGCCGACCGCCGCGGGGGCCGCCACCACGCCGTGCGTCGGCCTGCGCACCGGGGGCCGCTGGTTCGCCCTCGAGGCGGCGACGATCGGCGAGGTCGTCGCCCTGCCGCCGATCACGCGGGTGCCGGCCGCCGGCAGCCACGTCCTGGGCGTGGCCATGCTGCGCTCGCGGCTGGTGCCGATCGTCGACCTCGACCGCATGCTGACCGGGATCGCGACCCCGCGCAGCGAGCGAGGTCGCGTGGCGATCGTGCGCGCGGCGGCGCTCGAGCTGGGCGTGGTCGCGACCGAGACCCGCGGCCTGCTCGAGCTCCCGGTGGCGGACGGCGCTGGCGCTGGCGATGGTACCGACGACGGCGCGGCCGGCCCGGAGGGCGCGAGCGGCGCGAGCGGCGCGAGCGGCGGCGAGCGCGAGGGCGTGCCGTGGATCGCGCGCGAGGTCCAGCATGCCGCGATCCTGTACGCGGTGATCGACGCGCCGGCGCTGGTGCGGGCCGCGCTGGGGGTGGCGCGGTGAGCGCCGACACGCCGCCGCGGGTCCCGGTGCTGTGCTTCGGCGCCAGCGGCCTGCGCTTCGCCGTGCCGGTGGCAGCGGTGGCCGCCCTCGACGCCGCGGCGCCGGCGGCGGTCTCGCTGGCCGCGCTGCTCGGGCTCGAGCCCCACGCCGCCGCCACCCGCACCGTGACCGTCACCGGCGGCGACCGCGCGCGCGCGCTGGTCGTCGACGCCCCCCTGCTCCTGCGCGTGCTCGACGTCGGCGACGTCGTCCCCGCGCCCGTCGCCCTGCCCCGCAACCCGGCGGTGCTGGGGTTCGCCCGGATCGACGACGAGCTGGTGCAGCTCCTCGACACCGAGCGGCTCCTCGCCGCCTCCTGAGGTCGTCCATGCTCCCACCCGCCCCGTCTCCAACCCCACCGCCGGCGACGCGCGCGCGGCCGCGCACGACGGAGGCGCCGTGAAGCAGGTCGGCGTCCGCACCTTCCTGCTGGTGGCCGCGATCACGGTCGTCGGGCTGTCCGGCGTGTTCCTGACCCTGTACGTGCCGGCCAAGCAGGAGGCCGGCGCCAACGCGGCCCTGCGCCAGCGCGCGCGCAGCATGGTCGGGCTCCTCGCCACCGCGCTGGCCGAGCCGGTGGTCGCCGATCAGGTCAGCGTGGCCGAGACCCGCATGGCGCCGCTCCGCGACGACCGCGACTTCGCCTACGCCCGGGTGGTGCGCGGCGACGGCTCGACCCTGGCCCTGACCCGGCGCCCGGGCCTCGACGACCGCGCCCTCCACGACGGCCCCATCACCGGGGCGTTCGTCGAGGATCGCGGCGGGCTGGTCCACGCCGGCCTGCCGCTGCTCGACGCGCAGGGCGCGCGGGTGGGCGCCGTGACCCTGGCGCTGTCCCGCGACACCGTGGTCGCCACCAAGGCCGAGAGCCAGCGCTGGGCGTTCCTGGCCAGCCTCGGCATCGTCGTCCTCGCCGTGGTCTCGATCCTGGGCTCGACCCGGCCGCTGACCGTGGCCGCGACCCAGATGCTCGAGGTGTCGAGCGATCTGGTCGCGCTCGCCCGCCAGCAGGAGGCCTCGGCCGCCGAGGAGAGCGCGGCGGTCGAGGAGACCCGGCGCTCGATGACCACGCTCCTGCAGTCGGCCGAGGAGATCGCCGGCCGCACCAGCGAGGTCCTGGGCAACTCCGAGCGCTCGGTGGCGCAGAGCCGGGAGATCGCCGCCAAGAGCGAGCGCCTGGGCGGCCACCTGCGCAGCATCGAGCAGATCGCCGACAAGACCGACCTGCTCGCCCTCAACGCCGCGCTCGAGGGCACGCGCGCCGGCGAGGCCGGCCGCGGCTTCGCCCTGGTGGCCGACGAGATGCGGCGCCTGGCCGAGAGCGTGCTCGAGACCGCGGCCAGCATCCGCGAGCTGATGAAGGAGATGCACCGGGCGTCGGAGGAGGCGGTGTCGGCCAGTCAGCTCGGGGTGACCTCGAGCGAGAAGATCGCGCTCCTCACCCAGCAGCAGCGGCAGGCCACCGAGGCGGTGGTCGCCAGCATGGACGAGATGCGCACGGTGCTGGTGCAGACCCTCGACGGCATCCAGCGCTCGACCAAGGCCGCCGAGAGCATGGCCGCGCTGTCGCGGACCCTGACCGGGCTGGGCGACGCCCGGCGCGGTCCCGGCGGCGCCGCCGGCCCGGCCGCGACCACCCCGCGCGGGGCGGCGCCGGCCTGAGCATGACCACCGACGAGCCCCGCGCCCGCCGGCTCGAGACGTTCCGGTCGCTGGCCGCGGAGCGGCTGGGCCACGTCAGCCTGGGCTGGATCGAGCTCGAGCAGGGCGCGCTGGCGCCGGGCCGGGTCGAGACCATGATGCGCGAGCTGCACACCCTCAAGGGCGAGGCCGGGCTCATGGGCCTGGCCGCGGTGGCCGCCGCGCTGCACCTGCTCGAGGATCTGGTGGGCGCGGCGGTGCGGGCCGCGACCGCGCCGCCCCCCGAGCTCGGCGACCTGGTGCTCGCCGGCATCGACGCCATCGGCGCGGCGGTGACGGCCGGCGACGACCCACCCGCGCTCGCCGCGTTCGTGCGCGCCGCGCAGGCCCGGCTGCCCTCCGCCGCGCCGGCGGCGGCCGCGCCCGCCCCGGCGACCACGCCCGCCGCCGCGGCCCTCGGGCTCGACGATCCCACCAGCCGCATCGACACCCGCCAGCTCGAGCGCCTGGGCGACGCGGTGGCCGAGCTGGTGCTGATCCGCCATCGCCTGGCCGACGCGCTGGCGACGGTCGCGCGCGCGCGGGGGACGGGTGACGGCGACGACGGCCTCGGCCTCGTCGTCGGCCGCCTGCGCGATGACGTCCGCCGGCTGGCGGCGACCACCGCCGGCCTCGACGCCCTGGCCCGCGAGCTGCGGATGGTGCCGGTCGAGCGCCTGCTGTCGCGGTTTCCGCTGGTGGCGCGCGACCTCGCCCGCGAGCTGGGCAAGGTGGTGCGGGTGACCGTGATCGGCAACGGCGTCGAGGCGGACCGCGCCGTCCTCGAGCAGCTCCAGGGCCCCCTGCTCCACCTGGTGCGCAACGCCGTCGACCACGGCATCGAGCCGGCCGCCGAGCGGCTCGCCGCCGGCAAGGGCGAGGCCGGCACGATCACGATCCGCGCCGACGTCATCGGCACCTCGCTGCGGGTCCAGGTCCGCGACGACGGCGGCGGCATCGACATCGACGCCGTGCGCAAGAGCGCCGTCGAGCGCGGCCTGATCGAGGCGCCGTCGGCGCGGATCCTGTCCGACGACCAGATCCTGGCCTACCTGTTCTCGTCCGGCTTCTCGACCCGCAAGTCGGTCACGCCGGTGTCGGGCCGCGGCGTCGGCCTCGACGTGGTGCGCGCCACCACCGAGGCGCTGGGCGGCACCGTCACCACCCACAACTACCCCGGCCGCGGCACCAGCTTCGTGCTCCTGGTCCCGGTCAGCGCGCTCATCACCGGGCTGATGCTGGTCGAGATCGGCGACGGCCGCTACGCCCTGCCCGCCGCCGAGGTGCGGGCGGTGCTCCCGGCCGCCGACCACCCGGTGGTCGACAGCATCGACGGCCCCGCGATCCGGGTCGCCGGCGAGCTGGTGCCGCTGGTGCCGCTGCCCGAGATCCTCGGCGAGCCCCAGGTCACCGTCGCCGACGCTCGCCTGATCCTCGCCCGCAGTGGCGAGATCACGATGGCGCTGGCCGGCACCCGTGGCCACCGCGACCGCGAGGCGGTGATCCGCGACCCCGGCCCCATCCTCGAGGGCAACCCCTACGTCCGCGGCGGCATCGATCTCGAGGACGGCTCGGTGGCGCTGGTGCTCGAGCTCGACCGCATGGTGACCGCCGCCCGCGGCGTCGCGGTCAGCGCCCGCCACAAGGGCGGGCCGATCACGAGCCAGGTCACGGCCAAGGTCCTGGTCGTCGAGGACTCCGTGATCATGCGCGACATCATCGCCGAGGCCCTGCGCGCCCACGGCGTCGAGGTGATCGAGGCCGCCGACGGGGTCGAGGCCCTGGCCGCGCTCGAGCTCCACCCCGACCTCCGGCTGCTGGTGACCGATCTCGAGATGCCCCGGATGGATGGCTTCGAGCTGATCCGGCGCATGCGGCTGCAGCCGCGGCCCACCCGGCTGCCGGCGGTCGTGGTCTCGACCCGGGGCAGCGACGCCGACAAGCTGGCGGCGATCGAGGTCGGCGCCGACGCCTACCTGGTCAAGGCCGACTTCTCGCGCGAGAGCCTGTGGTCCCACATCGCGAGGTTCCTGCTGCCGTGACCGTGCGCGTGGCGATCATCGACGACTCGGCCTTCTTCCGCGAGGTCCTGCGCGAGCTGCTGGCCGCCGCGCCCGACCTCGAGGTCGTGGGCGAGGCCGGCGATGGCCGGCGCGCGGTCGAGCTGGTGATGGAGCTGCGCCCCGACGTGGTCACGATGGACGTGCTCCTGCCGCTGGTGGGCGGCCTCGACGCGATCCGCGCGATCATGGCGCGCCGCCCCACCCCGATCATCGTGCTGTCGCGGCTGGTCGGACGCGGCCAGCAGCTCGGGCTCGACGCGATCGCCGCCGGCGCGCTCGACGTGCTCGAGAAGCCGCTGGCCGGCCTCGACGCCGACCACCGGCGACGCCTGATCGAGCTCGTGCGCGGCGCCGCCCGCGCCCACCTGCCGCCGGCCCGCCCGCCGCCGCCCCGCCCACCGCGCGCCCTGCCGGTGCGCGGGCGGCCGCGCGCGATCGGCGTGGTGGCGTCGACCGGCGGCCCCCAGCTCGTCCGCGACGCGCTGGCCGGCCTGCCGGCCGGCTACCCGATCCCGATCGTCGTCGTGCAGCACACGGTGGCCGGCTTCGCCGCGCCGATGGCGAGCTGGTTCGACGCCGCCACGCCGCTGGCGGTGACCGTCGCCGTCGACGGCCGGCCCCTGGCCGCCGGCGAGGTCGCGGTCGCGCCCGACGACGAGCACGTGATCGTCGACCGCGCCGGCGTGCTGCGCCGGCGCAGCGGCCCGGCCGAGGCCGGCCACCGCCCGTCGGGGACCGCGCTCCTGCGCTCGCTGGCCGAGGCCTTCGGCCCGGCGGCGATGGGCGTGGTGCTGACCGGGATGGGCAAGGACGGCGCCGACGGCCTGGCCGCGATCGCGCACGGCGGCGGCCTGGCCGTGGTCCAGGATCCCGCCGACGCCGCGATCGACGCCATGCCGCGGCGGGCGCTGGCGGCGGTGCCGGGCGCGACCGCGGTGACCGCCGCCGAGCTGCCCGCGCTCCTGCGCAGCGTCGCGCACCAGGGGGCGCGATGACCGACGCCCAGTGGCGCGCCCTCCAGGGCTGGCTCCGCGACTGGACCGGGATGCGCGTCGCCGACCACCGCCGCGACGTGATCGGCGCCAGCCTCGCCGCGCTCGCGCGCGAGCTCGGCCTGGCGTCGGTCGACGAGCTCCTGGCCGCGGCCCGGGCGCCGGCGCCAGCGCCAGCGCCAGCGGGCGACGACATCCGCGACCTGCTGGTGGCGCGGGTCACCGTCGGCCTCACCTGGTTCGGGCGCGAGCTGGGCCGCCTCGAGGTCGCGCTCGCCCGCGTCGAGGATCGCTGCCGGCGGGCCGGGCTCGACGACGTCTACGTGTGGTCGGCGGGCTGCTCGTCGGGCGAGGAGCCGTACACCGTGGCGATGGCGCTCCTCGACCGCGGCCTGCGCCCGCGCGTGCGCGCCACCGACATCAGCGTGGAGGCGCTGCGCCGGGCCGGCGGCGGGCGCTACCGGACGGCCGGGCTGGCGGCGGCGCCGTCGTCGTGGCGCGCGCGCTACTTCGACCAGGGCCCGGCCGCCACGGTGGAGGTCCGCGAGCCGGTGCGGCGCACGGTCAGCTTCGCGCGCCACAACCTGGTGACCGACGCGGCGCCGCCCGCCGGCTGGAGCCGCTTCGACCTCGTGGTGTGCCGCAACGTGCTCATCTACTTCGAGCACGCCGAGGTGGTCGCCATCACGCGCCGCCTGGCCGCGGCCTGCCGGGCCGGCGCCGAGCTCCTGGTCGGCGCCGTCGAGCAGTCGCTCCTGCCCGCCGCCGCGACCGACGTCGGTCCGGCCCCGGCGACGACGACGACGACGACGACGACGACGACGACGACGACGACGACGCGCGCCGCCGCGCGCCAGGCGCCGGCGCGCCCCGCGAGCGTCCCCGCGCCGGCGTCGGCGCTGGCCGTCGGACCCGCGCCCGCGCCCGCGCCCGCGCCTCGCCCCGGCGCGGTGGCCACGCCGGCGGCCGGCGCCGCCCTCGATCCCGTCGAGCACCTGCGCCGCGGCCTCGCCGCCAAGCGCGGCGGCGAGCTCGCCCTCGCCATCGAGCACCTGCGCCGGGCCCGCTTCCTGGCCAGCGATCGCTGGCTGGCGCCGTACGCGCTCGCGGTCTGCCTCGAGGGCGTGGGCCGTCCGGGCGAGGCTGTCGAGGCCTATCGCCACGCCGCCGCGCTCATGGCGCGGGGCGTCCCCGCCGGGCTCCCCGAGGTCGAGGTCGAGGTCGAGGCCCTGGCCGAGACCATCAGCGGCGCGTGCCACGCCCGCCTGGCCGCGCTGCGCGCCCGGGGCGCGGCGGCGGTGGCGCCGTGACCGCCCGCCGCGACGAGGCCGCGCGGGTGGGCGTGCTCGAGCTCGCGGCCCTGGCCGCCGGCAACGCCGCTCGCTCGGGCGAGGACACCCGTCGCCGTCACGGCTGGTCGTCGCGGTGCGGCACGCCGAGCCACGCCGCCAGCTCCCGGCCCAGGCACGAGCCCCAGGCGGCGTCGGCGACCGCGTCGGCGCGCCCGTAGGCCGGGTCGAGGTCGGCGGCCGGATCGTGCTCCTCGGCGATCACCAGCTCGCGGCCGTCGCCGGTCACCACCAGGACGCCGCGGTGACCGAGGGACTTCCCCAGGAACGACACCACCAGCGCGGCCTCGGCGCGCTCGAGCTCCCCCCGGCCGGCGACCCAGAGGCGATCGTCGCGGCTGTCGACCACGGTCTCGAGGAGAGACCACACCGTGAAGCCGCCGTCGCGGCTCCAGTAGTAGGGGCCGCGACGTTCGGTGGCGCCGATCCGGACGCCGCGCGCCCGCAGCAGGGCGGTGCGCTCCGCGCGCTCGGCGGCGGGGAGCTCGGCGGTGGCCAGGACGCCGAGCCGGCCGTCGGCCACGGCGCAGATCAGGAGGCGGCCGCCGCCGCCGGCCTCGTCCCACACCGCCACCAGCTCCCCCGGGTACTGCAACGCCTGATCGATCGACATCGCCATGGCGGCCCTCCGGGGCGTGGAGTCGGCGGTGGGTCACCCCACCGGGATCATGCGGTTGTTCACGATCCGCCACTGGTTGCCCGCCGGCAGCGGCAGGTCCTCGGCGTGGACGGTGTCGGTGCGGCGGAGCTGGCCGTCGCGTGGCACCACCAGCTCGCGCTCGATGAGGCGGCGGTGGGCGACGACCCAGCCGTGGAACGCCCAGCCGTCGTCGACCCGCCGCCGCGCCTCGGGCGCGATGGCGTCGGCGAAGCGGCGGGCGAGGTCGGCGATCGTCGCCTCCTGGGCGGCGTCGAGGCTGGCGAACCAGGGGATGTCGGAGAAGCTGCCGATCTTGAGCTCGCCCAGGGCGTAGGCGCGGGTCCACGCGTTGCCGTAGGTGGCGTAGGCGGCGGCGCGCTCCTCGTCGTCGAGATCGAGCGGCGGATCGTGGGCGGCCACCGCCTGCAGGTGCTCGAGGTGGTGGGTCAGCACCTTCATGCCGCCGTCGCCGGCGGCGGGCGCCGCGACGTGGACACGGCGGGCCGGGAACGGCAGCGCCGAGCTCACGTCGAGGATGCGGTGGCGCCGGAACCACGGCTGGTCGATGCGATCGATCATCAGCGGGTGGGCCAGGCGCGGCGAGAACTCGACCGCGTCGCGTTCGACCGCGGCGCGGAGCTGCGCCTGCTCCTCCGCCGACAGCGTGATGGTGGTGCGGCCGAGCTTCATGGGCGGTCCGATCCTACACCCGGCCCCGCCGCCCGGGTGCCCGGGCGCGGCGCGCCGGCGCGCCGCGCCTCGCGCGGCGCGCCTAGACCAGCCCGAGCCGGCGCTGGGTCTCGGCCAGGTCGCGCAGGGTGGTCACCACCTGGCGCGGGACCTCGAGCGAGCGCAACAGCTCGAACACCTGCGTCGTCGTGCCGCGCAGGATCGTCCGCGTGGTCTCGCTGCCGCCGCTGGGCGACAGCACGACCACGTCGACGTAGCGGGCGTCGGTGGGCTCGGTCCCGGTCATCGTCAGCCGCGGCGACGCCCCCAGCCGCAGCTCGACCGCGCCCGCGGTCCACCCCGGGTGGGCCACCGCGAACCGCTCCACCACCGGCTCGAAGCCGCCGCCGTCGGGCACCTCGTCCGCGCGGCCGGCCAGCGCCGCCACCGCCCGCGCCGCCGCCGCGCGCACCGGTCCCCAGTCGTCCGCGTCGGGCGTGGTGCTCATGCTGGCCGCTACCTTAGGGCCCGCGACCGGCGAACTCAATCGCTCTCCCGGCCGATCATCCCGGCGCCCGCGCTCAGGGCAGCTCGTCCTCGTGCGGCACGCCCAGCCACGCCGCCAGATCGCGGCCCAGGAACGTCGCCCACGCCCCCTCGACCATCACGTGGTCGACGCCGTAGGTCGGGTCGAGCCGGGCCGCCGGCGAGTCCTCCTCGACCACCACCACCTCCGCGCCGCCCTTCGTCACGACCTTCACCCCGCGGTGCCCCGGCGAGTCCTCGTCGAAGAACGACACCACGCGCGCCACGTCGGCCGCCCGCACCCGGGCTCCGCCCGGCGCCCGGATCAGCTCCCGGTCGCCCTCGGCCACCACGCCCACCGGCCGGATCAGCGACCACACCGTCAGCCCGCCGTCCAGGCTCCACACGAACGGCCCCGGCATGTTCGACGCCCCCTGCCGGACCCCGCGCTCGCGCAGCGCCGCCGCCCGCCCCTCGCGCTCCCCGCCCGCCGCGGTCGCCAGCCGCTGCAGCGCGCCCCCGGCGACCGCGTACACCGTGAGCGTCGCCTCCGGGCCCGTCCGGTCCCACACCGCCAGCACCTCCCCGGGGTACGCGAGGGCCTGCTCGAGGGTCATCGTGCTCGCCGTCATCGAGCCGACGCTACCACGCCGCTCCGCGCTCCGGTCGCCGCGCCGCGCCGCGCGGCCCCGGGTGCCGACCTCGCCACCCGCCACCCGGCGGGTCCGAGCGCCCGGATCCCGTCGACGCGCGGCGCGGCACCGCCCCCCGGCTCGTAGACCGTGCGCGACCACCCCGACGTCGGGTCCGCCGCCAGCGTGAAGCCCGCCGGCCGGACGCTCGGCGAGCCACAACGTGGACACCTCATCCCGGGCCTCCCGCGAGCCCGAGCGAGCACCGAGGGCCGCGCGTCGCCGCCGCGACCGTCCTCATGGGGTCGATCCATGCCTCGTCGACGGTCATGACGGACTGGTCGGCCATCGGATCCCCAGGATGCTGCGATCCCCTTCGGGGGAGAGATCAGCCGCGAGGACCTGGATGGCGCCCTCGAACCGAGGCTCGCCCTCGATGCCGTGCAGACGACAGCGCTCGAAGACGGTCCCGTCGAGCCGCCAGCCCGCGACCAGCGCGCCGCGCAGATCGCAGTCGAGGAAGCGCGTCCGGCGCGCGGTGCCCAGCGTCCGCAGCACCTCGTTGTCGCGCCGCAGGTCGACCCCGCGCAGATCGCACCTGGTGAAGACCGCGTCGTCCAGCACCGCGTCGCGCAGCCGGGTCTCGCGCAGGTCGACCCCGGTCACCCGCGCGCGGTGCCAGGAGCTGCGCCCGGCCGCCATCCCGTGCCAGTCGCCGCGCTCGATCACCGCGTCGCGGAGCTCGGCCAGCGACAGCGTCGCCTCGGCGAGCCGGCAGCCGACGAAGCGCGCGCCGTGCAGCTTGGCGCTGGACAGGTTGATCCGGACCATCGAACACTCGACGAAGGACGACTCGTCGAGGGTCCCCGAGCTGACCTCGCTCCGGTCGAAGCGACAGCGCTCGAACGACGCCGCGACCAGCGTCCGCGGACCGTGGCGCATGTCGCCGAGCGCCGTGTCGCGCAGGACGAGCCGCCCGTCGCCGGTGCGGCCGCGCTCGACCCACGCCCGGTGCGCCGGCTCGAGGTCGCGCAGGGTCGCGGGGGCCCGGAAGGCGGGCAGCGGCGGCGCGGCCGCGGCCCACGCTGGCAGGCGCGCGGCGATCTGCGCCCGCAGCGCCTCGACCTTCGCCATCGGGATCCCGGAGCGGTCGGCGGCGACCAGCTTGCCCAGCTCGTTGACCGCGCGCAGCGCGGCGCGCAGGAACAGATGGCCCTTGCGCGCGGCGGCAGGTTCGGACGCGACCGCTGCCGGCACCTCGGCCAGGTCGCGCTCGGCCGCCGCCAGCAGCATGGCGTCGCTCAGGATCTCCGACGGCTCGTCGCCGATGGCCATCGCGTCGTCGGGCACGCCGGCGTAGCTCCTCACCGGCGCCATGCGCAGCTCGCGCGCCCGGCCGCACCGATCGCACGTCCCACGGACGATCAACCGGCCGGCCTCGTCGTTCTCGATCGTCGGCCGGACCGTGTGCTGCTGTCCGCACCCCTCGCACGGCGTCTCGCGGACCAGGAAGACGACCTCATCGAGGCTGCGCGGGGTTCCGGTCACGTCCAGCGCGCCATCGTAGCATCGTGCGCACCGCGAGCCGCGCTGGACGCGCGCCTGGCCACCTCCGCCCCGCAGCAACCGCGTGACCGCGCCGGCCCGGTCGTCACCGGCCCGGGGCCGCGCGCTCCACCGGGAGATCCTCGGCCACCACCTCGTCCTCGGGCCGGAGCTTGCCGTCCATGGGGATCTGGAGCCGGCGATCGATCAGGCGCTGGCCCGACACGACGAAGAAGCGCCGCTCCCACCCGGTGTAGGTGTGGCGCATGATCGCGGGCTCGATGTCGCTGGCGTACATGGTCTCGAGCCGCGCGATCTGCTGCTGGGCCGCGGCGTCGAGGTCCGCCCGCCACGGGATCTCGCTGAAGTCGTCGAGCACGAGCTCGTCGTCGGCGGCGCGGGTCCACGCGTCCGCCGCCTCGGCGTAGGCGGCCGCGCGCTCGCGAGGCCCCAGGACCTCGTGGACGCGCTCCACGTCGATCATCGCGTGCAGGTGCTCCACGTGCCCGGTCAGCACCCGGACGCCCACCGGCCCCATCGCCACGACCACGCGCCGGACCGGCTCGCTCGTCGCCACCACCTCCAGGATCCGGTGGGTCGGGAAGTACGCCTGCGCCAGCTCGAGGACCTCGAACGGACCGTCGAGCCGCGGCCGGAACGCCGGCGCATCGCGGCCGATCGCCTCGCGGAGCTGCGCCAGCGCGCCCGCCTCCAGCTCGATCCGGGTCGAGACCAGGCGCGGCATGACCTCAGGCGCCTCCGGGCCCGCGCCAGGCCGCCACCAGCCGGGCGCGGCCGACGGCGTCGGCCCCGCCGTCGCCCGCCTCCGAGAGATCGGCGTCCGCGACCTGGACCTCCCCCTCCACCACCGGCGTCCCCTCGATCCCGTGCATGCGGCAGCGCTCGAACACCACCCCGTCGAGCCGCCAGCCCTCGACCTTGGCGCCCCGCAGGGCGCACTCGACGAACCGCGTCCGCGCCGCGATCCCCAGCGCCGGCAGGTCGTCGCGGCGCCGCAGATCGACCCCGCGCAGGTCGCACCGCTCGAACGACGCCTCCTCCAGCTTGCTGTCGCGGAGCCCGGCGTCCCGCAGATCCAGCTCGACGAACCGTCCGCGCCAGGTGCTCCGGCCGGCGACGATCCCGCGCCAGTCCCCGCCCGCCGCCGTCACGTTCGTGAGCTCGGCCATGCTCAGGCGCGAGCTGCGGAGGTCGCAGTGCTCGAGCGTCGCCCGCTCGAACCGCGTCGTTCCCAGATCGCAGGCGACCAGCTTCGACCGGCGCAGCACCGCCTCGGTGAAGTCACCGAACGACAGGTTCACGCGCTCGAGCACCGTGTCCTCGACCACCGCCGCCACGAACGACTTGGTGGTGGCCTGGAGGTCGAAGCGCTGCTCGCCCCGCAGCTCCAGCCGCCCGTCGCCGACCCGCCCCCGCTTGACCCAGTGCCGGTGCGCGCTGAAGCGATCGTCGAGGCTGCGCGCCGGTGGGTGCGCCCCCGGCTTGGCGTCGACGACCGCCTCCGCGGCCTGGTACGCGGCGTGGAGCTGCGCGATCCGCGCGACCTCGGCGGCGACCGCGGCGTCATCGGGGCGATGCTTGGCCAGCTCGTTCAGGGCGACGCGCGCCCGCTCGAGGTGATAGCGCCCACGCCGGAAGCTCTCGAGCGTCGCGTGCGTCGTGGGGTCGGGCGCGACCTCGGCCAGCCGCCGGTCCGCGATCGCTCGCAGCTGCGCCGCGTCGAAGAGCCGCGTCGGCTCGCCAGGCGGCCCCAGGTGGAACAGGGGTGGCGTGATGCTCCGATCGACCGGTGGGAACGAGAAGACGCGTGGCTCCCCACATCCTGCACATCGCCCGGTGTAGCGGCCCTCGGCGTACGCCGGCCTCTCGTCCGCGAGCCCGGTTCCACCGCACCGCTCGCACGGAGCGTGCTGGACGAAGAAACGCGCCTCGCTCGTGTTCCTCGGCCTCGACGGCAGCTCCATCGCGGTCACGATATCACCTGCGCCCGCGCCAGCAGGTCCCGATATGCACCGAGCACGGCCTCGCGGCGCTCGGCATGTCAGTCCTCGAAGCCCTTCTTGCGCAGCAGCTCTCGCACCTGCGCGTTGTGGGCGTACACGCGCTGCCGCTCGCGCTCGTTCTCCGCGGGATCGGGGAAGACCTTCAGCCCGACCTGCCCCTCGTAGTTCTCGAGGTCTTCCTCGCGGCCGTCCGCGTGGATCCGTGCGTGCCACGCGCTGTGCTCGTCCCGCCGGAAGTAGTCGAGGTGGTAACCGCTGTCCCCGGCCCCGGCGATCACCCGTGTCGAGTCACCGCCTCTCACCGCCGGGTCGCGCAGGAAGATCAGACGACCGACCGGCAGCGGATCGGGCAGCCCGGCGGCATGTCCCGTCCGCTGCCGCAGTACCGCGAGGATGGCCTCGCGGACCGCGGGCGGGAGGTGTTCGGCCTTCACGGCGTCGCGTCCATGCCCGCAACGCCCGTCCACAGGGCCGCCCCCAGGACGACATGGTCGCTCGCGTGGAAGGGCGAGACCGCGACGGCCTGGAGCATCGCCTCAGCGCGCCGGCAACCGCGCGCGGATCTCGGCGACCGCGCGCTCGAACTCGGCCTCGTCGACCTCGTCGACCTCGCCATCCCCGGTGAGGACGCGGGTCAGGTACTGCGTGGCGCGCACCATCTCGCCGGTCCCCCAGTCGATCGCCTCGACCCCGAGGCCACCGTCGGCGCGCGGCACCAGACGCACCGGGCGCGCGCCGACGATGAAGTACCGTGCGGGGGGAAGCTCCTCGTCCGGGCGTTCGGTCATGGCGGGTCGCTCCGCTCGTCGAGCTCGTCGACATGTCGCGCCCCGAGCCAGGCGGCGAGCGTCGCGCCCAGCTCGGAGATCCAGCGAGACTCGACCGGGCCGAGCACCCGATCGGGGTCTCGCTCCTCGGCTACGATGAACTCCTCTTCGTCGGCGACGATCATGACACCATTCGCTCGGCGAGCATCGTCCACGAACGAGACCACGAGCTCGACATCGCCGGTCTCGACGGCCTGCCCGTCAGGACGGCGGACGGCGCCCCCCCGGACGCCGTGTACCGTGCCAGAGGGCGCCCAGATCTGGAATCCCTCGCTATCGAAGCACCACACCTTCCCCGCCCGAGGATCACCGTCTCCCAGACGCGCGCCCCCGCGCCGAACCGCGTCGAACGCTCGCTCGCGGTCGGCCGGGTCCTCGCTCTCGGCCAGGGAGACCAGCCGCTCTCCATCGGCGCGATGGATCGAGATCCGCGGCCGGGCATCGGGCGCCTTCGCACGCTCACGCACGACGAGGAGCGGCCCGGGCTGCGCCAGCGCCTCATCGAGCCGCATCAGCCGCCCCCCTGCCAGCTCGCGAGCAGCCGCGCGCCCGCCTCCGGCTCGGGGATCCCGGCGCCGTCCGCCGACAGGTCGGGATCGATGATGGCCACCTCGCCCTCGAGCACGGGACGACCGACCAGCCCGTGCATCCTGCACCGCTCGAACACCGTGCCGTCGAGCCGCAGCCCATCCAGCCTCAGCCCGCGGAGATCGCACTCGACGAACCGCGTCCGCCGCGCCGTCCCGAGCGCCACCAGCGTGAGCTCCACGCGCCCGAGGTCGGCTCCCCGCAGGTCGCAGCGCTCGAACACGCTGCCGTCCAGCACCGCGTCGCGAAGCGACGCGTCGCGAAGATCGAGCCCCGTCACCTGCGCGCGCCATGTGCTGCGTCCCGCCGCAACCCCTCGCCAGTCCCCGCCGCGCAGCCGCGTCCCACGCAGGTCGCTCAGCGACAACCGCGAACCGGCCAGATCGCAGTCATCGAGCTCGGCCTCGTCGAGCTCGCAGAAGCTCAGGCGGCAGTCCAGGAAGCGCGCACGCGCCAGCACCGCGTGATGCAGGTGTGCGTACGAGAGATCCACGCGCGTGAACGTGCAGTCCGCGATGACGGCGTGGTCGAGCATCGCCGTCGCCAGGCCGTGCCCGGCACCGTGCAAGACCTCGCCCCGCAGCTCGAGGCGCCCATCCCCCCGACGGTCGCGTCGCAGCCAGGCCGCGTGCTGCCGCACCCGTCCTTCCAGCGTGGTCGCGATCGGCTGGGCCCCAGGCGTGGCTTCGATGTCGGCCTTGGCGGCCTTGAAGCGCTCCCACAGCTCCGCCGCCGCCCGGGCCTCGGCGGCGACCCCGGCGTCGTCGGGCCGGTGGCTGGCCAGCTCGTTGAGCGCGGTGCGCCCACGCACGAGGTGCCGACGTGCCTCGTTGAAGGCCACCACCGTGGCGAGCTCTCCTGGATCCGCCGGCACCAGCCGAAGCTCGCGATCCGCGATCGCCCGCAGGCGCCCGGCGTCGAGCACGCGCGACGTCGTACCGGGCGGTCCCAGCGTGAACGGCTCGGCCTCGAACGTCACTGGCTCGAAGCGGAGCTCGCGCGCTGCGCCGCAGTGGGCGCACTGCCCCCGGTACCAGCCCGCGCCCATACCGGGATCGCCCTTCGACCACCCCGTGCCTCCGCAACGCTCACACGGCGCCTCCTCGGCGAAGAACCGCACCTCGGCGGTCGAACGCGGTGCGCCGGGCAGATCCATCGCCGCCACAGTACCACGATCGATCGCGGCCATCACGGCTCAGCGGGCCTCAGTCCGCCAGTGGCGAGCCGCCTCGCTGTCCGGTCTCACGGTACTGTCGCGCCCACGCGTGGAGCTGGCGGTAGGCTTGGATGAAGCGCTCCAGCTCGTCCGGGTTGAGCTCGGCGACGCTGAGTTCGACCCACTGCCCCTTGCGCGTTCCTCGCCCGGCAGCCTGCTCCGGCGTCACGCGCACCGTCATGTTGCCAGCCAGGAACTTCTCGATGATCTTGTGGGCACGAGCGTACTCATCGCCCATGGTCGTCTTCTCGACCGCATGACCGTCGGTGCTGAGGATGGTTTGCACGCGATTGAACAGGAGGGTCAGGAACGAGTGATCCTCGAAGTCCTCCTCCGTCTTCTTGCCCCGCGCGCCCTCCTCACCGGTAGCTTGATCGACCACGTTGGTGGCAATGTTCGATCCTAGGTTGGCCTCGGCGATCACGCCCAGCTCAGCCATCAACGCAGCCTGCTCCGGATTCGTATGGGTCGCGTGGCCAAATCGGATGGTCACGGCTCTCGGATCCAGGAGCCCCTGCTCCTTCAGCTCGAGTAGCACCTTGAGCATGGCCGTGACGTTGCGCTCGGCGCGCTCGTAGTGGATGGGCTTGCCGTCTGGCCCCTCCCAGCGGTTGTTGAACGCGTTCCAGAACGCGCCACGCTCGGGGTTGATCGCACCCTCGCCGACGTGGGGGCGGAACACCAGCACCTCGCCCTTGGCGCGCGCGGCCTCGACCAGTGCCAGGTACATGATCTTGAAGCGTTCGCGCCCGGTCGGCGTGAACTCGTAGAGTTCCTGTCCGGCGGTGTCGATCCCAACGATGTCGGAACGATGCACCACGCCTGTCTTCTGCATGCCCTGGAACCGGTTCGGCTTGCCGTCCGGGCCAGGCTGGGTGAGCTCGTCGATGTAGCCCTCGAGCTCGGCGATTCGCCGCTGGGCCTGGGTGCCCTGCTTCCCGTCCTTCTGCTGATCGGCGAGCTGCGCGCGCAGGTTGTCGAGCTCACCGCGGAGGACGCTGACGGCCTGATCGTAACCGAACTGATTGACCAGCTCGACGAGCCACTTGCTCTGGTTGTCGGCCCGCTCGAACGCACGTAGCACCTTCGTCCGCTCGTAGCCCTTCTTGCCGGCGAGCTGCTTCTCGAGCTCCGCCTTCTGTTCCTTGGTAAGGACCTGATCGAGGAACCCCTCCCACCGTCGATCCTGCTTGCCGTAGAACGCCGAGAGCCCCATCGACAGGAAGACGACGCGTAGCTCTTTTCTCAAGAAGGCGGCTCGCTCGGGATCGTCCTGTTCGATCTCGCCGATAACTTGAGCGATCGCGCGGGCGATCAGCCCCGGATCGCCCTTGCCGTCGGGACCGACGAAGCGGTCCTGGAGCTTCTTGATGCTGTTTGACTGCTCCGTGAGCAGGATCCCGTCCTCGATGAGGCGACGCACCGTGAGCACAGCCAGCTCGAAATACGCGGCATTCTCCCGAGCCGCCTTCGCCTCGCGCGACTCGTTCGCCGCCTTGTCGCCGCCGACCTTGTTCTTGATCAGCTCGTCGCGGATCTCGTAGGCGCTGTTGAAGTCGGTCTCTTCACTCGCGGCGAGACAGGTATCACACGCCCCTCTTGCCAGCCGGTCCTTCAGGGTCCGCAGCTCGGTGGCGAGCGCAGGGTTGCCAGCAAGTCGCTCCTTGAGGGCGACGATCTGCGGATGTGTCTCGTTCTGGATCGCCTCGAGTGCCTGGGTCGCGATCCGCAGAGCATCGCCGGCGGTCCCGCGGGAGACGACGCGTGTCCCGTCCTTGTTGAGCTTGTGGGCGAGCTGAGGAGCGCTCTCGTTGAGCTTCACGATCTCGGTCAGCAGGTTCATCCAGCCGCCGTACTTCTCGGCGAACACCTCGTTGGAGATCACGCCCAGGAAGTGGCTATGGACCTCGGTTCCGCCGTGTCGACCCGTCTCACCTTGCACGCCCAGCTCCGCAAAGGCCTTCTCTCGCTCCGCCTTGGTCTCCGCGACGCGCTGGGCATTGCGCGTCGCCGTGCCGCCCGCGTCGTCGTCTGGGCTCATCGCGTTGGCCAGCGCGGCGTCATAGAGCGCGCGCGACTCGGCCTCCAGCTTCTGAATCTGAGCGACCTCTTCAGCGGTCAGGTCACGCCCTTCCTTCTGCGCCTTGGCCTCGATCGTCCGGACCTGCTCGTAGATGTCGTGCCCCTTGCCCTGCTTCACCTCCATGATCTGCTTGAGGTGAAGTTGCAGCTCGACGATGTGCCCGTTAGGCATCCGGAGGTTGAGCGTCACATCGCGGTAGCCGGCCGACGTAGGCTTCTCGAAGCGGTTCTTGTCACGGACGATCTCGACCTTGCCTTCCAGCGCGGCCAGGCCCTTCTGGAGTGAGTCGAAGTTGTCGTAGACGATGGAGGCCCGCGAGAGGTCCATGATGCGAGATGCGTCGCCGCCGTAGTCGGCAGCGATCTTCTCCATCGTCCGCTCCTTGCCCTTCAGGCCCGGCGGGAACATCGGCTGACCACCGGTCTCGGCGGCGATCTGGGCGGTCAGGGCGCGGAGGATCGGATCGGCCTCCGCCGCCTGCTCGAACAGCACGTCGATATCGTTCGAGGTCTGCGTGGGAGCGCCCTTGAGCGGCGCCGGAACGAGCTGCTTCTTCGCGTCCTCCAGCTCAGTCTTCTGCTCACCCTCGCTCTTGTTGTCGTTCTTGGCGTCGCCCTCGGTCTTGATGCCGGTCGCGCTGCCGGTGATGCCCTTGTTGACGCGCTCGTTGGAGCGCATGGCGCTCTCGACGATGCGGCGGTAGGCGGCGTCGAGGTCGCCGCCGGTCTTGGCCAGGTTGCGGTCGAGCAGGTCCTGCATCGCCGGGCCGGTCCGGTGACCGGACAGGGCGCGATCGCGGAGGTAGAGGATCTCCTTCGCGTTGTCGTCGGTCATCAGGTCGCGGACGAGGATGCGCCACTCCTTGCGCATCTCGTAGAGCAGCTCGGCCTTCTCCTTGTCGGTCTTGCCCTCCATCATCGACAGCCACCGCGGCATGTCGGTCTTCTCGACGATGTTGTAGAGCTCGCGCAGGTCGGCCTCGCTCTTGCCGGTCTCGGCCTCGATCTCGGCCGAGATCGCCATCCACTTGTCGAGGGCGGCCGCCGCCTTCTCCGGATCGCTGGCCCACTCGCCGGGCTTGACCGCCTGCAGCTCGGCCAGGAGCGACTCGTACTTGGGGTTGGCGGTCTTGTCGGCGCCGACGTACTTGTCGATGACGTTGCCGTACTTCTTCTGGACGAACGCGAGCAGCTCCTGCTTGCTCGTCGGCGGCGACATCGCGTCGGCCTCGGGGTTGGGGACCACCACCACCTTGGGGGACGGCGCCTTGACCTCGCCCTTGGTCTCCTTCTGCTCGGCCTCCAGCGCCTTCTGCTTGGCCTTGAGGGCCTCGATCGCGGCGTAGACCTGCTTCAGGCCCTCGACCGACAGCGCCTTGTCGATGCCGGCCGGCAGGTCGGGCGCGACCGACTCGATGCCCATCTCCAGGTTGCGCGCGTGGGCGTACATCTGGGACAGGTACTGCTCGTAGGCGGCCTTGAGCGTGGGGTCGGCGTTGACCGCCTTGATCGCGCCCTCGATGGGGCCGACGATCGACGCCAGCTCGGGCTGCAGCGACGGATCGATGCCGCGCACCAGCGGCTTGCCGATGCCGACGTCGTAGGGGATGTGCTCGACCCCGGCGATGTCCATCGCCTCCTGGCCGATGATCTGGATCTCGCCCTTCACGCCGTTGGCGTACTCGACGTAGATGCAGACCGAGGTGAAGCCGCCCGGCATCACCTTCGAGGCGTTGGTCGTGACCTCGGCCCCGGTGGCGGCCTTGCCGGCGTCGGCCAGGGCCTTGACCTGCTCCGCGCTCAGGTACGGCTTGGCGCCCTGACCGTGGAGGTTGTTGATCATCGAGATCTTGAGCTGGCCCGACGCGATGGCGTCCTGCAGCTTCTGCACCACCTGCGCCATGACCTCGGGCGAGGCCTGGCCGACGACGATGCGGGTGCCGATGGCGTCCCAGATGTTCGCGATCGCGCTGTCGACGTCGGTGACCTTGGCGCCGAAGTTGTCGATCGCCCGCTGCAGGCGGTTGGCGGCCGAAACCGGATCCTTGGCCCGGCCCTGGACCTCGCCCAGCCCGCCCAGCACGTTCTCGAGCAGCGCCTTGGCGTCGCCGAGCGTGGTCGAGTACTTGTCGTAGGCCTGCTGGGTCAGGGCGACCAGCTTGGGATCGGGCCCCTCCACCGGCACCACGCCCTCGGGCGCGGCCTGGGTGCTGGGGATCGGGCTGCCGGTGTTCTGCGCCACCAGGCCGACCGGCGAGTGCGCGTCGTGGAAGCCGCCGTAGAGCTCGGCGTAGTTGGCGGGCTTGCCGGGGATGAGGTCGCCGTTCTCGTCGACCGACGTCGACGGGATGGCGTCGCCGAAGACCTGGGTGAGCGCGGTGATGCCGGCCTGCTTGGCGTGGGCGTGGACCTCGGCCGGCGTCGCCTGCGGGTTGGCCTCGACGAAGGCCTTGGCGGCCGCGTCGTAGGCGCTGAAGTACTGGGTGGCGCCGAACTGGTTCTGGGCGCCGGCGATGCTGCCGGTCTGCTGGTAGTGCTCGAACAGCGCCGCCTGGGCCTCGGCCTCGTTCTTGAGCGTCGCGGCGACGTACTGGTCGCGGCTCTGGGTGATGTCGACGTCGGAGTCGAAGGTCTTGGCGTGGTGGACCTCGTGGGCGAGGATGCCGGCCAGCTCCTGGCCGTTCGACGCCATCGACGGATCGATGTTGATGCGGTTGCCCTGCCGGAACGAGCCGACGCCCGCCTCCATGGTCAGCTCGACGCCCAGGTCCTGGAGCGCCTTGAGCGCGTCCTGACCGACCTTGGACTTCATCGCCGAGTCCATCATCACCAGGAGCTTGGCGGCCTGGGTCGCCGTGATCTGGTTGGCGGCGAGCGGGCCGGGCGTGGCGTCGGCGACGACGTTGAGGTTGGCGGTGCCGGGCAGGGCCTTGATCGCGTGCTCGAGCGCGACCGGATCGCCGCCGGCGTGGGCCTGCTTGGCGGCCTCGATCTCGGCCTGGGTCTTGGCGTTGGTGTCGACCGGGACCTTCGAATCCGGTCCGGCACCGTCCATGCCGTCGAGCGGCGTCGACTCGGCGCTGGACGGATCCTTGTCGACGTGGCTGTCGGGATCGACCGGCGTGACCCGGCCGTCGCCGTCCTGGGTCGTGCCCTTGGTGTCCTTGCTGTCGCCCTTGGTGTCCTGCTGGGTGTCGAGCGGCAGCGTCTTCGACGTCGACTCGCTGACCGTCTCGCTGCCCTTGGACGTCTCGATCGTGGTCTCGGCGGTGGCGTCGACCTTGACCGAGCTCGGCCCCTTGTCGACGTCGGCCGTGGTCTTGACCTCGACCTTGGCGTCGCCGTCGGCGGTGGTCGCCGTGCCGGTGGTCGTCACGTCGGCCTTGGCCTTGGTCGGCCCCTCGGCCTTGGTGTCGGCCTTGCTGATCGGCCCCGACTTCCAGCCCTCGCCCGAGCTGTAGCCGTCGCGGAGGCCGCGGACCGCGGCCGAGCCCATCGACTTGCCGAACGCCAGCGCGACGTCGGCGCCGCTGCCCTGGTAGGTGTTGGGATCGATCGCGGTCGTGAACGCCGCACCCACCGCCTGGTTGATCGCCGAGTTGACGGCCTTGCCGGTGGCGCCCTTGGTGGCGAGCTTCTGCATGCCCGGCATGAGGTCGCCGAACCCGGTCGAGACCACGGCGGCGCCGGCGCCGGTGAGCGCCGCCTTGCCGACGCGGCCGCCGATGCCCTTGGCGAAGTCGGCCAGGTCGCCCTTGTACAGATCCTCGTCGAGGAGCGCGTTGATGAGCTCCTCCGTCCCGCTCTCGATCGCCTCCTCCAGCGCCTCCTGGATGATCTTGGCGGCCAGCCCGTTGCCGAACTTGCCCGCCAGCTTGGAGATCGCGGCGTCGATCTTGGGGAGCTTGACCACGCCGGCGGCGATCGCCTCGGCCGCCACCTGCGCCAGCTCCTGCACCAGCTCCTCGTTCGACATCGAGGCGCCCTTGATGATCATCTTGGCCGACACCCCGGCCAGGCCCGAGATGAGGGCGACCAGCGCGGGCGCGGCGGTGCCGCCCGAG
The DNA here is from genome assembly GCA_900696455.1 of uncultured delta proteobacterium. GTDB lineage: Bacteria > Myxococcota_A > Polyangia > Haliangiales > Haliangiaceae > UBA2376. Next base: position 30,709 of record CAADGB010000491.1, read on the forward strand.
GCGATCGTGATGACGGCGCCGACCGCGATCGCGACCGCGGTGCCGACCGCGTCGGCGGTGGCGTCCTTGGCCTCGCCGAACTGCTTGACCGAGCCCTCGACGTAGTCGGCCTGCCCCGACTGCTTGAGGTCGGCCATCATGGCCTCGTCGATCTTCTTCTTGCGCTCCTCGGGCGGCAGCTTGGCCAGCTCGGGGTCGGCCTCGTACTTGGCCTTGAGCGCCTCGTACTCCTTGACCAGATCGGCGTAGTCCCTGTCGAGCTGCTTGCCCGAGTCGGACCACAGGTCGGTCAGGCCGTTGGCCAGATCGTGAGGCTCGACGCCGGACGCCTTGAGCTGGGCGTAGCCGACCGGGCCGACGAGCATCATCATGCCGGCCTCGCCGATCCAGCCCGAGCTCTTGCGCTCGAACTCGTAGTCCTCCTTGGCCCGCTGCAGCATCTCCTCGGGCGTGGTCGGGTTGCCCTTGAGCGACTGCTTGAGATCGTGGCCGGTGCGGCCCGAGGTCTCGCCGGCGATGTCGTTGTTGAGGGCCTGCAGCGCCGGATCGTCCGGCTTCATGTTGTCGAGGTCGGGGACCGGCAGGCCCTCGGCCTCGCACTTGGCCTTGAGGTAGGCCTTCTGCAGCGCGAGGACCTCCTCCTTGGACTTGCCCTTGAGCTTCTCCTTGAGCGCGGCGTCGTCGGTGCCGATGCCCAGGAAGCCCTCGTTCATGGCGTAGTAGAGGGCGAAGCCGTCCTCCATCTTGCCGGCCTCGGCGATCTGGGCGGCCTTCTTCTGGTCGAGGTCGTCGAGCTCGTCCTTGCACATCGCCTCGAACGGCGACAGCTCCTTGCCGGTCTTGGGATCGATCTCCTTGGGCCAGTCCTTGCCGTACTTCTCGTTGAACTTGGCGATGATCGCCTCGCGCTCGTCCTTGTTCTTGCCCTCGAGCGCGGCGTAGAGGGCCTTGCGGTCGGTGCCCAGCCCGTCGGCGGCGGCCGCCATCTTGGCGGCCTCGGCCGTGATCTTGTCACCGGCGAGGATGGCGGTGGTGACGTCGCCCTCCTTCTCGGTCAGCTCCTCCTTGAGATCGGCCTCGAGCTCGCGACCGGTGCGCGCCTTGTACGCGTCCTTGAGCTTCTTGCGATCCGCCTCGGTCTCGCACGACTCCAGCGCCTTGTAGAGGGCCTCCTCGTCGGTGCCGCCGATGTCGGTGCCGACCAGGTCGCCGAGGCCGGGCAGGATCGCGTTGCCGACCGCCTTGCGCATCTCGTCGCGGTCGACGCCGAAGGTGTCGGCCATGCCGTCGGAGATGTCGGTGAGGAAGCCGCCGCGCATCGCCTTGTCGGCCTCGATCGCCGCGACCTCGCCCTGGTTGACGTTGCCCTCGGCGTCGCCGGACAGCGCCACCGCCAGGTCCTTGTCCATGCCCGACAGCTCGTCCTCGAGCATCGCGCCCAGCGAGTCGCCGGTCTGCTTCTCGTACTCGGCCGCGACCTGCTTGCGGACCTCCGGATCCTTGATGTCCTTGAGGGTGGAGAGGACCTTCTCCTTGTCGGTGCCGAGGCCGTCGGCGGCGTTGTGGAGCTGGGCCACCGCCTGCTGCACCGGATCGGCCGACATCAGCGCCCGCGCCTCCTTGAGGTCGGTCCCCGACAGCTCGTCCTCGAGGACGCTGTCGAGGTCCTTGCCGTGGCGGCGCTTGTACTCCGACTTGATGAAGTCGAGCTCCTCGGGCGACTTGCCCTTGAGCGCCGCGAACAGCTTGGCCTCGTCGGTGCCCCAGCGGTGCATCGCGCCCTCGAGCTCGCTGACCGCGGCCCGCGCCCCCTTCTTCTCGTCCTCCGACAGCTCGCGCTGCGGCCCCTTGTCCTTGTCCTCCTCCGCCCGCGCGTACTCGGCGGTGTCGACGCCCTCCTTGGCCATGCCCTCGTCCTCGAGCACCTTCTGCAGCCGCTCGCCGGTCTGCTTCTCGTACTCGGCGATGACCTTCTTCTTCATCTCCGGATCGGTGATGCCGGCCAGGGTCTGCTTGACCTTCTCCTCGTCGGTGCCCCAGCCCTCGGTCGCGTTCTGCAGCGACGCCACCGCCTGCTGCACCGGGTCCGGTGACAGGAGCGCCTTGGCCTCCTTGAGATCGGTGCCCGACATCTCGTCGGCCAGATCCTTGTCGAGCGAGCGCCCGGTCTTCTTCTGGTAGGCCTCCTTGATCGCCGCGATCTCCTCCGGCGTCTTGCCCTTGAGCGCGTTGAAGACGGCCTTCTCGTCGGTGCCCCAGCCGTCCATCGCCTTGAACAGCTCGTCGGCGGCGCCCTTGGTCTTGGCCTCGAACTCCTTCTTCTTGCGCTCCTCCTCGGCCTTCTTCTCCTCCTCCTTCTTCTTCTCGGCGTCGGCCTTGGCCTGCTCCTCGGCCTCCTTGGCCTTCCGCTCCTCCTCCTCCTTGCGCCGCGCCGCCTCCTCCTCGGCCTTCTTGTCGGCCTCGTACTGCTCGCTCGACTTGGCGCGCTCGGTCACCGCGCGATCGGCGCCGGCGACGATCGCGGCCCGGTCCTGCTCGCCCTGCTGCTCGAGCGCGACCCGAGCGTCCTCGGCCGCCTTCTTCATGCCGGCCTTGGTCGCGGCGTCGATCTGCTCGATCTTGGCCTCGCCCTCCGCCACCTTGCGGTTGAGCTCGTCGAGCTGCTTCTTGCCGTCGGCGGCGATGGCGTCGGTGCGCTTCTTGGCCTCGTGCGCCGCCTTGTCCTGGGCGATCTTGATCTCCTTGTCGATGGCCGCCGCCGTGGCCTTCACCGACTGCTCGATCTCGCCGACGATCTTGTTGGTCTCCTCCTCGAGCTTGGCCAGATCGGCGGCGTTGCCCTTCTCCAGCTTGAGCAACATGTCGTCGCGCTTCTGCTGGATGCCCTTGAGACCGTTGGTCTCCATGTCCTTGATCCGCTTCTCGCTGTCGAGCTTGAGCGTGTGGATCTTGAACTTGGCGTCCTCGTTCTTCTTGGCGTGGTCGGCCCTGGCCTTGTCTTCGAAGGCCTTGACGTCGGCGACCATCTGCTTGCGCTCGGCCTCCATCTTGGCCAGGCCGTCGGCGGCCTTCCTGGCGAGGTCGTCGAGCGACTGCTTGAGCTTGGTCTCGAGATCGGCGAGCGCCTTCTCCCCCTTGGCCTTGGTCTCGTCGACGAGCTGCTTCGTCAGCGCCTTGCGCTTGTCGGCCTCGGCGTGCGCCGCGGCGTCGAGCTGCTTGGCCTTGGCGTTGGCGGCGTTGCGCGCGGCCGCGGCCTGGTTCTGTCCCTGCTGGACGATCGAGCTCTTCTGCGCCGCGTCCTCGACGCCGGCGGCCTTCTGGTTGGCCTGCGCCGCCAGGGCGCTGGCCTTGCGGTTGCCCTCGGCGCGGGCGGCCGCGGCGTCCTTGTGCCCCTGCTGGATGACCTTCTGGGCCTCGCCGGCGCCCTGCTTCTCGATCTTGGCGACCTCCTTGGCGGTGGTCGTGCGGGTCTTCTGCTGCTCGGTCTTGCAGGTCTGCTCGGCCTTCTTCTTGTCGTCGGCGAGCTGCTTGTCGTAGGCCTTCTTCTTCTCGGCGAGCTTCTTGTCGATCTCCTGGTTCTTGGTGGCGAGCTCCTTGGCGAGCGCGTCCGCCGCCTTCGCCATCTCGACGTCGATCTTCGCCTGCTCGGCCTTGAGCTTGGTGTCCAGCTCGGTCTTCTGCTGGCCGATCCGGGTGGTCAGCGCCTCCTGCTGGGTCTTGAAGCTGGTCTCGAGCCGAGCCTTCAGCTCGTCGATGCTCTTGGCCTTCTCGACCTTCTTCTTGTCGCCCTGCCCCTTGGCCTTGTCGGTGGCGACCTTGCCCTTGCCGGCCGCGGTCTGGACCTTCTTGCCGCCCTTGGCCACGGCCCCGGCCGCGCCCTTGGTCGCGACCTTGCCGACCGCGCCCGTCTTGGCCTCGACCTTGGCCTGGATGCCCTGCTTCTTGAGCGCGGACTCCGCCCGCACCCCCTCGAGGAGCTGCCGGCTCTGCTGCGGGTTGGCGCGCGCGGCCTCGACCTTGGCGTCGAGCCCCTGCAGCTCGGGCCGGGCCGGATCGCCGCCCTCGGCGCCGGGCGGGCGCAGCGCGGGATCGATCATGAGCTGATCGAGCGCCGCGGGGTCGAACAGCAGCTCGTCGTCCCCGAACGGATCGAGCAGCGCGGCGTCGCCGAAGCGCCGCATCGACTCGCGCAGCTCCGGATCGATCCCGTCGATCGCCGGCGCGCCGGGCGCGCCGGGCGCGTCGGGCTGACCGGGACGGCGCAGCGACGGATCGGTGGCGTCGAGCGGCACCTCGCCCGGCGCGCCCGGACGACCCGGGCGCCCGGGCAGCCCCGGACGCGGCCGCAGGTCGGGATCGATGGCGTCGAGCGGCACCTCGCCCGGCGCGCGCGGTGCGCCCGGACGGCCCGGCATACCCGGCAGCCCCGGCAGCCGACGCGGATCGGGATCGATGGCGTCGAGCGGGAGGTCGCCGAGCTGCGCCGGCGGCGCGCCAGGGGTCCGCGCCGGCAGGTTCTCGCTGCCGACGGGAGGACGATCGGCCAGCGCCTGCACCACCGCCGGCGCCGCGTCCGCGCCCGCCTGCGCCGCCGTCCCCGCCGGCGTCTCGGCCAGCGCCTGCACCACCGCCGGCGCCGCGTCCGCACCCGCCTGCGCCGCCGTCCCCGCCGGCGTCTCGGCCAGCGCCTGCACCACCGCCGGCGCCGCGTCCGCGCCCGCCTGCGCCGCCGTCCCCGCCGGCGTCTCGGCCA
>CAADGB010000492.1 GCA_900696455.1 uncultured delta proteobacterium
CTCGGGCTCGGCGCCCGCGATCCGCGCCGACGTGGCCGCGTTCGCGACCGCGTTCGAGCCGGTGTGGGCGACGGCGGCCGGCGACCTGCGCGGCCAGGCCCTGTGCGCCGCGCGGCGGCGGCTGCTCGGGCTCGCCGGCGCGATCGACAAGGACGCGCCGCCCGCCGGCAAGGGCGGTCAGGACTGGCGCGAGGACGTGGAGGCCCTGCAGATCGAGCTCGAGGAGCTGCAGATCCTGTGCGACGAGGGCGACCTCGAGGCCGCCGACGAGGCGGCGGTCGACACCCGCAAGCACCTGGACCGGCTCGCGTCCTGAGCCCGCGCGCCGGATCTGCCGCCGGCCGGCTCGGGAGTGACGGGGCGATGCGCTAGGCTGCTCCGTCGATGGCGGAGTTCACGCACCTGCACCTGCACACCCAGTACAGCCTCCTCGACGGGGCGATCCGGGTGAAGGACCTGTTCCCCAAGCTGCGCGAGCGCGGCATGGACACGGTGGCCGTGACCGACCACGGCAACATGTTCGGCGCCATCGACCTCTACACCGAGGCCAAGGCCCACGACGTCAAGGTCATCTTCGGCTGCGAGACCTACGTCGCCTCCGCCGAGCTCACCGACCGCACCAACCGCCGCAACTACCACCTCGTGCTCCTGGCCGAGAACGAGACCGGCTACAAGAACCTCTCGTACCTCAACTCGATGGGGTACCTGAAGGGCTTCTACTACAACCCGCGGGTCGACAAGCACCTCCTGCGCGAGCGCCACGAGGGCCTGATCGCGATGAGCGCCTGCCTGGGCGGCGAGGTGGCGCAGACCCTGTCCAAGCACGGCGTGGCCCAGGCCGAGCAGGTGGCGCGCGAGTACCAGGACATCTTCGGGGCCGGCAACTTCTTCCTCGAGCTGATGCCGACCCGGACCGCCGAGCAGCAGGAGCTCAACGAGGCCCTGGTCAAGATGGCGGCCCGGCTCGACATGCCGCTGGTGGCGACCAACGACTGCCACTACATCGACCAGGCCGACGCCGCCGCCCACGAGGTGCTGATGGCGATCCAGACCGGCAAGAGCCTGGCCGACGAGCGCCGGCTCAAGCACGCGGTCGACAGCTACTACCTCAAGACGCCGGCCGAGATGAACAGCGCGTTCATGGAGGTGCCGCAGGCGCTCGAGAACACGATCGCGATCGCCCGCCGCTGCAACGTCAAGCTCGATCTGGGCAAGACCTACCTGCCCAACTACGGGGTGCCCCAGGGCCACACCCTCGACAGCTACATCGTCGAGGTCGTCGAGCGCGGCCTCGACCGCCGCTTCACCCACTACCGCGCCATCGGCACCGCCTTCGATCCCGACGCCTACCGCGAGCGCTGCAAGGTCGAGCTCGCGGTCATCCACAAGATGGGGTTCTCGGGCTACTTCCTCATCGTCTGGGACTTCATCAACTGGGCCAAGGAGCACGGCATCCCGGTGGGGCCGGGGCGCGGCTCGGGCGCCGGCTCGTGCGTGGCCTGGGCCATGGGCATCACCGACATCGACCCGCTCGAGTTCAAGCTGCTGTTCGAGCGCTTCCTCAACCCCGAGCGGGTGTCGATGCCCGACTTCGACGTCGACTTCTGCATGAACCGGCGCGACGAGGTCATCAAGTACGTGCAGGAGAAGTACGGGCGCGAGCGGGTGGCCCAGATCGCCACCTTCCACCAGCTCAAGGCCCGCGGCGTGATCCGCGACATCGCCCGCGCGATGGAGCTGCCGTTCGCCGAGGCCGACAGGCTGGCCAAGCTGGTGCCGGAGCCGGTGCAGGGCAAGAGCCCGCCGGTGCGCGAGGCCATCGAGCAGACGCCCGAGCTCAAGCAGCTCTACGCCGAGAGCCCCATGCACCGCGAGCTGCTCGACATCGCGGCCGCGCTCGAGGGCCTCAACCGCCACGCCGGCATGCACGCCGCCGGCATCGTGATCGCCGAGCGGCCGGTCTACGAGTACGTGCCGTGCTTCCGCGGCCAGAACGACGAGATCGTCACCCAGTTCGCGATGAAGGAGGTCGAGAAGGCGGGGCTGGTCAAGTTCGATTTCCTCGGCCTCAAGACCCTGACCGTGATCGAGACCTGCGTGCGCCTCATCAACGAGCAGCGCGCCGCCGACGGCCAGCCCCGCTTCGACGAGACCGCGATCCCCAAGGACGACGCCGAGGTCTTCAAGATGATCTCGCGCGGCGACACCACCGGGGTGTTCCAGCTCGAGTCCAGCGGCTTCCGCGAGATCCTGAAGAAGCTCAAGCCCGACTGCCTCGAGGACATCGTGGCGGCGGTGGCGCTGTACCGGCCGGGGCCGCTCGAGGGCGGCATGGTCGACGACTTCATCGACCGCAAGCACGGCCGCAAGAAGGTCGAGTACCCGCACCCCTGGCTGGAGACGATCCTCGCCGACACCTACGGCGTCATCGTCTACCAGGAGCAGGTGATGCAGATCGCCCAGGTGCTGGCCGGCTACTCGCTGGGCCGCGCCGATCTCCTCCGCCGCGCGATGGGCAAGAAGAACAAGGAGATCATGGACAAGGAGAAGGCGGGCTTCGTCGAGGGCGCGGTCGGCAAGGGCGTCGAGGCCCGCACCGCCGACGCCATCTTCGAGCTCATCGCCTTCTTCGCCGGCTACGGCTTCAACCGCTCGCACTCCGCCGCCTACGGCTGGATCACGTACCAGACCGCGTTCCTCAAGCATCACTTCCCGCACGAGTTCATGGCGGGCCTGATGTCGTGCGACACCGACAACGTCGACAACATCGTCAAGTTCATCGCCGAGGCCCGGGCCATGGGCCTCGTCGTCGAGCGCCCCGACGTCGACGAGTCGGCCGCCGACTTCACGGTCACGGCGCGGGCCGGCGCCGCCGGCGGCAAGGTCATCCGCTTCGGCCTGGGCGCGGTCAAGGGCGTGGGCGCGACCGCGGTCGAGGCGGTGCTGGAGGCGCGCAAGGAGGGCGGCGCGTTCGCCAGCCTCTACGACTTCGGGCGCCGGGTCGACACCCAGAAGTGCAACCGGCGGGTGATCGAGGCCCTCATCAAGAGCGGCGCCTTCGACGGCGTGGCCGCGATCGCCGGCCTGCACCGGGCCCGGCTGCTGGGCGCGGTCGAGGCCGCGCTCGAGGCCGGCGCCGCCGAGCAGCGCGATCGCAAGAGCGGGCAGACCTCGCTGTTCGGGCTGATGGACGCGGTCGCGCCCGCCGGCGCCGGCGCCGCCGCCCCCGAGATCTACCCCGACGTCGAGCCGTGGACCGCCAAGCAGCTCCTGGCCTTCGAGAAGGAGGCGCTCGGCTTCTACATCTCCGGCCACCCCCTCGATCGCTACCAGGGCGACCTGTCGCGCTACGCCACCGCCACCACCAGCGACTTCGCCGAGGGCCGGCGCGGCGTCGGCGAGGCCGCGGTCGGCGGCATCGTCTCCCAGTACCGCGAGATGATCACCAAGAAGGGCGACAAGATGGCGCGCTTCATCCTCGAGGATCAGGGGGGCGGCCTCGAGGTCGTGTGCTTCCCCAAGACCTTCGAGCGGGTGCGCCACGTCCTGGTCTGCGACGAGCCCATCCTGTGCACCGGCAAGGTCCAGAACGAGGGCAGCGCCGAGCAGGCCGACTGGAAGCTCCTGCTCGAGGACGCCACCGCGATCGCCGAGCTGCGGGCGCAGAAGACCTCGCGGGTCGACATCCACCTCAACGCCGACCGGGTCACCCGCGAGCAGATCGCCGAGCTGCGGTCGATCCTGATGGCGGCGCCGCGCGGCGCCTGCCAGGCCGTGGTCCGGCTCGCCATCCCCCGCCGCAGCGAGACCGTGATCGCCCTGGGCGAGCGCTGGATGGTCGCGCCCTCGGACGAGCTCCTCGGCCGCCTCGAGCGGGTCTTCGGCGACCGGGTCGCGACCCTGGCCTGAGCGGGGCGCCGCCGGTGGGCGCGCGATCCCCGTTCGGGTACAATCGGGGGCCACCATGCGGGTCGACTCGCTCCGCCTGAGGAACTTCCGGGGGTTCGAAGACCTCGAGATCTCGTTCGACCCTGCGATCACGCTCCTTCTCGGCGAGAACATGGCCGGCAAGAGCGCGGTGCTCGACGGGCTCGCGGTGGCGCTCGGCGCGCTCTTCCTCGGACTGGACGAAGGCCCCGCGCGGCCCATCCTGGACGACGAGGTGCGGCGCGAGGTCGTGGACATCGCGGGCGTCCCGGATCTCCAGCCCAGGTTCCCGGTGGACGTCACGGTGCGTGCGACCTCGTCCGAGATCCTGTGCGGCGCGCTCGAATGGACGCGCACGCGTCGCGAGGACGGGATGCACGACGAGCAGATCGACAAGATGGCTCGCGTGGGCCTGCGGGCCGCGCTCGATCGGCCCGCCCATCAGCCGGTGACGAACCTGCCCGTGGTCGCGTCGTATGGCGTGCGTCGCACCGGGCGGGCGGAGGTGCTCCCAGATCTGGCCCGCGTCGGCTCGCGCCGGGACGGCTACGCGGACTGCCTCGACATCGTCTCGACCTACCGGACGCTGGCGGCGTGGATGCGCAAGCAGACCCAGGTGCAGCTGCAGCGGAACCAGCCGAGCGCACAGCTCGCGGCGGTGGAGACCGCCGTCCGGAGGTGTCTCGGCGGGCTCGTCGCCGCCGGTGACGTGGACCGCTTCTGGTTCGATCTCCAGTACGAGGAGCTCCGCCTGCAGGTCGCGGGTGGCCGCATCCACTCGTTCGGGATGCTGAGTGAGGGGTGTCGCAACATGGTGGCCATGGTCGCGGATCTCGCTCGACGCGCAGCAGTGCTCAACCCGCAGCTCGAGGAGCGCGCCGCCGCGGGGACCTCTGGCATCGTCATGATCGACGAGCTGGAGTTGCACCTCCATCCCGCCTGGCAGCGCCGTGTCGTCGAGGATCTGCGCGCGACCTTCCCGCGCATGCAGTTCGTGGTCACCACGCACTCTCCGCAGGTCGTGGCGAGCGCGTCGCGAGACCAGGTCCGCATCCTCCGCCAGAACGCCCTGGAGCGCAGCGGGGAGTACGTTCAGGGCAGGGACTCGAACCAGATCCTCCAGGACGTCTTCGCCGTGCCACCGCGCCCGCTCCAGGCGCAGCAGGAGATCGATCGGTTCTTCGAGGTCCTCGAGGACGGAGACCTCGATCGCGCCCGGAGCCTGCTCGCGAGTCTGGAGGCCCGGCTCGGATCGGACGACGCGACGATCGTGCGGGCGCGCTGGATCCTGGATGCGGAGTCGGCCGATCCGGGGCCCGTGGATCCCCTCGCGTTCACGCCATGATCCGGTTCCGCAAGGGAGCGCGTCCACGCGAACTGACCGAGCTGGCGGCCACGCCCGGGGCGGGATGGGACAGCGTCGGGGCGGCGCAGAAAGCGGCCCTCCGGGCGGCCGCCCGGCGCGATCAGGGGGGCCTCTGCGCCTACTGCCAGCGGCGCTTGCCGCCCGATGGCGACGGTCCTCCCGGGATGAAGATCGAGCACTGGGTGCCGCGCTCGGATCCGCAGCGCGGAGCCCAGGAGGCGCTCCGCTGGGCCAACATGCTCGGGGTGTGTCTCGGCGGGAGACCCGGCACTGTCGACGGCAGCGGGCAGCGCCACTGCGACGAGAGCCGTGGAAACCGGCGGCTCTTCTTGCACCCGGTCGAGGGCGAAGGCCCCGACCCGACGGAGGCCATCCGGTACACCAAGCGAGGTGTCGCACAGGCCGCCCGCGAGGACCGACGCGTCGCTGGTGATCTGGCGGTGCTCAACCTGAACGCCGATCGGCTCGTTCGCGGGCGGGAGGCCGTGTTCGTCGCGCTGTGGGAGCGACTCGAGGCAGCAGGATTCACGCCCGGGGCGATGCGGCGAGAGCTGGATCGGCACCGGATCGCGAGCGGGGCGAGAACACCCGAGTACGCCGCGTTCGTTGCGTATCATCTCCGGAAGCGGCTTCGGCAGCGCGGCAACGTCGTCCCGTGATCATCGTCGCGACGCCGCCACGGTCTGGACGCTCGAGCATCTTCGCGAGCACCGCGCTCGGCTGCGCTTGCACCTCCACGCGATCGCGACGAAGCCATGAATCGCAGCGGGCGAGCAGGTGAGGAGCCGCAGGTTCAGCGGGCGGCGATCGCGCGGCTCGTGAAGCGGATCTTCATCGTCCCGCTGGGCGGCAACAGGACGCCGCTCCGGTTGGCGGCGACACATCGTCCGACGGCACCGCCGCCGCCGGCGAGCGTGGTGCCGCTGATCCCGCTGCCGCTCCCGGGTGGCGTGGACTCGGTGCCTCCGCTGCCGCCGGTGCCGCACCCCGTGCACATGCCGCCGGGGATCGAGGTCGCGGAGAGGTCCGCGTCGCCGGCCGTCCCCGCGGCGTGCGTGTTGTTGGTCGCGTTGGCTGCGGCCCCGCCGCCGCCGCGCCCGGCGACCCGACTGCCAAGCGCGAACACGATCGAGGGTGCTTCGAGCACCACGCCGCCACCGGAGCCTCCGCCGAAGGCGTACAAGGTCCCCCCGCTGACGCGCCCGCTTCCCTGCCGCCCGCTCACGTTGATGAGCCCGTTCGGGGAGAGGGCGATCTTCGTGCGCGAGACGATCTGGATGGCCCCGCCCCCGACGCCCAGGTAGTTGCTGCAGCCGCCCTGCAGCGGGATGAGGCCGGGCTGGAGCACCTCGAGGTTGGCGCCGCCAGCCGATCCATTGCTGGCGTCGCCCCCGCGACCGTAGTTGCCGCCGCCGCCGCCGGGGCCCGGGGCGAGCGCCACGTTGCAGGTCGAGTTCTGGGACGCGCCGGCACCGACGTTCGTTCCCGAGAGGTTCACGTGACCGGCGATGTAGACGTCCAGGTGCGACACGATCGCGATCGCCTTCGTCCCGGCGAGCTTGAGGTGGACCCCTTCCCGGACCGTGAAGGTTCGCACCTTCAGAACGACGATGTCCGGACCGTCGACTTGCGTGATCACCTCGGCGGGCACGGCGATCTCGTCGCCGCCCGGCTCGACGATGACGATCTCGCCGTTCGGGGCGCCGGCGTTGGTCGAGACGATGATGTCACCACTGGTGTCGTCGAGCAGGACGTCGACGCCGCTCAGCCCGACGTCCGCGGTGTCGAGCGCGCGGGTCAGCCCGTTCGAGGGAGCGACGTCGTTGCAGCGCGCCTCGGTGGCGTGGCACCCCAGCGGGCATGGATAGCCATCGAGCGTGATCGAGACGGGTTCTCCCAGCGGACCGCCGTTCGGAACGTCGTAGCGCACGAAGCGACCATCAGGTCCGCAGACGGTCAGCGCCTCCCCGCTGCACTGGGCCTGGTCGGGCTCGCACTCGGGGGCAGCGTCGACCCGCGTACCGGAGTCCTCGTCGATCGGTGGGAGCTCCGGGAACTTGCACGCCGCGAGGAGCACGAACGAGGCCCAGGTCGACCACCGACGCATCCGAGACGTTCGTACCACTGGCCGGACCGGGAGTCCACGACGCCCCGGTCACTCGATGTACCGGCCGGCCCGATCTTGAGACTTGTCCACAGGTGGCGGTCGGGTACGATGGCGGCGCTGGAGGGGAGCCCAGCGAGGAGAACCACATGGCTCGTTCGTGCATGCGCTTGTTCTTGCTGGTGATGCTTCCGGTCGCGATCACCGCGGGCGTCGCCGGGTGCGCCGCCGGCTTCGGCGGCGGCGACGATGACGGCAACGACCCGCGGATCGACGCGCGGGTGACCACGGTGGACGCCCCGGTCGGTAGCCCGGTCGACGCTCGCCTCGTGGATGCGCCGAGCACCACCACCGACGCGCCGGTCAGCTTCCCCGACGCGAGCACCGGCCTCGACGGTGGGGGTCTCCCTGGAACATGCGCCGTGAACGCCGACTGCGCGAGCATGCCGGGCACGTGCTGCTTGACCCTGTTCATGCTCTGCGTGCCGGGGACCCCTGATCCGATCTTCGGCTGTCTGCCCAGCTAGCCTCTGCGGCCCGGCCCGGCCCGTCAGTCCAGGCCCAGCCGCTCGAGGTCGTCGTCGTCGAGGCCGAAGTAGTGCGCGGTCTCGTGGAGGACCGTGATCCGGACCTCGTCGGCGAGGGCCTCGCGGTCATCGCCGACCATGCGCTCGAGGTTGGTCTTGAACAGGTGGATCGTCGTGATCGCGGGGACGCCGCCGACCGCGCTCTGCTCGGGGAGCGGGGTGCCCTCGAAGATGCCGAGCAGGCGCGGGTCCCAGCCGTCGGCGACCAGGTGCTCGCCGGGCAGCTCCTCGACCAGGATGGGCACGTTCTCGAGGTGGCGGTGGACCTCGGCCGGGAGCTCGTCGAGGGCGGCCGAGACCAGCGCCTCCAGCTCGTCGTCGGACAGGGTCAGCCGGGGCGCGGGCAGGGCGGCGTCGCGGCGGCGGGTCTCCTGCCAGGCCGTGATCATGCCCGGGCGGTCGCCCTTGGCCTCGCGGCACTGGCCGATGCCGTGCCAGGCGTGGGCCGCGGCCTCGTCGTCGCCGGAGGCGAGCCGGCGCAGCCACAGCTCGGCGGTGGTCGGATCGTCGGCCGCCAGGTAGCTGTGGGCGACGTCGAGGATCGTGTCGGCGTCGTCGATGACCGAGCTCGACAGCTCGGCCAGCGCCTCGCGGGCGTCGGCCGGGCGCTCGAGGGTCAGGTAGGCGTCGGCCAGGAGCAGCACCGCGGTCACGAGCTGCTCCTCCTCCTCGACGCGCTCGGCGGCGCGGCGGGCCAGCGCCACCGCCTTCTCGGGATCGACGATGACGTTGAGCTCGGCGATGTGCAGCAGCACGTCGACGTCCTCGGGGCCGCGCTCGACCGCCTCGTCGCCGAGCTGGGTCGCGCGCTCGAGGTCGCCGCCCAGCATGGCCAGCGACGCCGACATCGCGAGGAGCGCGGGGTGCTTGGGGTCGATGCGCGCGGCCTGGGCGAGCTTCTGCTCGCAGCCTTCGAAGTCACCGTCCTCGAGCCGGGCCATGGCGGCCTCGAGCAGCGCGTTGAGGCGATCGGAGCGGGGCATGGCGGCGGACCGTACACCCTGGCGCCGGGAACAGCGAGCGCGGTTCGCGCGTTCTTCCCCCCGTGCGCCCGCGCCGTGGATCACCCCGGTTTGCCCCCGCCGGATCCGGCGGTTATCGTCGGGCCATGTGGCTCCGCATCGTCGCGCTGGTGGCGCTCCTGGCCCTCGTCGCCGGCTGCCCCAAGAAGCGGCACACCCTGGTGCCGTCGGTGCCGACCCACGGCGACGCGGCGGCGCGCGAGCGCTTCCTCGAGGCGCGCGCCCGCTTCGTTCGCGACGGCAACGGCACCCAGGCCGAGGAGTTCCGCGCCATCGCCGCCGAGTACCCGGGCGATCCCATCGAGCCGTTCGCGCTGCTGTTCGCCGGCATGGCCGCGCAGCAGCACGGCGAGCCCACCGCCGCCGCCGCCAGCCTCGAGCGCCTGCTCGCGCTCGAGGCCCTGGAGCCCGGGCTGCGCCGCCGCGGCGAGCTCTTCCTCGGCCTCGCCCGCGGCATGCTCGGCGACCACCCGCGGGCGCTCGCGCTCCTGGCCGGGGCCGAGGGCGCGATCGAGCACGACGGCGAGCGCGGCGCGTGGCTGGCGGCGATGACCCACGCCCACGCCGCGAGCGCCACGCCGCTGGCGGCCTTGCCCTGGATCGATCGCTTCTGGCCGCTGGCCACGCCCGCCGAGCGCGCGTTCCTGCGCGGGCGCCTCGAGCAGCTCGTGGCCGGCGCCAGCGCCGAGGACGCCGCCGCTGCCTGGCGCGCCCTCGAGGGCGGCGGGCCGGCGGTGGCGGTGCTGGGGTGGCGGGTGGCCGCCGATCGCGAGGCGGCCGGCGACGCCGACGGCGCCC
>CAADGB010000493.1 GCA_900696455.1 uncultured delta proteobacterium
CGGTGCCACCCACCGCGTCGGTGCCACCCACCGCGTCGGTGCCACCCACCGCGTCGGTGCCACCCACCGCGTCGGTGCCACCCACCGCGTCGGTGCCACCCACCGTGCAGGTGCCACCCACCCACCCGCCAGGCGCCTGGCGCAAACGTGCCAGGAGCCGCCTGGCCGTGCGATGGTGCCGAGGATGTTCAGCCGGCTCCTCCGCGCCCTGGCGGACGCCGAGACCCGCTGGCGGTGGCTGGTCCTGGCCGTCGTGGCGGCGGCGCTGGCGGCGGCCACGGTGGCGTTCGCGGTGGGGGAGGACGGCCAGGACCGGCCGGTGGCCCGGCCCTACGCCGACGCCCCGTACTACTACGCCTGGGGGCCGAGCCTCTTCCTCGACCGGGACGTCGACTTCACCGACGAGTACCGCGAGACCAAGAACTGGTACCGGCTGGTGCCCACCCCCACCGGCCGGCCCGGCAACGTCTTCGGCGCCGGCCCCGCGATCCTGTCGGCGCCGGCCTTCCTGCCCGCGCACGCCGTGGCGGTCGCCACCGGCGAGCGCCGCGACGGCTTCTCCACGATCGAGCAGGTCGCGACCCTGTGGCTCTCGGTCCTGCTCTCGATCCTGGCGCTGGTCTTCCCGTACCGGATCGCCGCGCGCCGCCTGGACGCGCGCGGCGCGGGCCTCGCCGCCGCCGTGCTCGTCCTCGCCGCCGGGCCGGTCATCTACTACGCCGTCCGCCAGCCCGGCTACGCCCACCCCTTCGCCACCTTCTTCGCGGCGTGGCTGGTCGACGTCTGGGACGCGTCCTTCGATCGCCGGCGCACGGCGCGCACCTGGGCGCTCCTCGGTCTCGCCTTCGGCCTCGCCGTGCTCGCTCGGCCCCAGCTCGCGACCTGGGCCGTGCTGTTCGCCTTCGCCGCGGTCGACGATCTGCGGCGCCTGCCGACCGGCGCCGGCGCCCGCGGCCTCGTCCGGCTGACCGGGCGCTGGGGCGTCGGCGCGCTGGTGGCGTTCGCCTGCGTGCTGCCCCAGCTCCTGGCCTGGAAGGCGCTCTACGGCGCCTACTACGTCGTCCCCCAGGGCGCCGGCTTCATGCGCTGGGACGCGCCGGCGTGGAGCGAGGTGCTGTGGTCCTCGCGCAACGGCCTGTTCCCGTGGGCCCCGCTCTACGGCGTGGCGGCGCTCGGCCTCGTCCTCGGCCTCGCCCGCGCCCCGCGCCTGTTCGCGGCGCTCTTGCTCGCCGTCGCCGGCCAGGTCGTCGCCAACGGCGCGGCCTGGGACTGGTGGGGCGGCGGCGCCTACGGCGGTCGCCGCTTCGACTCGACGTACGTCGCCTTCGCCCTCGGGCTGGCCGTGCTGCTGGCGCCGGCGTTCGCCGCCATGGCGCGCGCCGCCCGCACCTTCCGCCCGCTCGCGCTCGCCGCCGGGATCGCCGGCGCGGTGGCGCTCGCGCTCGCCGCCGCGCTCGCCCTCGCCAACGTCTGGATGGCCTCCCACTACGCCTCGCCGTCGGCGCGGATCTGGGGCGGCGAGCCGGCGCCGCGCGTGATCCGGCAGAAGGTCCCCGGCCGCCTGGGCCGGCTGGCCGCGGCGGCGTCGGCGCTCACCACCTGGCCGGTGCGCATGCACTTCGCGTACGTCCACGGCCGCGGGCCGTGGGCCTACGACGAGATCGTCGGCGTCCACTTCCTCGGCGAGACCTACCCCGGGCTCAACAGCACGCCGCCGCGGACCGTCGAGGCCCGCACGATCGGCCAGATCCCGGCCACGTTCCGGCGCGGATACGCGCCGGCCGAGGACGGCGCGTTCGCCCTGCCGGCCGGCCACGGCCGGCTGTGGATCGGCCTCAACCGCACCGGCGGCGTCACGGTCACGCTCTCGCTCTCGCACCCGGCGGGCGCCGGCGCCGGCGGCGTGGCGGTGGCCTGGAACGGCCGGGTCGTCGCCCGCGGCGCGCCGTCGCCGACCAGCGCGCCGCTCGCGTTCACCACCCGCGCCCTCGAGCGCGGCGTCAACCTGCTCGACGTCGCCGGCCCGCCCGGCACCCGCGTCCACCTGCTCGAGCTGCGCGCCACGCCGTGAGCCGCGATCAGGCGGCGCGGTCGCGACGCCACCGCCACCCCAGCCAGCCGAGGGTCGCCGCCAGCCCGAGCCACCCCAGCCCCCGCGTCCACGCCGCGATCACGACGTCGCGGTCGAGCACGCCCCAGCGCGTGAAGATGTGCTCGAAGTCGTGCTCGGTGCCGCCGGCGAGGGGCAGCTCCTGGACCCGGGCGTCGGCCATGTAGCGCGCGATCGAGAACAGGTTCTGGAAGCCCCACCCCGCCACGGTCGCCACCGCCGCCGGCTGCCGCCGCCACCAGAACGTCAGCGCCGCCGCCACCGGGAAGGTGAGCTGGCCGAGGAGCCCACCGTAGAGCGCGGCGGTCGCGCCGAGCACGCCGTAGACCAGGTGCCCGGCCTCGTGGAAGGCGAGGTTGGCGTCGTCGAGGATCGGGGTCCAGCCCGGATCGCCCGCGCGCAGGAGCAGCACGACGATCGCGGCGAAGGCGAGCACGCCGGCGAGCTGCGGTGTCGTCACCGGCTCCCACGGCGCGAGCTCGAGCCGCGGCCGCCTCATGGAGCGTCGGGAGCGTCGGGCCCGCCGGGTCCGCCGCCGCTCGCGCCGCCGTCGGCCGGCCCCGCCGCGGCGCCCGCGTCGCCGCCGCCGCTCGCGCCGCCATCGTCGCCGCCGCCGCCCGGCGGACACGCCGCCACCTCGCCCAGCGCGCACGCCCGCGCGAGCAGGCGCTGCGCCTTCGCCTCGTCGCGGGTCACGCCCTTGCCGTCGCGGTACAGCTCGCCGAGCACGCCGCACGCGAAGCCGTCGTTGCGCGCGCACGCCCGCTCCAGCCACACCGCTGCCGCCGCCGCCCCCTGCGGCACGCCGTCGCCGCGCAGGTAGGCGCCGCCGAGCAGGCGGCAGCCCGCCGGATCGCCGCCGTCGCAGGCCCGGTGCCACAGCTTCACCGCCGCCACCGCGTCGCGGGGCACGCCGTCGCCAGCGGCGAGGATCGTCGCGGCGTTGGTGCAGGCCAGGGACAGCCCGTCGTCGCACGCCGCGCGCAGGATCGACAGCGCCACCGCCGGCTCGCGCGGCCCGCCGTCGCCGCGGGCGATGGCCAGGCCGAGGTTGCGACAGCCGAACAGGTTGCCGCCGTCGCAGGCGCGCCCGAACCAGCGCCGCGCCCGCGCCGGGTCGGGATCGACGCCGTGGCCCTGCAGCAGCATGAGCCCGAGGTTGTTGCACGCCGCGGCGCTGCCGCCCTCGCATGCCCGCTCGTGGAGCGCGCTCGCCCGCGCCGGATCGGCGGGGACGCCCGAGCCCTCGAACAGGAGGACGCCCAGGTTGCGGCACGACTCGGCGTCGCCCTCCTCGCATGCGGCTTCGAACGCCGCCGCCGCCTCGGCCGCGGTGATGCGGACCCGCGCCCCGGCGTCGTCGCCCGCGGGCGCCGCCTTCTTCTTGCACGCGCCGGCCAGCGCGGCCAGCGCGACCACCGCGACGACGGGCGCGGTCAGCGCGCGCATGGACCCCGGAACGCTCGAGCGACGGACCATCCCCTCCTCCTTACCGCATCTGGCTCCGCACCGCCGGGGCCACGGTGCGGCGATAGGCTTCGTCGGCGATCCGGCCGCCGCCGCGGAAGCCGCCGTACGCGAGCACGATGGCGGCGGTGACCGCCACCGCCACCCCCGCCGCCACCAGCCGCGGCCGCCACGGTCCGGCCGGGCCGAGCAGCACCGCCGCCCACGCCGCGCCGACCACGATCGCGAACGGCGCCAGGCTCCACGCCCCGGGCAGGCCCGCGACCATGCCCAGGTTGGGCGCGGCCAGGCCGTCGCCCACCAGGCGCAGCGTGACCTCGTACACCGGGTTCTTGAACTTCTCGGGGAAGTGCGGGAACTCGACCGCGCTCGCGGTGTAGATGAAGACCCCGACCCCGCCCAGCCCGAGCGCGGCCCCGCGCGCCGCCGGCCAGCGCGCCGCCGCGGCCAGCGCCACCGCGATCGCCGGCACCAGGAACGGCAGCATCGCGGTGATGTAGCGCGGGCCGAGCTGCCAGCCGCCGCGCCAGAAGTTGATGCTGGAGATGAAGAGCAGGTAGAGGATCGCGATCGCCGCGGTCACCGCGACGTGGCCGCGCTCGCCGCGCCGCCACAGGAGCACCCAGCCGGGCACGGCCAGGAGCAGCGCCGGGCAGAACAGGACGAGCCCGTTGTCGGGCGCCACCGTCGAGCCGGTGAACGCCTCCCAGCGCAGGCGATCCATCCCGAGGAAGCCGCGCTGGTGGTAGCCGGCGAAGGTCTCCGACGCGTCGTAGCCGGTGCGCAGGGGCGAGCCGAAGCAGGCGTCGTGGTAGTAGAGGAGGAGCGCGATCGGCACCGCCGCTCCCGCCGCCGCCCACAGGAACGGCGCGACGCCGCGGCGGGCGCGCACCAGGCGCCAGCCGGCCCAGATCGCCACCGGCACCGCGGCGAACGCCGCCTGATAGTCGACCAGCGGCGCGGCGCCGGCCAGGGCGCCGGCGACCAGCATCCACCGCACCGGTCGTGCCGGCTCCTCGACCACGCGGACGGTGACGATCCAGGCCGCGGCCACGCACACCGCCGCGAGCTGGTGGGAGATGAACAGGACCGAGTAGACCAGGGCCATCGAGCCCAGGCCGTAGATCGCGAGGGCGGCGCGGCGCGCGCCGTCGTCGGGGGTGAAGCGGGCGAGGAACCCCCACAGGAGCCACAGGAAGATCAAGGTCGGCACCACCCCGGTCCACACCCGGAAGGTCCACACCAGCTCGCCCAGCGTCGGCTCGCGCCCGGCCACCACCTGGGTGGCGCCCTTGAGCGCGACGTAGGCCGGCACCGCCAGCATCGACGAGCCGGGCGCCTTGTTGGAGTAGTGATGGCCACGCGACGGCGACACGTCGACGGTGGTGCCCCAGCGCCGGACCCCGCGGTCGATCGCGAACGTGCCGTCGTCGACCATCGCCATCACCAGGTAGACCCGCGGCAGCTCGTTGGCGCTGCGGATGCTCGGGTAGTGAGGGAAGGCGTAGACGAAGACCAGCCCGACCGCGATCGCCCACCAGCGCCGGCCCAGCCACGCGGTCGCGCGCCGCATCGCGGATCGGCCGGGCTCCATCACCGCGGACATACCACGCGCCGCGACCGGCCTCGACCCCGCCGCCGCGCGCGATATGGTAAACGCCCGAGGCCCATGCCGTCGCTCTCGATCCTCATCCCGGCCTACCAGGAGGAGGCGACCATCGCCGAGATCCTGCGGCGGGTCGCGGCGGTCGACACCGAGGCCCTGGGCTTCCCCAAGCAGGTGGTGGTGTGCGACGACGGCTCGACCGATCGCACCGCCGCGCTCGCCGCCGCCGCCGCCGCCGCCGATCCGCGGGTGATCGTGGTCCGCCACGACACCAACCGCGGCAAGGGCGCCGCCATCCGCACCGCCCTCGCCGCCGCCACCGGCGACTACGTCCTGGTCCAGGACGCCGATCTCGAGTACGAGGTCGACGACTACCCGGCGCTCCTGGCCGAGGTCGGCCGCGGCGCCCGCGTCGTCTACGGCTCGCGCTTCCTCGCCGCCGCCCGGCCCGCCGGCATGCGCACCGCCAACCTGGTCGCCAACCGCATGCTGACCGTGACCGCCAACCTGCTCTACGGCCTGGCCATCACCGACGAGGCCACCTGCTTCAAGCTGTTCGAGACCGCGCTCCTGCGCGAGCTGGGGCTGACCTGCACCGGCTTCGAGTTCTGCCCCGAGGTCACCGCCAAGCTCGGCCGCCGCAAGATCCCCATCGTCGAGGTCCCGATCTCGTACCGGGCGCGGGCCATCGAGGAGGGCAAGAAGGTCCGCTGGACCGACGGCGTCGAGGCCATGTGGGTGCTGGTGAAGCACCGCCTGCGGCGGGAGGGCTAGACGTGGCGTCGCCCGCGCTCCGCCCCGCCCTCGCGGCCGACCTGCGCGCCGGCCTCGCCGCGTCGGCCGGCGGCGCGCTGGTCATGGGCGGGATCGAGTGGGTGGCGACCCTGGTCGCCCACACCGGCCCGATCACGATCTCGGTGGCGCTCCGCCTGCTCCTGCTCGCCGCCACCCTGGTCGCGGTGCTGTGGCTCGCGCTCCTGCCGCTGTGCGGCGCCGCCGCCTGCGCCCCGCGCCTGATCCGCGCCCTCACCCGCGGCCGGGCGGCGGCCGCCGCCGGCGGCCCCACGCTGCGTGCCCCGTCGCGGTGGGCGCCGGCCTCGACCCCGGCGCTCCTCGCCGCCGGCGCGGCGATCCTCGCCTACGGCGTCGTGGTCACGACGATCGGCGCCCGCCTGTTCGTGCGCTTCAAGGAGCCGGTCCTGTTCGCGCTCCTGTGCGCGCTGCTCGCCCTGGCGGCGATGGGGGCCGCCGCCGTGGCCGCGCGGGTCGGCGCCGCCCTGCTCGAGCGCGCCCGCGCCGCCCTCGCCCGCCGCTGGCCGCGCGCCGTCGCCGCCTCGCCGCTGGGCTCGCCGTGGCTGGCGTTCGCGGTGCTGGCGGCGCTCCTGGCGCTGGTGCTGCTCGTCGCCGGCCGCCACCACCCGCACCTGCGGCCGGTGTGGCCGTGGCGGCGCATGCTGTCGCTGCTGGCGTTCGCCGTCGGCGCCGGCCTCCACCTCGAGCTTTCGGCGCGGTGGCCGGCGCGGCGGCGCCCCCGGCGCCTCGGCCTGGCGGCGGCGCTGCCGGCGCTGGTGCTGGTGCCGCTCACCCTGGTCCGCTGCGGCGGCGATCCGCAGGTGAAGTACCTGGCGGTCACCGCCTCGCCCACCCTGGCCACCGCCATCGACCTGGTGCGCCGGGCCAACGACCTCGACGGCGACGGCTTCGGCTCGCTCCTGGGCGAGAACGACTGCGCGCCCCGCAACAAGGACATCCGCCCCGGCGCTCGCGACCTGCCCGACAACGGCATCGACGAGAACTGCGACGGCCGCGACTTCTCGATGCGCGACCTGGCGGTGCCCACCGGCCCCACCCTGCCGGTGCCGCCCGCCTTCCAGAAGTCGTGGAACGTCCTGTTCATCACGATCGACACCGTCCGCTACGACTACACCTCGTTCGGCGGCCGCAAGACCGGCCCCAAGCAGCGCGACACCACCCCGCGCCTGGCCGAGCTGGTCAGCCGCTCGACGTCGTTCAACTTCGCCCAGGCGCCGTCGGCCGGGACGATGGCCTCGATCCCGGCGATCCTCACCAGCAAGTTCTTCCACTCCGGGATCGCGCTCGACGAGAAGAACATCAAGCCCGGGATGCCGCCGCGGCTCAAGCCCGAGAACACGACCCTGCCCGAGATCATGAAGCGCGCCGGCTACAGCACCGGCGCCATCCTCACCCACGAGTACTTCAACGACTGGGGGCTGCAGCAGGGCGTCGACGAGTACGACAACCAGATCGGCAAGACCCACGATCCGTGGCGGGTCAGCGCCAACCGGGTCACCGATCGCGCGATCTCGTGGATCTCGCGCCGGCCGCACGGCCGCTGGTTCCTGTGGGCCCACTACCTCGATCCCCACGCCCACTACGTCGCCCACCCCGGCGAGGTGTCGTGGGGCGACAGCCCCGAGGATCTCTACGACGGCGAGCTGCGGTGGACCGACAAGCAGATCGGCCGGCTCCTCGACGAGCTGGTGCGCCTGCCCGGCGGTGACCGCACGATCATCGTCATCACCAGCGACCACGGCGACGCCTTCGGCGAGCACGGCTTCACCGGCCACGCCGTCGCCCTGGCCAAGGAGGTCATCCACGTCCCGCTCATCGTCTACGTCCCCGACAACGTCCCGCGCGAGGTCGGGGGCGCGGTGTCGGCGATCGACGTGGTGCCGACGATCGCCGATCTGTGCGGCATCGACGTCAGCGACCTGGCGTTCGAGGGCCGCAGCCTGGTGCCGCAGATCTTCTACGGCAAGGAGGACCACGAGCGCGCGGTCTTCGCCGAGACCAACTACCCCAACCCGCTGCGGGCCGCGGTCACCTCGCGCTGGAAGCTCATCTATAACATGAAGGGCAACTTCCACGAGCTCTACGACCTGGCCAAGGATCCGCTGGAGAAGGTGAACGTCGCCGGCCGCGACAAGGAGGGCATGGCCCACATGAAGCCCATCCTCGACGCCTGGCTCGAGCGCGTGGTCTTCGCCCGCGATCCGGCGATGAGCCAGGCGGCGATGCGCATGAGCAAGGTCCTGCTCGCCGCGCCGCCCACGCCCCAGCACCCGACCCCGGGGCTGACCCTCGACGACGGCGCGATCGAGGTCCTGGGCTTCGACGCCCCCGCGATCCACCCCGGCGGCAAGCCGGCGATCGCGGTCTACCTGCGCGTCGTCCGCCGCCCCACCCGGCCGCTCAAGTTCGGCGTCGTGCTGTGGGGCGTGCCCACCGCCGACGCCGGTCCGGCGCCCCTGGGCGCCGAGCAGGGCCGCTCGCTCCTGCGCATCACCCTCGACGGGCTCCTGCCCAGCGACCGCTGGCGGCCGGGCGAGCACCTGCGCGAGGAGCTGGCGGTGACGATGCCGACGGTGTGGACCCAGCCCTTCGCCGCCGTCGGCCTGGTGGCCAGCGGCCCCGACGGCAGCGCCGGCTGGGCGGCGCAGCACCCGGGCGGGGATCGCTCGCTCGGCTTCCTGGGCATCGTGCCGGTGGTGGGCGTCAGCCCCCCGCCCGCGCCCGAGCCCCCGGCCTTCCAGGCACCTCGGCTGCCGGCCAAGTCTCCGGAAGGCCTGGCCCCCGGCCCCCGCTGACCCGCGGCGGGCCCCGACAGCCGCCGGCCGGGGGATGTCGGCGCGGCCGGGCCCGTACTACGATTGCGCCATGATCCACGACCTCGCGAGCTTCTTCTTCCACCAGGGTCGGATCGCGGAGGAAGAGTCCAACCGCGTCTACGAGGCGGTGATCGGCGTGGTCACCGACATCAAGGACGACCAGAAGCTGTGCCGGGTCAAGGTCAAGCTGCCCAACATGCCCATCACCGACAACACCTGGTGGTGCACCTGGGTCTCGATCGGCGGCGGCACCGACCGCGGCTGGTTCAGCCTGCCCGAGGTCGATGACGAGGTCCTCGTCATGTTCGAGCACGGCGACATCGCGCGGCCGGTGATCGTGGGCGCGCTGTGGAACGGCAAGGACAAGCCGCCCCACAACAACGCCGACGGCAGCAACAACGTCCGCCTGTTCAAGTCCAAGTCCGGGCACATCGTCAAGCTCGACGACGACACCGGCACGATCGAGATGCACGACGGCGGCGGCGTGGGCGTGGTGACCATCTCCAAGGAGAACAAGGTCGAGTTCGAGGCCAAGGACGGCGACGCCTGCTACCAGGCCAAGGAGGAGATGCTCATCCTGGCCAAGGAGATCTCGATCGAGTCGAGCGGCCCCACCACGTTCCTCTCCGGCTCCCAGGGCTCCAAGTACGCCGGCGCCAACATCACGTTCGAGTCGTCGAGCACGCTCAAGATCGACGCCTCCAAGACCGAGCTCAACTGCGGCGGCGCCAGCGAGGCCGACAAGGCCGCGGGCGAGGTCGCCGAGGTCCCCGACCCGATCAAGGGCTGACGGGCGAGCCCGCGGCGTTCGCGTCGCGGCGCCGGGCCGCGGCGCCTGCGGCGACGGGCGATGGCGCGAGGCTACTGGGTCATGCGGCCGCTGCCCGGGCGCGGCGGCTTGGGGCCGCCCGGCTGCTTGCCGCTGGGGAGCTTGGCGTCGAGGGCGGTGCTGGTGCCGCGGCGGATGTACTCGGTCACCGGCTTGTAGGTGAGCTTCCACTTGTCGGTCTTCACCAGCTTGCCGCCGCGGTAGTACTTGCGGAAGCGCAGCAGGGTGTAGCCGTCGAAGCCGAGCTGATCGTGGCTCTCGGTGCCGACCGCCATCTCGGGATCGAGCCGCTCCTCGGTGGCGAACGGCGTCTGTTCGAGGATCTCGCGCTCGAAGGCGATCTCGTCGTAGGGGCGCCGCCGGCCCAGGATCTCGACCACGGCCTCGCCGCGCGCGACCCGGTAGTGGATGACGACCGGGAAGTCGTAGGGGTTCTTCATCTTGAGGTCGACCGTCGGGTAGACCACCGTGGCGTCGAGGCCCATCGGCACGTAGGTGCTGGGCCGCGAGTGGTTGGAGGTCTTCACGATCTCGAGCCCGGCGAAGAACGACGCCCCGAAGAGCGTGGTCGAGATCTGGCAGGTGCCGCCGGCCAGGCCGTCGACCATCTCGCCGGCGGTGATGACGTGGGCGATCTTGTAGCCCTCCTTCTCGGTGCGGTCGCCGACCACCGCGTTGAACGAGAACTCGACGCCGGGCTGCAGCACGTGGCCGTTGAGCTTGGACGCCGCCAGCTTGAGGTTGAAGTTGCGATCCTTGTCGCCGACCGGGAAGCGCGTGGTGAAGGTGCCGAGGACGTGCGAGATGTCGTCGATGCCGAGGGTCGTGCGGTCGGTGGTGGCCGGGAGCTCGACCACCGGCAGCTCGACCTCGGCGAGCCCGCTGCGGGCCGCGGCCTCGATGCGATCGAGGGCGGGGAAGACGTCGATGGCGTAGCCGGGGTTGCCGTCGTGGATCGTGCGGGCCTCGAGATCGAGGCGGGCGTCGACCGCGGCGCGGTCGATCGTCGCCTTGAGGTGGGCGACGGCCTCGAGCGCGCGCGGGCGATCGAGCTGGACGGGGAGCGCGCCGTGCTCGGCCAGGGCGGCCACCGGCTCCGCCGCCCCGGCGGCCCGGCGCGACGCCCGGCCGAGCTCGCGGGCGTCGAGGACCACGCCCAGCTCGGACCAGCGCAGGGAGCGGCGCTGGCCGGCGGCCGTCACCGTCACCGTCTGCCCCAGCGCCGCCTCGATCGCGGGCGTGAGCTGGTCGTCGGCCAGCGGGTCGGGCTCGGCGGTGGCGGCCGCGGCCGGCGCGACGTCCCCGCTGGTGGCGACGTAGCCGCCGACCATGGCGCCGGAGGCGGCGAACAGGACCCCGGCCAGGCCGAGGTAGATGGAGCCACGGGACGTCTCGTTGCGGCGACGCGCTGACATCAGGTCCTCTTTACCATGGTACGGCCGCGGGGCCGATTTCTCGCCCATGCTTGCACGGGCCAGGCCACGGCGGCGAGACCGCACCGGCGCCGCGGATCGCCGCGCGCGGCCGGCCGTGTCTCGTCCGACACGCCGGCCGCGTCCCCACGCCCACGTTTGACAGCAGGCCCCCCATGAGGCAGCTTGCTGGAAGATGGGTTCCCTGGTGCAGCGCAACAAGGCCGTGGCCCGCCGCAAGGGGACGGTCGCCGCGGCGGCGGGGATCGGCGCCGGCGTGGTCCTGGTCGCCATCAACCCGGTGGTGGGGGTGATCGGCCTGGCGGGCGCGGCCTACCTCGGCTGGGACTGGCTGTCGTTCCGGATCAAGAACGGCCTCCGGTTCTAGCTCGGCCGGCATGGCGACCGACCACGCCGCCGACAGCTCGGGGGAGCTGACCTGGCAGGTCGAGCACCTGCTCGGCCAGGAGCTCGACGGCCGCTACCGGATCGAGGCCCTCCTGGGCAAGGGTGGCATGGGGGCGGTGCTGCGCGCCCAGCACCTGTTCATGGAGCAGCCGGTGGCGATCAAGGTGCTGCGGCCGAGCCTGGCCCGCGACCCCAGCGCCGCCCGCCGCTTCCTGCGCGAGGCCCGCGGCACCCTCAAGGTCGAGAGCGACCACGCGGTCAAGGTCCTCGACTTCGCGATCACCGACGACGGCATGCTCTACCTGGTGCTGGAGCTGCTCGACGGCCGCACCGTCGGCGCCGAGCTCGCCGACGGCGGCCCGCTGCCGCTGCGGCGCGCGCTGCGCATCGCCCGCCAGATCTGTGCCGCGCTCGCCGCCGCCCACAAGGTCGGCCTCGTCCACCGCGACCTCAAGCCCGACAACGTCATGCTGATCCGGCGCGGCGGCGACCCCGACCATGTCAAGGTCCTCGACTTCGGGCTGGCCAAGGTCATGGAGCACGCCGGCCAGCGCGCGCTGTCGCTGGCGGCGCTGACCCAGGGCGACCTCGTCTTCGGCACTCCTGACTACATGGCACCCGAGCAGGCGATGGGGCAGCCGCTCGACGGCCGCGCCGACCTGTACGCCGTCGGGGCGACGCTGTTCGAGATGCTGACCGGCCGCCCGCCGTTCGTCGGCGCGACCATGGCGGTGCTCGCCGATCACGTGCGCACGCCGCCGCCGACCCTGGCCGCCGCGGCCGGGCAGCCGTTCCCCGCCGAGGTCGAGGCGCTGGTGGCGCGCTGCCTGGCCAAGGACCCGGCGCACCGCCCGGCCACGGCCGAGGCCCTGGCGGCGGAGCTCGCGGCGCTCGAGGAGCGGCTCGGGCTGGTCAGCCGGCGCGGCGCGCAGGTCGCCACGATCGATCTCGATCCCGGCGCGGTGGTGGCGGCGGTGGCGGCGAACGGCCCGGTCGGCCCCGCCGGGGCGGCGAGGCCGGCGCCGGACCCGCTCGCGGCGCCCCCGGCGCCTGCGCCCGGTGGCTGGCCGATCACCGAGGCGGTGGAGCCGGCGGCGCGCCGCGCCCTCACGCGCAGCCCGCTCCTGATCGCGCTCGCCCTGTCCCTCGCGGCCGCCACCACGATCGTCCTGCTGGCGGTCACGCGCGAGCGCGGCCCGCGCGGCGAGCCGACCAGCGGCCCCGGCGCCGGGTCCGCCGGGCGCGCTTCGATGATCACGTCGGGAAGTGCTTCCGCAAGCGCGGCGCCGGGCGACCCGGTGGGTGGGGCCGGAGCCGCGTCGGCGCCCGGCGGTGTCGCCGCGCCCGCCCCGCCCCCGGCGCTCGACGCCGGTGCCCCGGGCGAGGTCGACGGCGGGCCGCGCGTC
>CAADGB010000494.1 GCA_900696455.1 uncultured delta proteobacterium
GGCGTGCCCGCGGGCGGTGCCGCGTTGCCCGCGGTCGCGCCGGCGCCACCCGCGCCGCCGGCACCACCGGCCGCGCCGCCGGCACCACCGGCCGCGCCGCCGGCGCCACCGGCACCTCCTGAACCTCCGGCGCCACCCGCACCACCGCCACCGCCACCGCCACCACCACCGCCACCACCACCGCCACCACCACCGCCGCCGCCACCACCGCCCTTGGCGGTGACCTGCGCGACCGCGGCGTTGCCCTTCTGCGACGTGCCCGCCGCGCCGCCCTTGCCGCCCTGCCCCTCGGCCGCGCCCATGTTGAGGTTGACCTGGCTGCCCTTGATCGTGATCGTCCCACCGGACTTCACGTCGAGCGCGCCCGAGGTCGTCAGCTTGACCGCGCCGCCGGCCTTGACCTTGATGTCACCGCCCTTGGCGGTCATCTTCACGGACTTGCCGTGGATGAGCACCTGGGCCTTGGCCTTGATGGTGATGGCGTCCGCGGACTCGATGCTCGTGACCTTGTCGGCCGTGCTCATCGAGACCTTGTTCTTCTTGGTCGAGTCGACGACCGTGACCTTCTCGGCGCCGTCGGTGTCGTCGAAGATGATGCGGTGACCGCTCTTCGACTTGACGACCTTGACGTCGTTCTTGCCGTCGCTGTTCGACTCGGGCGGCTTCTGCTTGTCGTTCCACAGCGAGCCGATCACCACCGGCCGCTCGATCTCGCCGTGGACGAAGACCACCAGGACCTGATCGTCGACCTCGGGGAGCAGGTACGTGCCGCGCTCGGGCCCGCACATCGGCATCACCACCCGCGCCCAGTAGGTCTTGTCGTCGCCGGGGAGCCAGGGGAACTTCAGCTTGACCAGGAACGGTCGGGTCTCGTCCTTGTTCTCGACGACGATCGCGAGGTGGACCCCGCGGATCTTGTCGGCGCGCTCGGACGGCTGCTGGAAGTTGTCCTGGTTGATCACGGTCGACTCAGTTGATCTTGATCGTCTGGCCGTCCACCTTGCCGGGGGAGCTGGCCTTGACGTCGAACGCGCCGCTGGCCTCGACCTTGAGGTCGCCCGAGGCGTTGACGTCGACCTTGTCGTCGGCCGAGACCACCACCGTCTCGCCCTCGATCGTCAGCTTGCCGTCGGGGCACAGGATGTGGAACGCGCCCGACATCGACACCGCGGCCACGCCCTTGTCGGCGCCGTTCTGGGGCACGGCGATCGTGTGCTTGTTGGGGCTGGCGCCCGCCTCGCCGAGCGTGCCGATGGAGAGCTGGAGCGCCGAGGTCTTGTCCATCAGGCTGATCTTGCTCTTGTCGGTGTCGTCGAGGAGGAAGCGGTGGCCCGAGCGGCTCTTGTAGCCGCGGAACTCGTTCTTGCCGTCGGGGATGGGCTCGGGCGCGGTGTCGGTCTTGTTCCAGATGCCGCCCAGCACCACCGGCTGGCGGATGTCGCCGGCGATGAACACGACGACGACCAGATCGCCGACCTCGGGCAGGGTGTACCAGCCCCACTTGTCGCCGGACATCGGGGTCGCGAGCTGGGCCCAGTGCGCCTGGTCGACGTCGCCGCCGTCGAGCCACGGGAAGCGGACCTTGATGCGGGCCTGCTTGAGCTCCTCGTCCTTGTTCTGGCAGACGATGGCGTAGTAGACCCCGCACAGGGTCCCGTCGTGGCTCCAGTGCCGCGCACCGCCCGCGCGCACGCCTAGCTGCCCTTCTCCGCGTCGCGGGCGAGCCGCATGATCGTCGTGTAGCCGGCGCCGCCACCGCCGCCGCCGCCGGCAGCCGGCATCAGGCGGTGGGTGCAGCCCATGACCAGGTACTTGCCGTTGAAGCGATCGGTCGCGGTCTTCTCGTTGACGACGATCTTCACGACGATCCCCGGCTTGACCCGGTTGTCGCCGTGGGCCTCGGCCTCGGCGGTGAGGAACCCCATCGACGCCTCGTCGAGCCGCGACTTGGCGATGGCCTTGGCCTCCTCGACCGAGAAGATGGGGTGATCGACGTAGAAGGTGGCGATCTCGCCGAAGTCCGACAGCGTCGAGGCCGCGTTCTTGGAGCCGAGCGGCGAGTTCTTGGCGCTCTCCTCGCCGACGATCTCCTCCTTCTTCTCCGGGTCCCAGCCGCGCACGGTCACCTTCTTGACCACGTGGGCGTTCGACATGCGCCCGCTGAAGGCCTTGAGCTTGAGCTTGTTCGACTCGCCCTGGGTCCCGAGCAGGAACTCGAGGCCCGAGTCGGCGTCGAGCTTGGGGGCGTCGAAGAACATCTTGGTGTCCTCGCACCAGATGTTGAAGCCCAGGCGCTTGGCCCGCACCCGCAGGAACTCGAGGTGGGTCTGGTTGTGCTGGTAGACGTGCTTGTGCGTGATCTTGGGCGAGGAGCCGCACTGCGCCGAGAGGCCGGCCTCGCTGGCGATGGCGCTGGCGATGTCCTGATCCGACTGGTCCTGGTAGGTCTTGGACTTGCGGCCGCGCAGCAGGCGGTGGAGCTTGTCGTAGGCGCGCAGCGAGAAGCGGGTCTCCGAGCCCTGGCGGTAGCTCGGCTCCATGCCGACGACCTCGCCCTTGAAGACGGTGGCCTTGCCGCCGCTGCCGCTGCCCTCGGCGTTGTAGCGGGTCTGGCCGCCGATCTTCAGCTCGAGCGACGCGCCGAGCTTGTACTTGTCGTTGAAGTCGTGGCTCATGTTGCGCAGCGTGACCACGCACATCCCGGGCTGGTCGAGATCGAGATCGCAGACGAAGCCGACCACGTCGCCGTCGGGGATCTCGGCGCCGTCGACCAGCACGTCGAAGTCGACCGTGGTGGCGGTGTTGCTCATGGGCTAGGCCCCTCCCCCGCCGCCCCCGCCGCCACCACCGCCGTCGCCCTTCTTGAACGACAGCTTGTCGGCCTCCTTGATCTTCACCGTGCAGGTGGCGCGCACCGGGATGCCGGTGGGGAGGAACATCGTGTACTTGGTGCCGACCGACTCGATCACGCCGCGGAACGGCGGCAGCGTGCCCCACAGCACCTGGACCTTGGGCGGACGCTTCTTCTCCTCGTCGCCGTCGGGATCCATCACCATCGCCATCTTGACCAGGTTGGCGACGTACATGGCGTGGACGTCGCCGCCGCTCTCGTAGGTGTCGAACCAGAGCTCGAACGACATCGAGCGGCCGTCGGCGGCGGTGAACTCGAGGTCGGGCTGGTCGCCCTTCGAGCTCGGCGCCTTGGTCCAGGGCGCGGCCTTCTGGACGTCGAGGTCCTTGGGGTTGTACATCGCCGTCACGGCGATGGCCGGCCCCTCGAGCGTGGTGATCGTCAACTTCATCGAGGGCTGGAAGGAAATGCTCATTTGTACGGATCCCCACTGCGCTCGCGCGCGATATCGATCAACTTGAGGACTTCCTGGTAGACGTCGAGGGCCAGCTTGTCGACGTCGGGCTTGGCGGCGCCGGCGTTGCCCGAGTCGACCATGGGGCTGGCGGAGACCGCGGTCGACGACGCGCCCCGGGTCGCGGCGGCGACGGCCTTGGCCGGGGTCGCGGCGGCGGTGACCAGCACCAGCTCGGCCATCGACATGCCACCGCCGGGGCTGCGCTCGTCGAGCATGCGACGGGCGGCGGCCTCGAACCAGGCCGGGATCTCGGCCTCGCCGCCGCCGAGCTGCGCGAACGCGCGGCCGGGACGGCCCATCGCCTGCGAGGGCGTGGGGGTGGTCTTGACGAAGACCTGGGCCTGGGCGAGAGCCTCGGCGCGGGCCTCCTCGCGGATCTCCTCGCGCCAGCCCGAGAGCTCGGGCCCCGACGGCGCGACGAACGAACCGAGCGACTCGCCGGCGCGCGCGGCCAGGCTGGCGAGGCCCGGGCGCGACTCCGCGAGCTCGTCGCGTCCCGCCGCCGGACCCGCGGCGGGCGAGACCAGGTCGAGCCCGCCGTCGTAGACCTGGGGCAGGATCGACCAGGCGGCGAGCGCGCGCTCGCGGGCGGAGGTGCTGCCGCCGTCGCCGCGGGCGAGCAGCGCCATGGCGCGGGCGGCGCGCGCCGACGGCGACATGAGCTGGCCCTCGCCGCTCTGGGCGAGCGCGACGTAGATGGCCTCGAACCGCGCGCGCAGGCCGGCCGGGCTGCCGCCGGCGAGCCCGGCGCCCTCGGCCTCGGCGAGGTCCGCGCCGCCGGTCGGCGTCGCCGCGGCCGCGGGTGACGGACCGGCGAGGCCCGACGAGGCCGCGCCGGCCGTGGCGAGGGCGGCGGCGAACGGCATGGCCGGCGCGCCGGCGGCGGCGCCCGCGGGCGCCGGCACGGTCCCGCCCAGGCCGCGGATCACGTTGGCGATGGTCGCCTGGTCGGCGCTCGGGAACGCGGTCACCCACGTGCCGAGATCGGCGACGGCGGCGGCGGCGAGCAGCTCGAGCGCGACCACCGGCATGCCGGCGACGCCCTCGGGCGACAGCGCCTTGAGCCCGAGCGCGGCGACGGTGGCCTCGGGCCAGAGGAACGCGCCGCGCGGCAGGCGCGAGGCGAGCACCTGGCCGGGCTGGCCGGGCTGGCCGGGCGCGAGCGGCGCGCCGGGCTCGCCGGCGGCGTCGGGCCACGGGCCGGGCGAGGTGGCGGCGAAGGCGGCGGGCGCCGCGCCGGGCGCCGCGGTCGCGGACAGGGACGGAGGCGGCTCGACCGCGGCGCGATCGAACGACGGGGTCGGCTCCGCGTCGGCGAACGGACGGCCGGCGGCCACCTGCCGCTGCACGGCCTGCTGCTGGGCGTGCGCCTGCTGGAACCCGCGCAGGAAGGTGAGGTCGACCGAGGTCGCGAGGCTGGCGATGGCGCTCGGGCCGGCGACCGCGAGGCGGGCGGCCTGGGCGGCCACGGCCGGCGACAGCCCGTAGACCTTGGCCGCCAGCACCATCTCGGGCGCGACGAAGTCGAACGACAGATCGGTGACCGCGCGCTCCTCGGCGACCGACCACTGGAGCATCAGCTCGGCGAGCGAGCCCGGGCGGCCGGTGCTGGTCGCCGCCACCGGCGCGTGGAGCTCGCCCAGCGCCGGCGCCAGGTTCGCGCCGCCGCGCGCGGCGAGCACGCCCGGCTCGTGGCCGGCGTCGTGGAGGCCGGGAGCCGGGCTGCCCACCGCGGGCAAGGTCAGGCCGCGGGCGGCGAGGCTGGTCACCGCCGGCTCGACGCCGGGGCCGGCGACGCCGGGGGCCGCGGCCAGGGGCGCGCCGTCACGCCGGGCCGGCGCGCCCGGCGCGGCCGTCGGGGCCGGCGCGGTCGCCGCCGCCGCCGCGCTGAGCATGGGCAGGTACTCGGCGAAGGCCAGCGGCAGGCTCGTGGCCCCGGTGCCGGCCAGGAGCGCGGCGCGCAGGGTGACGAGGTCGGCGTCGAGCGTCGGCGCGTCGGTGCGCGCGGCCGGCGCCTCGGCGGCCGATGGGGCCACGGCCTCGAGCCCCGGCGCGGCCCCGAGGTCGAGGGGCGCGGCCGCGGCCGGCCCCGGGTGTCGGCCGGCCGGCGCGTGGCGGCGGGCCTCCTCGGCGGCGAGGACGACGCGGTCGGGCGCGGCCTCGGCCAGGCGCAGCGCGGCGGGCGCGACCGCGAGATCGCGGATCGACCAGGCGCGGGCCTCGCTCATGGCGGTCATGGCGGGCAGGGCGGTCAGGGCGGGCAGCGACAGCATCGTCATCGGCGGCAGCTCGCGCGCGCCCAGACCGCGCCCGTCACGGCCGTCACGCGTGTCACGCGTGTCCGTCGCGGCCGCGAAGCTGGCGGCGAACGCGGCGGCGCCGCCGGCGGCCATGAGCACGCTGGCGGTCGGCGTCGACGAGACCACGCCGATCGGCGCCGCGGAGCGGGTCAGGAGCCCGCCGAGGTAGGCCGTCGACAGCGCCTCGGGGTAGAGCGCGCGGGTGTCGAAGATGGGCGAGGCCGGCAGCGGCAGCATGGCCGCCATCGCCGGCGCCAGCGGCGACGCCGCGAGGCCCGGCGCGAGGCCGGCGTGCGGCGCCGGCGGCGGCGCGATCGAGACCAGGTCGGCGATGGTCGGCCGCGAGCCGGGGCGCACCACGTCGGCCGGCGTGAGCGTGCGCTGCTCCGGCGCCGCAGGGGCGACCGGCGCCGGCGAGATCGGGGCGACCCCGGGGGCCGCGGGCGCCGGCGGGCGCGCGACGGGCGCGACCGCGGCCGCCGCGATCGCGGCGAAGATGTCGTCGGGGACGGCCTCGCCGTCGTCGATCCGCAGCGCGCGGTCCGGCGCGACCACCGGGCGCGGCGGCGCCGCGGCGACCGGCCGATCCAGCGGCTGCACCGTCGAGCTGGCGCGCAGCGCCGCCGACAGCGTGGCCGCCGGCAGGGGCGGCCGCAGGTAGACCTGCTCCGGGCTGGCGACGTCGTACGTGCGCAGCGCCCCGAGCTGGGACGGCGCGCGCTCGTGGGCGACGTCCATCGCGGCCAGCGCCACCGGCGACGCCCCGGCGAAGCGGGCGAGCCAGCGGTCGCTCCACGCCATGTGGTCGACGGCGCGCGCGCGCTCGCCGGCGATGGCGCCGAGCGCGGTCGCCGGCGCGGCCCACACCGGCGCGAAACCGGGGACCTCGCGCGCGGCGGGCGCGGCGACACCGGGCGCGCCAGAGGCGGGCGCGCCGGCCCCCGGCGCGACGAGCTCCATGGCGCGCAGCGCCGGCGCGAACGGCGGCGGCACCGGCGACGGCGAGCCGGCGTAGCGGGCCATCGGCTGCGTGGTGGTGCGCTGGGCGTCCAGGGCCATGATCAGGCCGCCGAGCCCCGCCGGCATGGCGACGCGCGGACCGGCCGAGGGCTGGAAGCCGCCGGTCGCGACCGCCTCGCCCGCCACCGACGGTGCCGCGGTCACCGACGCCGACGCCGGCGCCGACGGCGCGGTCGCCTGCAGGAGCAGGTCGACGGTGCGCAGGGCCTGGGAGACCGCCGGCGACGCGATCGCGGCGTGGGCGATCGTCCGGTCGACGGACGGCTCGATCGACGGCCCGGCCGACGGCCCGGCCGACGGCCCGGCCGACGGCTCGGCCGCAGCCGTGGTCGACGAGGGCGCGGTCGCGGTGTCGGCCACCGGCGCGCCGGCCACCGACGTGGCCTCGGCCGGCGCGGGCTGGCGGGCCTCCTCGACGCGCGTGACCGCGGCGCGGGCGGCGTCGATCATCGCGCGCGTGGCGGCGGGGGTCGACGGCGGCGCGACCGCGGTGGGCGCGGCGAACGCCGGCGCGGCCGACGGCAGCGCGCTGCGCGCCGGCGCGAACGCGGCCGGCGCGACCATCGTGAGCGCGCCCAGGATCGGCGAGCGACCGGCGACGCCGGCGAGCGCGGTGAGGCCGCTGTCCTGCACCATGCCGATCGTGCCGGCCACGACCTGGGCGGCGGCGGCGGCGGCGAACGGCACCATCGGGCTGAACGCCCGCAGGCCGTGCTCGACCTGGGCGGGCGCGCCGGAGGACTGGCCCGGCATCGCCATCGGCGGCAGCGCCGCGCTGAGCCCCGCCATCGACGGCGCGACCATCGCCGGCGCGACCATCGGCATGGCCACGTCCGACGGCGCGCTGCGGGCGCTCTCGTACGTGCCGCGGGTGGTGAGGAACTGCGGCGCCTGCTCCGCGCGCACGCGGGCGGCCGCCATCCAGTCGAGCTCGTCCTGGAACCACGGCCGCGGGAACAGCCACGACACCTCGGGGGTGGACCGCTCGGCGGTGGGCGAGGCCATCATGCGCGCGCCCCGCGACTGCATGGCGGCGGTCATCCACGGCGCCGCGATGCGATCGACGAACCCCAGCGAGCGCAGCCCGCCCGCCCGGGTCGCCTTCGGGCCCTCGGGCGCCCACCGCTCGACGTGCCGCTCGCTGGCGTGCAGCGCCGAGCGCGTCGCCGCGCCGTGGAACACGGGGCTCGACAGGGCGGCGTTGAGGGCGCGGGTCTCGCTCATGAATCGATTGCTCCCCGGTGCACGATGAGGCGGAGGCGGATGCGGAGGTGGCGGCTCAGCCGCCGAAGCTCAGGCCCTCGTGCGCGATCTCGAGGGTCTCGATCGAGACCTCGCTCTTGGTGGCGTCGAGCTCCGAGCCCTCCCACTTGACCGGCCAGCCGCTGCGGAACGTCCACGACGCCACGACCTTGCCGTCGGTGGAGAGCTGCTCGATCTTGCCGCCCTTGCGGCCGCCCATCGCCGGCCCGCCCATCGGGTTGAGCCACTGCTCGCGCCAGCGGATGAGCTCGGGGCCGCCGAAGCCGCGCTTGAGCGTGATGTTCTTCCACTTGGTGGCGCCGACCAGCTTGCGGGTCGAGTTGTTGTCCCCGCCCTCGCGGTACTCGACGACCTCGGTCTCGTACGAGAGGCCGCCGACGCTCTTGAAGAAGCCGACCGCGGGATCGCCCACGACGCCGTCGATGGTCACCCGGAAGCAGAACGAGAGGAACGGGTCTTTTCTGGCCATGGGCTGCTCTCTCTCCTGGTCGTCGGCCTGGTCGTCGGCTTCGTCGGTCAGTCAGCGCGTCGGGGGCGGGGCGGGGTCGGGGGACGGTCGGGGGTCAGTCGGGGGGCAGGTCGGGGTCGCCATCTCCTGCACCAGCGACACCATGATGAACTCGGTCGGGGAGACCGGGGCCACGCCGATATCGCAGGTCAGGATCCCCAGGTCGATGTTGTCCGGCGGGTTGGTCTCTGCATCGCATTTTACGAAGAACGCCTCCTCCGCCTTCCCTCCCACGAGCATTCCGCGCTTCCAGAGATCTGTCAGGAATTCCGTCGTGTTACGAAGGAGCGTATCCCAGGTCGTGGGGGTGTTGGGCTCGAAGGTCACCCACGCGAACCCGGTCTCGAGGCTCCGCCGGAGCATGATGAACAGGCGGCGAACCGTGAGATATCGCCAGTTTGGGTCGCTGGACGCGGTCCGCGCCCCCCACGGCCGCACCCCGCGCTGGATGCGGAAGGTGTTGACCGCGTCGTGGTTGAGCAGCCCGAGATCGTCCTCGCTCACCCGCAGGCTGAGATCGATGGCGCCCACCAGCTCCTGGTTGGCGGGGGCGACGTGGACGCCGTGCTCCTTGTCGCGCGCGCCGATGACGCCGGTGATGTAGCCGCTGGGCGGCAGGTTGCGCTCGGCGCCGGCGACGGTGGTGCTGCGGATCCACGGCCAGTAGTAGGCGCAGAACGACGAGTCGGTGCGGCGGCGCCACGCCCGCGCCCACTCGACGACCTGGCTCGGCGGCACCTGCTTGACCGGCGGGTGCGGGATGTCGAGCACCGCGAACCGATCCTTCTGGTTCTCGCAGATGCTGATCATCTGGTCCTGGATGCGCTGGGCCTTGAGCTCGCCGGCGGGGCCGGGCTCGCGCTCGTAGAACAGCATCGCGTCGGGGCAGGCCAGGACCGCCACCTCCTCGACCGCGGCCAGGCCGAGGAGGCCCCGGCGCTCCGCCGGCCCGAAGTCGACGCCGATGACGTCCTCGGTGGTGAGCTTCTGCGCGCCGTCGCGCCCGCCCGTGAGCTTGGTCATGGGCAGCGACTCGGGCAGGTTGTGCGGCACCGGCGACTTGGTGAACAGATCGACGACGCGGATGAGCCGCGAGCGCTGCTCGACCACCCGCGGCGCGTACGTGCGCGACGACGGGTGCATCTGCAGGCCCTTGAAGACCTCCTTGCGATCCTTGAGCGTGACGTGGAGGTCGAACTCCAGGACCTCGAGGTGGGTCGGCGCGGCGGCCCGGTGGCGGCGGTTGACCGGCGTCTCCTTGCCCCACTTGACCAGGCGGTCGCCGACCTCGGTGAGCACGACGTAGTCGGAGTTCTCGCGGTCGTAGATGCGAACCAGGCTGCCGACCTCGAAGCCCCGGGTCGACTTGACGTGGGCCTCGCCGGCGCCGATGTCGAGGTCGCGGGTCATGAGGGTGCTGGCGCCGGCGTGGTGCTCGCACTTGACCCAGATGTTGTTGCCCCACGCGCCCTCGTCGAGGGCGCGCAGGCGGAGCGACGGCTTCTTCCAGTCGTCGACCTGGACGTGCTCGGCGCACGCGGCGTGCTCGAGCCCCGGCTCCTCGCCGGCGGCCGCCACGTGGGCGACGCGGGTGACCCAGCACGGGCCGCCGCCGTTGGAGAAGTGGGCGTAGACGGTGTCCGAGGTGTGGAACTGGTCGGTGTAGCCGAAGGTCTCGACGAACTCGTCCCAGTTCGAGACCCGGACCGGGACGTTGATCGGCCCCTTCAGGGTCAGGCCGACGATGCCGGTGGTGCGGGTCTCGGCGATCGCGAGCGACGGCCGCTCGGGCTCGGTGAAGGTGGCGTAGACGCCTGGGGCACGAAAGTCGGCGGCAGATCGCATGACTCCCTCGGGGTGGAGACGTCAGGGCGCGGGCGTGACGGCGGACGGGGCGGAGCGCGCGGACGACGGGGACGACGAGGACGACGGGGACGACGTGATCATGGGCGACGGTCGGCGGGCAGCTCGGTCGACTTCACTGGGCTAGCGCTGGCGGGCCTCGTTGATCTCGCGGTTGATGCGCGCGATCTCGCGGAGCCAGGTGTGACGTTCCTCGTGCTCCATGTCGAGGATGTCGTCGATCGACCAGTGGAAGTGGTAGGCGATGTAGGCCATCTCCTGGTAGAGCTGCTCGCGGGGGTACGTGGCGACCGCCGCCCACGCTACCCCGGGCGGCCTTCACCTCCGGCTTCCTCGGTGATGATGGCGCCGGTCGCCATGTCGATGTCGAACTCGTGGGCGCACTTGGGGCAGGCGACGTGGTGCTTGGGCGTGCCCGCCTCCTCGTTGATCTTGCGGTAGAACTCCTGCAAGTACGCGAGGTCGGTCGAGAACAGGTTCTCGATGGTCTCGACGGTGATGCGCTCGAGGTCGCCCAGCTTGGTGATCACGCGCGACAGCAGCACGATGACCAGGTAGGCGCGGTTGCTCTGCACCCGGTAGTCGGACAGCGGCATGATCTCGTCGCGCGCCGTGGCCAGGCGCATGACGCCGTCGCGGTGGACGGTTCCGTCGGGCTCGACGAAGCCGCGCGGCAGGCGGAAGCGGTGCTCGGTCTTGAAGGCCATGATCCCCTGGAGCTGATGGTGATATGGGTGGACGGTTGGCGCCGCGCCTCCTGGGCGAGAGCGCCGGACGGCAGCGCGGCTCCCCCGGAAAACACGATGGCCCGCCGCGGACATGCCGGGCGGGCCATGAGGCTATCACGGACGCGATCGTCCGGGGTGCGAGGTGGATCAGACCTTCGGCTCGTAGCGGATGGTCTGGAGCACCCAGTCGATGGTGAAGTTCGACATGGTGTCGCCGCCGGCCTTGAGCTGGGGTGACCAGGTGAACTTCTGGCAGGCGGTGCCCGTGTAGTTGATGGTGCCCAGGACCTTCTTCATGGTCTGGTCCTTCATGTCGATGCTCCACGGCACGTACTCGTCGTCGGTGATGGCGCCGTCCTTGAGGACCTTGTTCACGTACGCCAGGGCGGTGTCGTAGGCGATCGACGAGTGCGTGGTCTTGAGGCCCGCCACTTCCCAGGCAGCATAGTGCTTGGTGTGGTGCCGGAACATGCCCACGTGCTCCTTGCCGATCTTGGCCGTCATCTTGCCGGTCTCGACGTCGATGACCGACTCGCTCTGGATGCCGCCCGGCATTCCAACGGGCTCGAAGTTGGAGGCCAGCAGGTTCTTGTTGGTGTTGCCGATGACGCCCGTGATGACCTTGTCGTCACCCTTGAGGAACTCGCAGGTCTCGACCTCCCACGAGAAGGTCATCTCGGCCAGCTTCTTACCGTCGCCGGCGGAGAGCTTGGGGAGGCCGATCTCGGTGATGAGGCAACCCTTCATGTCGATGGCGCGCTTGGACTTGAAGTCGTGGTTGGCCAGGTCGACCCGGACGTTGAACTCGGTGCAGGCCTTGTCGAAGACCGAGTTCATGACCGTCATCCAGGGCTTGATGTGGGCCAGACCGAGCGCGCACTTGGCCGGCCCGTAGTTCGGGTTGCCGAGGGCGGCCTGGGTCTCACCGTCGGGGCCCAGGGCCGAGCCGATCTTGTCTGCCTCGATGGTGGGCGGATCGAACGAGTTGATCCAGCCGCCCTTGTCCTGACCATCGAACGAGACGAAGAACTTGGTTACCGCGTACGCGACTTTTCCGAGAGCCATGTGTTTTCTCCTGCGTGGTGATGGTGGGGTGTCCCGCCGTCACGGAGGCTGCTGAGATCCCTCGAGCATCCCCTCCCCGTCTCCGACCTGTCTCGAGAGTTCGCGGCGGCCCCCCTGTCCTGTCGGGGTGGTTCGCTGCCTAGTACGGGGGGCGACAGGGATTCCTTCCCTGCCGCCCCTCGGGATCCGTCAGTCGAGGCTCACTCCTCGACGCCGCCGCCGGCGGCCATCTGGCCGATGCGGAAGATGACGAACTCCGCGGGCTTGACCGGGGCCAGGCCGATCTCGCAGATGAGCTGGCCGGCGTCGACCACCTCGGGCGGGTTGGTCTCCGCGTCGCACTTGACGTAGAATGCCTGGTCCGGCGAGGTGCCCATGAGCGCGCCGTTCCGCCACATGAGGGTGAGGAACGACGAGATCGTCCGGGTGACGCGCTTCCAGAGGCGGTGGTCGTTGGGCTCGAACACCACCCACTGGGTGGCGCGCTCGATCGAGACCTCGATCATGATGAACAGACGCCGCACGTTGATGTAGCGCCAGCTCGGATCCGACGACAGGGTGCGCGCGCCCCAGATGCGGATCGCGCCGCTCATGAAGCGGATGGCGTTGATGCCCTTGGGGTTGAGCAGGTCCTGCTCGCCGCGGCTGACGTTGTACTTGAGGCCGAGGGCGCCGCGGACGATCTCGTTGGCCGGCGCCTTGTGGACGCCGCGCTCCGAGTCGACGCGCGAGTACACGCCGGCGATGTGCCCCGACGGCGGCACGAAGATGTTGCCCTTCTCCGGATCGTAGACCTGGATCCAGGGGAAGTAGTACGCGCCGTACTTGGAGTCGCGCGGCTTGGGCAGCTTGTCGACGCCGCCCTGGATGGTCTCGGGCGAGTCGAGGATCGCGAAGCGATCCTTGCGGGTCTCGCAGTGCGACAGGATCGCGTCCTGGACCGCGGGCGAGACCTGGCCGGGCGCGGCGACGAGGGCGATCTCGTCGATCTCCTCGAAGCACTTGAGGCCGGTGCGGGCGCCGGGCCCGCCGTCCTTGCCGATCCACAGGCCGTCGCGGCCGCCGCCGCCGGTGGCGGGAGCCTTGGCCGGCTCCTTGTCGCCGGCCTTGACCGGCGCCGCCGGGGCGCCCTCGGGCGCGCCGATGTTGACCACGAAGCAGCGCGAGCCGCCGTTGTTGAAGAAGCCGTAGACGCCGTGCGCGAACGCCTCGGAGCACTCCTTGAAGTCACCGAAGGTCTTCACGAACTGCGACCAGTTGGTGCACAGCACCGCCTCGTTGAGCGGTCCCTTCGACGACTCGCCGAGGAACCCGACGGTGTTGGTGCCGACGGCCTCGATGGGCTTGGAGCCACGATCCACTTCTTCGACGTAGACACCGGGTGACAGATAGCTGGTCGCCATTCGAAAGTCCTCCTGTTTGCTTTCTCTCCGAAGGCGGTCGGCCGAGGCCGCCCGTCTGGTTCTCGTTCCGGGTCTCGGTCAGTCGAGGTGCCCCGGCCGAATCATTTCTTGCCGCTCCCGCGGCCACCGCCGCCGCCACCGCCGCCGAGGTCGAGCCGGCGCGCGAACGGGTTGACGCTCGGCCCCGACTCCTTGACGCGCGGATCGTGGATGTTGCGGTAGTTGAGCTCGCGGCTGCGCACGCGCGTCAGCTCGTCGACCTTCTCGGGGATGATGGGCACGGCGGTCCACAGGTGGATCGCGGGGCGCACCGGCTGGTTCAGGCTGCCCCAGAAGCGCGACAGCGTGCCCTCGTCGAGGCGCGTGGCCAGGAGCACCGGCAGGCCCTCGTCGGGACCGAGGCTCTCGGCGAAGGTGGTGCCGCGGAGCTGGTCGTGCGTGATGTTGGGGTTGTCGATGACGGTGCGCAGGATGAGGCCGATGAGGAGCTGCTCGTCCTCGGGCGTCTGCGCCCACGCCGACACCAGGTAGTCGCAGCGGACCCACAGCCGGCGGCGGCGGTAGTACTCCTTGACCGCGCCGTCGTCCTGCGGCTTCTCCACGATCTCGTGGGTGGCGTTGACCGTGAACCCCTCGGGATCGATCGCGACCTGGTAGAGGTAGATCGAGACCGCCGGCAGCTTGCCCTCGATGGCGTCGGGCTTGGGCGGCACGTCGACGATGTGGACGCGCTTGTACCCGCTGCGCTTGAACT
Organism: uncultured delta proteobacterium; assembly: GCA_900696455.1. Taxonomy (GTDB): domain Bacteria; phylum Myxococcota_A; class Polyangia; order Haliangiales; family Haliangiaceae; genus UBA2376. Next base: position 14,273 of record CAADGB010000494.1, read on the forward strand.
CCTCCTGGAACAAGCGCGACAAGGAGTCCGAGGTCTCCTTGATGATGTGGTGCTGCGGTGTGGCGGGTGTCGTCATCGGCGGCTGCTACGATCGCGGGACGGGTGCCATCGGCTCCCCCCGGAGCGGGCTCCCCAGGGCCTCGACGGGCCGTCGAGAACGCCGCGGTGGAGCCGAGCGGAATCGTGGTGCAACTGCCGGATCGCCACAAGAGCCGCGCGCATCTTTCGGTGGCGTCGCCGGCGGCAAAACCTGGCGCGTTCCGGCGGGCGCGGCGTCACCTGGTTGACACGTCGCGGCGGCGCGATTCATCCCGGCGGTGGAGTCGGTCCGCCTGCCATGTGACGCCCGCCCGACGCCCGCCGACGCGCGCCGGTCTCCCGCGCGCGGGTGGTAATGTTCGGACCACGTGCTGCCCCGCCACCACGTCTTCGTCTGCACCAACGCCCGCGCCGAGGGCGGTCGCCCGTCGTGCGGCGCGCGCGGCAGCCCGGCGGTGCAGGAGGCGCTGACCGCCGAGCTCCTCCGCCGCGGCCTCGGCGCCGACGTGGCGATCACCCACTCGGGGTGTCTCGGCCCGTGCTGGGAAGGCCCCAACCTGGTCATCTACCCCGACGGCGTCTTCTACTCCGGAGTCCATCCGGACGACGCTCCGGCCATCGCCGACCACCTCGCCGGCGGCCCCCCCGTCGCCCGTCTCCTCCGCCGCCCCTGCCCTCAGTACGTCAGCAGCGCGTCCAGGTTCGCCCGCTCCCACGCCCGCGCCTCGAGGTAGTGCTCGAAGCGCGCCTCGTCGGCGAGGAAGGCCCGCGAGTGGAACTCGCGGCGGCCGTTCTTGACCTTGATGTCGTGGACCTGGTGGAGCATCTCGTGGAACACGATCCACGCCACGAAGAAGCGCGGCACGAACGCGCGGTCGAGCGAGCGGTGCAGCCGGATCAGCCGCTCCTCGACCGAGTAGCTCCCCATCTTGATGCTGTGCCGCCGCCGCGGCTTGCCGGGGCGCGCCCCCCACGTGATCGCGGCGTCGATCGTCCCGCCGAAGTAGCGCGCGTTCAGCTCGTCGAAGATCTCGCGCAGATCGTGGTGATCGCCCGCGGTCAGGATGACCTGGGTCGGCGCCCGGCGGGCCCGGCCGCGCACGACGTCCTGGTTGGCGTCGATGAAGTCGCCCAGCACCCGCGACGCGTCGCGATCGTTGTCGGCGATGTAGCGGGCCAGCGCGCGGGTGATCACCGGATCGGCGTCGGCGAACATGCAGTGCAGGCGCACGTCGTAGGTCCGGGGGCCGTGACCGCGCGGCGGCCGCCGCACCGAGATCATCGTGTAGCGGTTGTCGGTCAGCGTGACCCGCACCTTGCCGCGCTCGAGGTGGGCGCGGATGCGGCGGGCCAGGCTGGCCTCCGCGGTCACCAGCTCCTCCGACGGGCTCGCCCCGCCCCCCTTCCTCGCCTTGCGCAGCGCCTCGGTCCGCCGCGTCACCTGCGCCACCGCGTCGGCGGTGACGGTCACGGGCGAGGAGCACGGGGCGGCGGAGCGCATGGGGACGATGCAGGGGGTGACGTCGGGTGCGAGCGAGGCGAGCACCGGTCCGGTGTCGGCATCGGCGAGGTCGGTGAGTCGCACTCTCTCTCCTTATATAAGCAGATCGGGATCCGTCGAACGAGCGGGCACACCCGCGCCGGGCGCACGTGGGACCGTGTCTCCTCCGGCGAGGAGACCAGGGCGGGAAGGCCGGTGTGGCGAGCCATGACGCACGCCGTCATCCGTTCCCCGACGACCGCCAGAAAATGCTACCAGCCGCGTTTCGCGTGGATCAAGTTATCCACAAGGGGCGGGATCGGATCGTGATCTCATCCTATCGAAATAGAGAGGTTTTCGGGTGATCACCGCGGCGGCGCCGGTTTCGCGTGAGCACGCGCGATGGGCCGGATCAAGTTTTCTCCGGCGCTACCGATCCCCGGGTTTACGCGCCGCGATATGTTCCGCGGCCCCATGTCAGGCTTCCTCGAGACCAACCCGCGCACCCACACCTGTGGCGCCCTTCGCGCGAGCGACATCGATCGCCGCGTGGTCCTCACCGGCTGGGTCCAGAGCTACCGCGACCACGGCGGCCTGGTCTTCATCGATCTCCGCGATCGCGAAGGCGTCACCCAGGTCGTGTTCGATCCGGGCCTGTCGGCCGAGGCCCACCGCCTGGCCGGCGAGCTGTGCAGCGAGCACTGCGTCGGCGTCGCCGGCAAGGTCGTGGCCCGCGGCGCCAACGTCAACGACAACCTGGCGACCGGCGCGATCGAGGTGTGGGCCGACACCCTCGAGGTCTTCTCGCGGGCCGAGACCCCGCCCTTCCCCGTCGAGGACAAGCTCGACACCAACGAGGCGCTGCGCCTCAAGTACCGGTACCTCGATCTGCGCCGGCCGCGGCTGCAGAAGAACCTCATCACGCGCTCGGCGATCACGACCACGGTGCGCGAGTACCTCTCGCGCCACCGCTTCCTCGAGATCGAGACGCCGTTCATGGTCAAGTACACGCCCGGCGGCGCCCGCAACTTCCTGGTGCCGTCGCGGCTCAACCCGGGCAGCTTCTACGCCCTCGCCGAGTCGCCGCAGATCTTCAAGCAGCTCCTGATGGGGGCCGGTTACGACCGCTACTTCCAGATCGTGCGCTGCTTCCGCGACGAGGACCTGCGGCTCGATCGCCAGCCCGAGTTCACCCAGATCGACATCGAGATGTCGTTCATCGACGAGGTCCAGCTCCAGACCACGATCGAGGGCATGGTGGCGGCCCTGTGGCGCGACGTGCTCGGGCGCGAGGTCACGCTGCCGCTGCGCCGCATGACCCACGCCGAGGCCCTGGAGAGGTACGGGGTCGACAAGCCCGACCTCCGCCTCGACCTGGTGCTGTGCGACGTCACCGCGGCCTGCCGGCAGAGCGGCTTCCGCGTCTTCGAGGGCGTGGTCGCCGGCGGCGGCATCGTCAAGTGCCTGCGCGTGCCCGAGGGCGAGCGGCTGTCGCGGTCGATGCTCGACGGCCTCACCGACTTCGCGAAGCCCTACGGCGTCAAGGGCGTGGCCTTCGCCCGGGTCCAGGACGGCGGCGCCTGGCAGGCGCCGTTCGCCAAGAGCTTCAAGGACGAGGCCCGCGACGAGGTCAACCGGGTCGCCGGCGCCGGCCCCGGCGACGTCCTCCTCTTCGTCGCCGAGAAGGCCAAGGCCGCCAACACCTGCATGGGCGCGATCCGCCTCCACGTCGGCGACAAGCTGGGCCTCATCCGCAAGGACGAGTTCCAGTTCCTGTGGCTGACCGATCCGCCGCTGTTCGAGGTCGACGACGACACCGGCGAGGTCGCCGCCGCCCACCACCCCTTCACCTCCCCGCGCGCCGCCGACGAGGCCCTGCTCGAGCGCTCGCCGAAGGACGTGCTGGCCCGCGCCTACGACCTCGTCCTCAACGGCGTCGAGATCGGCGGCGGCTCGATCCGCATCCACCGCTCCGAGCTCCAGGCCCGGGTCTTCAAGGCCCTGGGCATCAGCGACGACGACGCCCGCGCCAAGTTCGGGTTCCTGCTCGAGGCCTTCCGCTACGGCCCGCCGCCCCACGGCGGCATCGCGCTGGGCCTCGATCGCCTGGCCATGATCATGGCCGGCGCCGAGTCCCTGCGCGACGTCATCGCCTTCCCCAAGACCCAGAAGGGCTCGGACCTCATGACCGACGCCCCCACCGGGGTCTCGAAGAAGCAGCTCGACGAGCTCTACATCCAGGTCAGCCCCGCCCTCCCCACCCGCGCCTGATCGAGCCCGAACCCGAGCCCGAAGCCGAATCCGAGCCCGAAGGGCGATCCGCGGGATCGCTCAGCGCTCGACCGGCGTCAGCGCCACCGTCAGCGCCTGCCCGCGCCGCAGCACGCCGACGCTAGTGGGCTGCCCCGGCGGCAGCTCGCGCAGCGCGCGCACCAGCTCGTCCACCCCGGCGATCGCCCGCGCGCCGAGGCGGTGGACGACGTCCCCGTCGCGCAGGCCGGCGCGCGCCGCCGGCGCCCCGGCCTCGACGCTCATGACCTCGACCGCGGTGGCCGCCGCGATCCCGTGCGCCCGCGCCAGCCGTCGGTCCAGCGGCCGCGTCGCCCCGCCCAGCCCGAGCCACGCCCGGCGCACCCGGCCGCGGGCGAGCAGCTCCGCCAGCACCCACGCCGCGATCTCGGCGCCGACCGCGAAGCCCAGCCCCTGCGACCGCGCGATGATCGCCGTGTTGATGCCGACCACCCGGCCGCGGCTGTCGGCGAGCGGACCGCCCGAGCTGCCGGGGTTGAGCGGCGCGGTGTGCTGGCCGACGCCGTCGATGAGCCGGCCGTCGCGGCCGCGCAGGCTGCGCCCGAGCGCCGACACCACGCCCGCCGACACCGTCGACGCGAAGCCCAGCGGGTTGCCGATCGCCACCACGAGCTGCCCGGGCCGCACCCGCGCCCCGCCGTCGACGGCGCCGACGGCGACCGGGCCCAGCGCGGCGAGGTCGATCTTGAGCACCGCCAGGTCGGTCGCCGGATCGTCGCCCACGACCGACGCCGCCACCGACGCGCCGCTGGCGCCGCGCACGCGCAGCTCGCGGCTCCCGGCCACGACGTGGCTGTTGGTCAGGGCGAAGCCGTCGGGCGTGACCACCACGCCCGAGCCGGCGCCGTCGGGCCCGCCGCGCCGGCCGCGCCGCACGTCCACCGAGACCACCGCCGGGGCCAGGGCGTCGACCACGCCGGTCACGGCCCGCGAGTAGGCGTCGAGCGCGGCGCCGTCGTCGGCGGCGGCCGCGTCCGCCACGGCCTCGTCCGGCCCCGCGTCCGGCCCCGCGTCCGGCCCCGTGTCCGGCCGCGCCGCGTCCGTCACGGCCTCCGCCGCGGCCTCCGCCGCGGCCGCCTCCGGTCGCGCCGCGCCCGTCACGGCCTCGTCCCGACGGTGACCGTCACGCTCACCGGCGCGCCGGCCCGGATCACCGCGAGCTCCACGCTGGCCCCGGCGCGATCGGCCAGCACCAGCCGGAGCTCGTCGGGGCCGCGCACCGGCTCCCCGGCGATGGCCACGATCAGATCGCCGACGCCGAGGCCGGCCGCCGCCGCCGGGCCGTCGCCGTCGACGCTGGCCACCAGCGCGCCGCGCCCGCCACCCGGCGCCGCGGCGGGCACCACGCCCACGCCGAGGTAGCCGCGCGGCACGTGGCCGTGGGCGAGCAGGACGTCGACCACCCGCGCGATCGTCACCGCCGGCACCGCCAGATCCGCGCCGGCGATCAGGGTGCGCGTGCTCAGGCCGATCACCTCACCGCGCAGATCGACCAGCGGGCCGCCGGCGAAGCCCCGCGGCAGCGCGCGATCGCTCTCGACGTAGCGGTCGAGCCGCCCGCCGGCCGGCGTCCGCACCTCGGGCCCGACCACGCCGATCGCGCGCAGCGACGCGCGGACCGCCCGCCCGGGCCGGGCCACCGCGAACGCGAGGTGCCCGGCGGCGAGGCCGTCGAGCCCGCGGCGCGGCGCGGGGACGAGGCCGCCGCCATCCACCTTGAACAGCGCGAGGTCGGTGCCCGGATCGCGGCCGACCAGCGTGGCGGGGCGCTCGACGAGGGCGCCGTCGGCGCCGGGCACGCCGAGGGTGACGTCGTCGGCAGCGTGGAAGCTGGAGGTGACGACGAGGTCGTCGCTCCAGGCCAGGCCGCTGCCGCCGCCACGGCGGCGCGACACGCGCACCACCGACGGCGCCACGCGGGCGACCGCGGCGGCGAAGACCGCGCCGGGGTCGAGGCCGGCCGCGTCGGCGGCCGGGGCCGGGGGCGCGGAGGACGTGGACGTGGACGTGGTCGCGGTCGTGGACGAGGGGCTCGGGGCGTCGTGGTTGCTCATGCCGCGAGGGTGCGCCGCCGCGCACGTCCTCACCATCGCGCGATCGACCGGGAACCCGGCTGCATTTCGGGCAGGCCGCGCGACGGCGGCGCGTCCGGACGACCGGCGCCGACCGCGCGGACCTGCCCGTCCGGGGAGGTCGGACGCGGCCCGTGCCACCCGCAAGGCCTGCGCGGCGCGCGCGATCCCGGTTGACCAGGCCACCCTCCGGACCCACCTTGGGTCGATTCCCGCCAACCTGACCGTCCATCAACTCCCGTAGGGGGAGCGCCATGACCCGCAATCCCACCCTGCCCCTCGCCTCCCTCACCACCACCCCGCTCCCCGGCGCGGAGCGCCTCACCGACGCCACCGACGCCACCGTCCGGGTGGCCGTGCGGAGCGACGATCCGCTGCTGCGCCGCGCCCTCACCAGCCTGCTCGATCACGCCGGCGAGGTCCGGGTCGTCGACGACGGCGCCGAGGTCATCCTCTGGGATCCCGGCCCCGACGGCGAGCGCGCGCTCGCGCGCATGCGCGAGCTGCGCGGGCTGGGCGCGCCCGCCGTCGCGGTCATCTCACGCGCCGAGCACCTGGGGCCCGCGCTGGCCGCCGGCGCCCGGGGCGTGGTCCTGCGCGACGACGTCGGTCCCGAGCTGGTGGCGGCGCTGGCCGCCGTCAAGCACGGCCTGACCGTCATCGACACCGCCCTGTCGCCGGGGCTGCTCGCCGCGCCGCGCGCCGCCGCCCGGCCGGTCGAGCACCGCCCGCGCTCCGGCGGCGGCGAGCTCACCGAGCGCGAGCGCCAGGTGGTGGCGCTCCTGGCCGAGGGCCTGTCCAACAAGCTCATCGCCGACCGCCTCGGCATCAGCGATCACACCGCCAAGTTCCACGTCAACGGCGTCATGGCCAAGCTCGGCGCCGGCACGCGCACCGAGGCCGTCGTCGAGGCGGTGCGGCGCGGGCTGGTGACGCTGTAGGCGAGGCGGCGGACGGCGAGGCCCGCTCACCACGCGCGAGCTGGATGCCATCCGCCACCGTCGCGCTGTAAGCTCGCGGCGTGACGCCGCGAGACGACGAATTCAGCGAAGCTGACAGGGGCGATGGTGCCGGCGAGGCCGCCGCGGACGCGCCGCCGCGCGCCGACGCGACCGACCTGGCCGGCGCCGACACGCTGCCGGCGCCCGCGACCGCCGCGCTCGGCAGCGGCACGCGGCCGCCCCCCGCGACCGCCGCCGGCAGCGCCCCCGGCGCACGAGCCGACGCGACCCCGGGGGTCGCCGACGACGCCGGCGCCACCGCCGGCCCGGCCGGGCTACCGGCGCCGCTGCCGGCCGGCCGCGCCGTCGGCCGCTACGTCCTCGGCGAGGTCCTCGGCGAGGGCGGGATGGGCACGGTCTACCGCGCCCGCGATCCCGAGCTCGGCCGCGACGTCGCCCTCAAGGTCGTCGCCTCCCGCCCGGGCAAGAGCCGCGACCGCCTCCTCGCCGAGGCCCGCGCCATGGCGAAGCTCGAGCACCCGAACGTCCTGCCCATCTACGACGTCGGCACCACCGACGACGGCATCTACCTCGTCATGCCCCTCGTCGCCGGCGGCACCCTCCACGACTGGATCCACGCCCGGCCCCGGCCCTGGCGCGAGGTCCTCACTCGGTTCCTCGCCGCCGGCCGCGGGCTCGCCGCCGCGCACGCCGCCGGCCTCGTCCACCGCGACTTCAAGCCCCGCAACGTCCTCCTCGACGGCGACGACGTCCTGGTCGCCGACTTCGGGCTGACGGCCTCCGACCATGGCGCCGCGCCGGCAGCCGACAGCGGCGGCCCCGCCGAGGGCTCGGCCGGGCTCCCCAGCACCATCGCCGGCACGCCCGCCTACATGGCACCCGAGCAGGCGCGCGGTGAGGCCGTCGACGCGCGCGCCGACCAGTACAGCTTCTGCATCTCGCTCTGGGAGGGCCTCCACGGCCAGCGCCCCACCGAGGCCGACACTCGAACCAGCGCGGCGCGCAGCAGTGCTCGGCGACCCGCGATCGCTGGACGAGCCGGCGCTCCCGACTGGCTGCGCACCGCGCTCGTTCGCGGCTTCGCCGCCGCTCCTGGTGATCGCTGGCCATCGCTCGCGGGGCTCCTCGACCACCTCGCCCGCCGCGCTCGACGCGGAACGTGGGTCCCGATCGGCGCCGTCACGGGCAGCGGCGTCGTCGCCATCGGCGCCCTCCTCGCGCTCCTGTCCTCGGGTGGCACACCGACCGACCCCTGCCCGCCCCCCACGGAGCGACTGGCGGCGGCGTGGTCGCCCGCCGTCCGGAACCAGGTCGAGGTGGCCTTCGCGCGAGTCGAAAAGCCATTCGCGGCCGAGGCACTCGAACGGATCGTCCCCCAGCTCGACGCTTATGCCTCGTCCTGGGCGACCATGCACGTCGACGGCTGCCGAGCGACGCACGTCGAGCGGCAGCAGGCGATCGAGCTCCTGGACCTGCGGATGGCGTGTCTCGATCGCCGCCTCGCCGCGCTGAGTGCGACGACGCACACGCTGGTCAACGCCGACAGCGCGGTGGCCTCGAGAGCGATCGTGATGGTCACCGCGCTTCCCAAGGTCGAAGACTGTGCGAACGAGCGCACGCTCTCCAGCGCGCCACTGCCCGCCGCCGAGGTCCGTCGAACGTGGATCGCAGCGACCGAGCGCCAGCTCGCTGAGCTGCTCGTCACCGGGGGTCGGGACCCCAAGCAGTATCTGGCGACGGCCCATCGGCTCGCCGCGCAGACCCGACTGCATGGCTACGCGCCCCTCCACGCGCGCGCCCTGCACGTGCTGGCCGATGCGATGGCGCACGGGAAGCAGTCACCCGTGGTCGCGATGCAGGAGCTCGCGACCCTGGCGTCGCGGATGGGCGATGACGAAGCCGCGTCGCTGGCGTGGAGTCGCATCGTCCATGCGTTGACCGAGCGAGGCATGCTGTCCGAGGCCCGGCAGGTCATCGCGGCAGCCACCGCCGCCGACGCCCGCGCGGCCGACGCGCCCCCCAACTCCGCCCTGCGGGTCGCCACGGCCTACCTCGAGCTCGAGTCAGGGAACCGGGACCGGGCGTTCACGCTGCTTCGCGAGGCCCTCGATGCGGCATCGTCTCCGATCGACCGGCAGAACCTTCTCTACAATCTCGGCGCGGCTCACGTCAACGTCGGTGCCTACCGAGAGGCACGTGACTACCTCGAGAGGGCGCTCACCGGCTGCCGCGAGAACCTCGGCGCGCGTCACCCGACATGCGCCGACGTTCTCCAGGCTCAGGCCTACGCGTTGATGAACAGCGGCGATGCATCGGACCTGCCGGCTGCGCGCCGTGCCATCGAGGAGGCGCTCGCGATCCGTGTCGGCGCGCTGGGCGAATCGCACGCCCGCGTCGCGAACACGCTGGACGTCATGGTCAGAATGGCCCTGCAGGTGAGCGACTTCACCGCCGCAGAGACCCACGCGCGAAAGGCGATTACCATCTACGAGGCGCTCGACGTCCGCCGCAACCTGCCCGGTGCTCTACGGACGCTCGCTACAGCGCTCGACCGCCAGGGGCGGACCAAGGAGGCCGAACCCCACCTCGAGCGGGCGCGCGAGATCGCCCTCGAGGTCTACGGACCCGAATCCACCGACGTCGCGTTCATCGAGATCTCGATCGCCGATCGGGCGGCCAAGCGCGGCGACTGTGCGACCGCGAGACGCCTCGCGACGCACGCCCGCACTGTGCTCGACCGCGCGAGTCACCCGATGGTCATCAGCGCGGAATACACCCTCGCCCAGTGCGACTTCGCCGCGAACGAGATCACGTCGGCCGTCCGAATCCTCGAGCGCGCGCTCGCGCGGTGTGACGCCGGCGGCTGCGTCACCGGGGCCCGCGAGAACCTGCAGTTCCTGCTCGGCTCGAACCTCGTGGAGAAGCGGCATGACCGGTCGAGGGGAGCCACGCTCGTGCTCGATGCCCGGGAGGGCTTCACGAAGATCGGAAACGCGTCCTCGATCAGCGAGATCGACGCCTGGCTGCGCAAGCACCGGATCTCGCGGCGCACACCTGTCCGGTGATTCCTGTGCGCCCGTGGCGCGGCGAGCCGGAGAGGCCACCGCTGACCCGCCAATGGGCGCCGAAGCCACGACCTGGCTGGGGCCGACACCCTGCCGGCCCCGCATACCACTGACGGGCTTCAAAGCCGCCAACATGTGCGGCCATGCGGCCCCGCCCAGACATGGCCAGGGAGAAACCGACAGCCGCCGCCAGCGCTGTGGAGCTCCGGCTCACGGTGATCACGTCACGGCACTGCACACCCATCGACACCCTCTCTCGAGAGCGGCGCCCGAGTTCGCGCGACCACTCGACGTCCCCGATCGCGTCTGCGTGCGCGCGCCTTCTGCAGCAGTGCGATCGCCCGGCCGTCGTCGCCCTTGACCTCGATGAGCAGGCGGCCGAGTTGCGCCTGCATCCGTGGGAGGTCGCTGGCGGGACAGGAGCCACAGGCATCGATCGCGGCAGCCATCCGGCGAAGACCCGCGGCGCGCTGGCCGCCCGCGAGTTCGCACCGCCCGACCAGGAACGACGCCGCTGCGCACGGATCGGTTTGGCGCCGGCTCCGGACCCAGAGCGTGGCCACGATCGCGAGCCCGGCGAGCACCACCGCGACGAGCGCGGCGAGCTGCCGCGGACGACGGCGCCGGCGCGCGAGGTGATCGAGCAGCGCGGTCATCGAGGACCAGCGGCGCTCGCGCGCTGACGCGAAGCCGCGGGTGATGTCGGCGAGCAGCCAGCCGGGAGCGCCCGCCGGTCGGCGGGCACGACCGGCACGCCGGGATCTCCCGAAGCGTGACCGGTCGCGGCCTGGGTCGGGCGCTCGCCGTGCAGCCCCTCCCACAGCGAGATGCAGAAGCTGTGCTGATCGGCCCGCGCGTCCACGACGTGGCCGGCTGCCTGCTCGGGCGCCATGTACGCGGGGGTGCCGACGATCGCCGAGGCCTCGCCTGGCGACGCCGCGCGGGCGCCGGGCGCGCGGTCCCCGCTGTCAGCGGCCGGCGCGGCGAGCCCGAAGTCGGCGACCAGCACGCCGTTCGCATCGAGCAGCACGTTGGCCGGCTTGAAGTCGCGGTGCGCGAGGCCCGCGGCATGCGCCGCCGCGAGGCCGCGCCCGGCGGCGACGAAGCGCGCCAGCACCTCGCGTCACGGGCGCCGGCCCGCCGCCAGGCAGTCGGCGAGGGTCCCACCCTCGACCAGGGGCATCGCGATGTACACGCCATCGGCCGCCGGGCCGACGTCGTAGACGGGATGATCGCCGGGTGCTCCACGCGCCAGCACCCGCGCCTCGGCCAGCAGCCGCTCGCGAGTCCGGCCACCGCGTGCCGCCACGACCTTGAGCCGCCACCTCGCGGTCGAGCTCGGGATCGCGGGCCCGGTAGACCACCCCATGCCGCCCTGCCCCAGCACGTCCCCGATCACGAAGCGCCCAACCTAGTCCCCGCGACGCAGCGTGCCGGCGAGGTCGAGCGTCGCCGGCGAGGTCGGCGCGACCGCGTCGGTCCCTCCGCCCGGTCCATCTGTCGGGTCGTCGTGCTGCACCGCGCGCGATGATAGCCAGTCTCGGGGCGAACCGGAACCCGGCGATGACGGGCCCGCAGACTACGCTTGTCAGGACCGCGGGACTGGCGCACCATGAAGCGTCATGCCCCTGTTCGACTTCGAGTGTCAGTCCTGCCAGCACCGGTGGGAAGCGTTCGTCCGCGGCGGCGAGCTGCCCGCGTGTCCCGCCTGCGCCGCCGCCGACGTCGCCAAGCTGCCGACGATCGGGCTCATGAAGAAGCCCGACTACGTCCCCACGCCCGGGACCTCCATCGAGCTGAACACCTCGCCGCGCGACAGCAAGGGCAACTCGAAGGTCTACGGCGCGACGATCAAGAAGGCCTGAGCGCGGCGCGCCGGGGCGGCCCCGGGCGGGCCAGCGTCGCGGCGCGGCGCGGTAGACTCGACGGGCCGTGCCCGGGAACGACGACGAGACCCGCACCCGCGCGCCGACGGGTGATCCGGCGCTCGACGCGACGACGCCGGCGCCGCCGGGCGCGCCGGCCGCGCCGGGCGCGCCGGCCGCGCGCGATCCGGGGCGCGACGCCACCGTGCCGGCCTCGAGCGACCCCGGCAGCGACGCGACGCTGCCGGCCTCGAGCGACCCGAGCGGAGGGCCGGGGCGGCTGATCCTCGGCCACGAGGCCGACGGCGGCCTGCCGCCGGGCACGCAGATCGGGCGCTACGTGATCGAGGCGGAGCTGGGCACCGGCGGGATGGGCGCGGTGTACCGGGCGCGCGACCCCGAGCTGGCGCGCGACGTCGCGATCAAGGTCGTGCGGCCGAGCGCGGCCAGCCGGCGGGCGCAGGAGCGGCTGCTCGAGGAGGCGCGGGCGATGGCCCGCCTGCGCCACCCGTCGGTGGTGCCGGTGTTCGACGTCGGCACGACCGCCCGCGGCGTCTTCATCGCCATGCCGCTGGTGCGCGGCGGCACCCTCCACGACTGGATGCGCGAGCCCCGGCCGTGGCGCGAGGTGCTGGCGCGCTTCCTCGCCGCCGGCCGCGGGCTGGCCGCCGCCCACGCCGCCGGCCTCATCCATCGCGACTTCAAGCCGAGGAACGTGCTGGTCGGCGAGCGCGGCGAGGTGCTGGTCGCCGACTTCGGCATCGCCGCGCGCACCGACGACGCGTCCGAGTCGCTGGACCCGGACGCCCCGCGGTCGACCCCGGGCAGCGCCCAGGTGTCGTCGATCGCCGGCACGCCCGCGTACATGGCGCCCGAGCAGGCCGCCGGCGACGTCATCGACGCCCGCGCCGATCAGTACAGCTTCTGCGTCAGCCTGTGGGAGGCGCTGTGCGGGATCCGACCCAGCCTCCCCGAGGACGGCGCCGACGACGGCCTGCTCTCGACGCGTCGCCGCCATCGCCGGCTGATCGCGCCCGGCCGCGGCGCCCCGGCCTGGCTCCTGGCCGCGGTCGCCCGCGGCTTCGAGCCCGCGCCCGACGACCGCTGGCCGTCGATGGCGGCGTTCCTCGCCCACGTCGAGCGGCGGCGCCGCCGGCCGCAGCTCATCGCCGCCGCGGCCGCCGGCGTCGGCGTGCTCGGCGTGGTGCTGGCGGCGGCGCTCGTGGTCCCCGGCGGTGACGACGACCCGTGCCCGGCGCCGCGGGCGCGCCTCGCCGCGGCGTGGAGCCCGGCGGTGCGGGCACGGGTCGAGCGCGCGTTCGCCGGCACCGGCCTGCCGTTCGCGGCCGACGCCCTGGCCCGCGTCCTGCCCGCGCTCGACGCCTACGCCGACGGCTGGGGCAAGGGCCACGTCGCGGCCTGCCGCGCCGCCCGCGTCGAGCGCACGCAGTCGCCCGCGCTCCTCGAGCGGCGCATGGGCTGCCTCGACCGGCGTCTGGCGGCGCTGCGCGCCCGCGCCCAGGCCTTCGCCGGAGCCGACGCCGATCCCGCCGTGGTCGCCGCCGCGGTCGCCGCCGTCGACGAGCTGCCACCGCTGGCGGCCTGCGCCGACACCGAGGCGCTCCTGACCGTCACCGCGACGGTCCCGGCGCCGGCCCGCGCCGAGGCTGACGCGCTCGAGCGCGCGCTCGACGACGCGGCGGCGCTGGAGGTGCGCGGCGAGCCCACCGCCCGCGTCGCGGCCGTGACGCCGCTGGTCGGGCGCGCCCGCGCGATGGCGCACCCGCCGCTGGTCGCCCGCGCGCTCCTCCTCCTGGCGCGCGCCCACCGCGCCGCCGGGCTCGACGCCGAGCCCACCTTGCGCGAGCTGGTGCAGGTGGCGGCCGAGGCCCGCGACGACGCGACCGTGGTCGAGGGCTGGCTCCTGCTCGTCGACGAGCTGGCCACGCGCCGCGGCAAGCTGAACGAGGCCCGCGCCCTCGAGCCGGTGGCCGAGGCCGCCCTGGTCCGCGCCGGCTCGCCGCCCGCTCTGGCCTGGCGCCTCGCCGCCGTGCTCGCCGCCCGCGCCCACGCCTCCGGCGACGGGACCCGGGCCGTCGACCGCGCCCGCGCCGCCCACGCCGCCGCCCCCACGCC
>CAADGB010000495.1 GCA_900696455.1 uncultured delta proteobacterium
CGCGCCGCCGGCCGCGGCGCCGGCGCGTCGGCGCGGCGCGCCGGTGGCCGCTGGGCCGCGGTGTGGTCGCCGCCGTGAGCGCCGAGGGTGGTCTCGTCCTCGTCGACCTCGTCGAGCTCGACCAGATCGTCGTCGTCGACCGCCATGGTCGTGGTCGAGGTGACCTGGCCGGGCTCCGCCACCGCGACGCCCCGCCGGCTGCCGCCCGCGAGCGGCGGCTCCGCGACCTCGTCGTCCTCGTCCTCCTCGAGATCGACGTCGGCGAGCTCGACGGTCCCCGAGCGATCGCCGACCGCCAGCTCCTCCGGCGGCGGCGTGCGCCCGGCCCGCGCCCCGCCGGTGATGGGGCGGGTCAGGCTGCTCGACGCGCCGGTGCCCGCGGCGTCGCCGCCGCGGTGGGCCGGGTAGTGCTTGGTCAGGCTGTCGCCGTAGTCCCCCATCGCCGGTCCGGTCGACCGCGCCCCGTCGGCGGCGATGGCCAGCCGGCTCTCCGCCAGGAGCCCCGCGATCGCCGGATCGGTGGGGGCGAGCTGCCGCGCGTGCTCGAGCGCGTCGACCGCGGCGAACGCGTCGCCCTTGCGCAGGAGCGCCTCACCCTTGAGCTGGTGCGCGCCCGCGTTGTTGGTGTCGAGCTCGACCGCGACCCGCATCTCGGCCAGGACTTCGTCGTAGCGACGCAGCGCCAGCAGCGCCTGCCCCAGCACCAGCCGACCACCGACGTCGGTCGGCCGGGCCAGCAACCCGAGGCGGCAGACCTTGACCGCCTCCTGGTACTGACCGGCCAGGACCAGATCCTGCCCCCGGCTGACGAAGTCGGGCTGGGCCACTCGGACGGAATTCTACGCCATCCGGCGCCGGCTCGCGCCCCCTGGCGACCGCTCCGCAGCCGCCGGGTCAGGGCGCGGGGTCGGCCGGGTCGAGCCCGGGCATGTCGTGGCCGCGCACCACCCGCTCCGCGACGATGCGCCACGCCTTGCCCTGGCGCTCCCAGCGCTGTCGCGCCCAGGTCTCGCGCACGGTGCCCTCGGAGTCGCGGTACCAGGTGAGCTTGACCTGGACGTCCGCGCCCCGGTCCTCGTGCTTGACCCGCACCACCTCGTAGTCGGAGATGCGCAGGTCGCGGGCGAGCGCCTCGCGCTCGTCGAGGAACGCGTCGCGCTCGGCGGGCGGCACCGCGGCCGCGGCCGCGGTGAACCGCTCCCAGCGCACGCCGTCGTTGTAGGTCCGGACCGCGTCCATGAGCGGCTGGCCGCGGGGGGCGTGGCCGCAGGCGAGCGCGGCCACGGCGAGGGCGACGGCCAGCGCGGTCCACGCCACCACCAGCGCGGCGGCGGTCCAGGTGCGAGCGATCATGACTCTCCTCCTCGGCCGCGCCGGGCGCGGACCTGCACGATGGCGGCGAGATCGGCGCGGCCGAGCTCGCGGGACCCGACCAGCACGACCAGGTAGACCAGGCCGACCACGGCGGCCTCGACCAGGGTCATGAGCGGCGTCGTGAAGGGAATGACCCGGCCGACGCCGAGGGCGGCGACGACCGCGAGCGCGACCCGCGCCACGCTGGCCAGCGGCAGGAACGCCCCCAGCCGCTGCCACAGGAACCAGCCGGCCAGGCCGGCGCCGACCACCATCGCGCAGCCGGTGGTGGTGGCGGCGGCGAGGAGCACCTCGCGGCCCGGCTCGCACATCGGGATGACGATGGCGTTGCCGATGGCGGCCGCGGCCAGGGTCACGGCCGCGCTGATGATGGCCTCGCGGGTGTGGCCGGCGCCGTTGAGGATCGTGCCGGCGATCGCGAAGATCGAGAACGCGACGTTGCCGAGCGCCAGCGCGGTCAGGGCCGGCGCACCCAGGTGGGCGTAGTCGGCGGCGTAGGGGATGTCGAGGAGCGGCTCGGGGTTGGCCGCCATCACCACCGCCAGCGCGGTGGCGAAGATGAGCGAGTAGCGCAGCGTGATGTGGACGTAGCGGCGGGTGATCTCGCGATCGGCGTCGAAGGTCGAGCGCGAGACCAGCGGGAAGATCACGAAGGTCGCGGCCAGGATCGCCTGGTAGGAGAGCCGGGCCAGGTTCTGCACGGCGCGGTAGTAGGCGACCTGGACGTCGGCCAGGGCCGGCGGCTCGATCGCGAAGCCGGTGACCTCGCGGGCCCAGGGCAGCAGGTGGTCGAGGCTGTCGGCGAGGCCCTGGCCGTGGTCGCGGTACCACTCGGTCGACAGGCGCTTGAGCAGGAGCTGGTCGACGAACATGATCAGGTTGAGCAGCACGAGGTAGACCGCGACCCCGGCGAAGAAGCGCAACATCGGCCGCACCGGCACCCGCGCCGCCGGCTCGAGCCGTCCCGGCAGGCCGACCACGAACATCGCGACGGTGAGGATGATCGCCACCGCCGCCACCCAGCCGCCGATCGCGCCGTAGAGGCCGAGCCCAGCGGTGGCCAGGCCGAGGATGCCGGCCGCGCGCAGGGTGGCGAAGGTGATGTCGAGGCCGGCTTGCTTGCCGAACTCGCGCCGGCCGTTGGCGGTGCCGACCAGCACCGCGTAGAAGGCATAGCCGGCCACGATCGCCCCCGCCAGCATCAGCGGCCCGGTCTTGCTCATGTCGTGGAGCAGCCACGCCCACAGCGGCGCCAGCGCGATGAAGCCCAGCGCCACCGGCAGGCCGACGAAGAGGTGCATGCGCAGGCCGGCGGCCTCGACGGCGCGCGCGGTCTCCGGCCGCTGGGCGGTGAAGCGCGACACCGCCTGGATCGACCCGGTCACCAGCACGTTGTTGATCGGCGACACCACCGACGACACGACGGCGTAGGCGCCGAACACGGTGCGGGCGAGGATCGCCGGCAGCCGGAACTCGATGGCCGCGCCCGCCACCATGAAGTAGAGCTTGGCGAAGGCGATGTAGAGGACGCCGCGCCCGGCGCCGGTGGCGGCGGGCGGAGGCGTCGGCGTCGGCGCGGTGGGCTGGCTCACGGCGTCCTTCCCGCGTAACACGCCGGGATCTCATGGGCAATTTTCCCGTCTCGCGTGGTAGCGTCCGGGCTCATGAACGCAAAGGCGCTCGGCGGCGGGGTCCTCATCGCGCTGGGGATGGGCGGGTTCTTCCTCTACGACGAACATCAGAAGAAGAAGGAGCGTGACCGTCGCGGCGCCGAGGCCCAGGCCACGGCCAAGCAGGTCGAGGCCAAGCAGGAGGAGGCCGCGCGCCCGCCGGCGGAGTGGCGGCCGGTGCCCGACCTCACCGGCAAGACCGAGGCCGAGGCCGAGGCCGCCCTGCGCGCGGCCGGCTTCACCGGCGCCACCCTCGAGATCATGCCCGACCGCTTCCTGTGCGAGTACGACGACGACACGAAGATGGTGGCGCAGGGCCAGATCTGCAACCAGGACCCGCAGGCCGGGACCCGGCGCCTCGAGACCCGCGCCCCGATCAAGGTGGTGATCGAGCGCGACACCTTCGAGGCCGGCGGCGCCGGGACCACCAGCGAGTGGCGCCGCATGCCGCAGGTGGTCGGGCTGCCGGTCGAGGCGGCGCAGGCGCTCCTCTCCGAGAAGGGCTTCGGCCCCGACGAGTTCATCGTCGAAGACGGCCACACCTGCGCGGCCGGCACGGTGTGCGAGTCCCGGCCGGAGGCCGGGAAGCGCAAGCAGCTCGTGTTCAAGGGGCGGCTCGGCGTGAACCTCAAGTAGGTGGCGGTGGGCCTCCGTCATCGCCGGTGGGTGGGGGGCGTCACCATCACGGCGCTGTGCGCGGCGCTCGCCCCGGCGCACGCCGACGAGCCGACCCCGCCCGCCCCCGGCCGCGACGGGCCGCGCGTGACCAAGGCGCTGGCGGCGACGCGCGCCCCGGGGCCGATCGCCGTCGACGGCGTCCTCGACGAGCCGGCGTGGGCGGTGGCGGTGCCCATCACCGATCTGGTCCAGAAGATCCCCGACTACGGCCGGCCCGGCCGCCACCCCACCGAGATCCGGGTCGTGTTCGACGACGAGGCCCTCTACGTCGGCGCCCGCATGTGGGACGCGCCGGGCGCGACCCGGGCCGTGGTCACCCGCCGCGATCAGACCCGCGACGCCGAGCGCTTCATCGTCAGCTTCGATCCCTACCGCAGCGGCCGCCAGGCCTACAGCTTCGCCGTCACCGTGGCCGGCGTCCGCGCCGACTGGATCCACACCGACGACACCGAGGGCGCGCGCGACCTGTCATGGGACCCGGTGTGGTCGGCGGCGACCCGGGTCCTGCCCGACGGCTGGTCGGCCGAGCTGCGCCTGCCGTGGACCCAGCTCCGCTACCCGGCGGGGAGCGCGGCGCCGTGGGGCGTGAACTTCAACCGCTACATCCCCGACCGCAACGAGGACATCTTCTGGATCGCGGTGCCGCGCGAGCGCACCGCGTGGTCGTCGTACATGGGCGAGCTGCGCGGCCTCAGCGGGCTGCCGCGCCGCGCCGGGGTCGAGCTGTTCCCCTACGCCGCTGCCGCCCTCGATCTGCCAGCCGACGGCGACGCCGTCCCCGACGCCCGGATCGGCCTCGACGCCCGCCTCGGCGTCGGCGCCGGGCTCACCGCCGATCTCACGCTCAACCCCGACTTCGGCCAGGTCGAGGCCGACCCGGCGATCGTCAACCTCACCGCCTTCGAGGTCTCGCTCCCCGAGCGGCGGCCGTTCTTCGTCGCCGGCAACGAGAGCTTCGCCTCGGCGCCGCGCGGCTACTTCTACAGCCGGCGCATCGGCGCGGGCACCGATCGGATCCTGGCCGCGGCCAAGCTGTCGGGGCGGCTGGGCCACCGCACGGCGATGGGCGCGCTGGCCGCGGTCACCGACGACGGCGCGCGCGACGGCGGGCTCGGCGGATGGAGCGCGGCCCGGCTCGAACGCGAGCTGGGGCCATCGCGGCTCGGCGTCACCGCGGCCGTGGTCGGCCGTGACGCCACCGCCGCCAGCCTCGCGCCGCGCGCCAGCGCCCTCGCCGGCGTCGACGGCGTCCACCGCTGGGACGACGGCGCGTGGGAGGCGGTCGCTCTCGCCGGCGTGAGCGGGCTGTGGGGGGACGCCGCCGTGGTCGAGCGGGTCCAGCGCGCCAGCGCTCGCTACTTCCAGCGCCCCGACGCCGCCCACGTCGAGCTCGATCCGGCCCGCACCTCCCTCACCGGCTGGCACGGCCACGCCCGGGTCGGCCGCCGCGCCGGCTCGCTGCGCGGCCAGGTCGGCGTCGACGCGACCTCGCCCGGCCACGACACCAACGGCACCGGGCTCCTCACCCGCGCCGACGAGCTGGCCACCAACGCCAGCGCCTTCTGGCACGACACCACGCCCAGCGCCCGCTGGCTCGACTGGCAGGTCGGCGCCACCACCGGCGCCACCTGGACGTTCGGCGGCGAGCGCCGCGGCGCGTACGTCGACGCCGGCGCCGCCGGGTCGACCAGCGGCTTCACCCGGGTCGAGGTCGGGGGCGGCGTCGACCTCGGCGGCCAGTCCGACTCGCTCACCCGCGGCGGGCCGCTGGTGGCCTCGCCGGTGGGCGGCTATGGCTGGGCCGGCGTGTCGTCGCAGTCGTCGAGCGTCGTCACCTGGAGCGGCAACGCGCACGGCCACCACGCGCCGCGCGGGACGAGCGCCGGCACCGTCGCCGGCTCGGTCAGCGTCCGCCCCGATCCGCGCCTGCGCCTCGAGCTCACGCCGCGGGCGTCCCTGGTGCGCGACCGCCAGGCCTACGTCGCGACCGTCGACGGCGGCCCGGCCGCGACCTTCGGTCAGCGCTACGTCCTGGCCACGCTCGACCAGCGCGAGCTGGCCACGGTCGCCCGCGTCGAGCTCACGCTCACGCCGGAGCTCGCGATCGATCTCTACGCCGAGTCGTTCATCGCCACCGGCGCCTACCGCGACCTCGCCGAGCTGCGCGCCGCCGGCAGCGGCGACCTCCGCCGCTACGACCGGGTCACCCGCGCCGGCACGACGGTGACGATCGACGACGGCGCCGGCTTCACCCTGCCCGAGCCCGACTTCACCGCCCGCTCGTTCCGGTCGACGGCCGTCGTGCGCTGGGAGCCGCGCCCGGGCCGCACGCTGTACGCGGTGTGGCAGCAGGCCCGCGGCGACGGCGAGCCGCGCGCCCGCGCCCTGGGCCCCGGCCTCCTCGACGCCGCCACCGCGCCCGCCAGCCACACCTTCGCCCTCAAGCTCACCTGGTGGTTCGCGCGCTGACCCGCGGCTCGCCGCTCGGCGCCCTCAGCCGTAGGCGACGGCGCCGACGACGGCGGTGGTCACGGTCACCGCGATCGCGATCGCGAAGATGAAGACCACCGTCTTGCCGAAGGCCCGGCCGCCGCCGAACCACGCCATCGCGCCCTTGACCAGGGTGTTGGCGCCGACCGCGATCGAGATCGCGAGCGCGGAGACCTCGGCGGTGAGCGAGCCGACGCGGCTGTGCTCGGCCGCCGCCAGGGTGATGGCGTCGACGTCGGTGAGGCCGCTGACCGCGGCCGCGATCAGGAAGCCCTCGTCGCCGAACCACGTCATCGCCAGCTTGGCCGTGAGCAGGACCGCGCACAGCACCACGCCCCACACCAGCGCTCCCCACAGCTCGAACGGGTTGCGCAGCCGGATCTTGGCCGGCGCCGGCGGCGCCGCGCTGCGCAGCCGGACCCAGGTCCACAGCGCGCCCAGGAGGAGGACGAAGGCCATCGCGCCCATGGCCGCGCCGATCCGCCAGCCCACCGCCGGGCTGATCGCCCCGGCGATGATGGCCACCCGCACCGGCATGACCGTGTTGGCGAGGAAGGTCGCGAGCTGACCGTGGCGGACCAGCTCGGGGGTCTCGCGCGCCGCCCGCGCCATCGACACCGTGACCGCGGTCGAGCTGGTCAGCCCGCCGACCAGGCCGGCGAGGCCGGTGCCGCGCTCGGGCCCCAGCAGCCGGGTCGCCACGTAGCCGACGTACTGCACGCCGGCGATGAGCACGACGAAGGTCACCACCTTGCGCGGCGGCAGCGCGCCCCACGGATCCTGGGCCTCGGCCGGCACCAGCGGCAGGACGATCGCCACCAGCAGGAGGAGCTGCAGCGTGGCCAGGATCTCGATGCGGCGGAGCTGGGTGACGAAGCGGTGCATCCACGGCTTGGCCACCAGCAGCAGGGTGGTGCCCAGGCACAGCGCGACGGCCAGGACCTTGTCGCGGTGGACCAGCGCCCCCAGGAGCAGCACGACGACGCCGGCCGCCTCGGTGGTCATGCCGACCTCGCGGGTCACCCACATCTGGGCGGCGATGAGGCCGGTGACCGCGACCAGCCCGATCGGCACCAGCCACGGCTGGCCATCGCCGACGAAGGCGAGCAGCCAGCCGCACAGCCCGAGCATCGCCATGGTGCGGGCGCCCATGGCGGCGTGGTGCACCGTCGACGCCGCCGCCGGCGCGGGCGCCGGCGCGGGGGTGGGCGAGGCCGGCGGCGCGGGCGGGGCCGGGGCCGAACCGACCGGCGAGGTGTGGTCCTGCGCCGAGGCCCCGTTGACCTCGGCCGGCACGGTGCGATCGTCGAGGCCGAGCGCGACCTCGCTGTGCTCGCGCTCGAGGCCGACGACCAGGCCGATGCCGATGGCGTACAGGGCCTCGACCAGGGGCGCGGTGTCCATCCGGCGTCGATCGTACCAGGCCGTCCCGGCCGGGTGCAGCCCGCCCGGGGCCCGGCGTGCCGGCCGCCCGGACGGCGCGGCTAGGGCGCCGGCCGCGTGACCACGAGGTGCGCGTTCTTGCCGGCGTCGACGTAGCCGAAGCGGAACGGCAGACGGCGCTTCTTGTTCTTCGCCCACAGCGCGCGGAAGTCGGCCGAGTGGCGCTTGCCGTGCGCCTCGGCGCCCTCGAGGAAGGCGCCGCTGAAGTGGCCGTAGGTGTCCTGCACCATGCCGGCGCGGCTAGCGTAGTAGGGCGGGATGCCGGTCGAGTCCGAGAGCATCCACGCCAGGTTGGCCAGCAGGTAGTCGCGGATCTTCGAGAAGTCGCTGCGCCACAGGAGGTAGCTCGCGCCCTTCACCAGCACCGTGACATTGCCCTTCTGCTCGAGGTGGCGCAGGAGCTGGGGCGCGAGCGCGAGCTGGCTGTCGTGGAGGTTCCAGCCGAAGTGGCGGTGGACCCGCACCCGGTCGGCGGGGTCGCCGAGCTTGCGGTACTCGATCTCGACGTGGGCGAAGGCCTCGCTGAAGTTGGGGTCCTTCCAGTCGCCCTTGCGCGCCTTCGCCCCCTTGCCGCGCTCGCCGCCGCGGTCGGTGGCGGCGGTGCCGTCGGCGGCGGCGACCTCGTCGGCGGTGAGGTAGTGGATCGAGCCGTCGTCGAGCAGGCGCAGATAGCGCATCGCCACCGGCTCGAAGCCGGCGGCGGCCAGTCCGAGCAGGAACGAGGAGACCTGAGCCGGCAGGTCGTTGCGCTGCGACGACGACAGGTTGACGCTGGTGTTGGAGCCGACCGACAGCGTGCCGCCGAGCTCGACCCGCAGCCGCGACAGGCTGGCGTCGAGGTCGCGGGTGGAGAGGGTCGCGATCCGCCGCGGGTCGCCGGCCAGCTCGAGCGAGATCGTCGTGGTCTCGTCGGCGTCGGGAAACGCGGCCAGGGACGAGATCAGATCGCCGCCGCCGAACGGGTAGACCACGGTGCGCGGGACGTCGTCGGGGGTGAGCTCGTCGAAGAACGCGCGGCCCTCCACGATGTAGCGCTTGCGATAGGCCGCCAGCTTGCCGTCGATGAACGTGCAGTGGCGATCGACGACCTTGGCGTGGGCCGGATCGCTGGGCTGCGGCCGTCCCTGGCAGGCGACCGTCTGGAACAGGAGGCGGGCCTCGGCGATGAAGTCGGCGCCGCCCTTGGCCGGCGGCGCGGGCGCGTCGGCGGCCGGCGCGGGCGCGACCGCCGCGACCGGGTCGGCGCCAGCGGCCCCCGGCGCGGGCGCGGCCCCCATCGCCGCGGTCACCTGGGGCCGCGCCTGGGGTCGCTCCTGGCTCAGGTCGACCGGCTCGCTCTTGCCGCCGGCCGCGGTGCCGCCCCGCCCGCAGGCCGCGACGCCGCCCAGGATCAGGCAGGCGCCCACCAGGCCCGCGCGGACCGCCGCGGGCGTCCGCGGGGTCCGGCTACGCATCCGCGATCGCACCCTTGTACATACCGTCGAGCAGGTCGCCGTATTTCTTCTCGACCGCCTTGCGCTTCACCTTGAGGCTGGGCGTCAGCTCGCCGTCCTCGATCGACAGGTCGCGCGGCAGGATCTCGAAGTTCTTGATGGTCTCGTACTTGGCCAGGCCCTGGTTGACCTGGTCGATGAAGCCCTGGATGAGGGTCCGGGTCTCGGGCGCCCGGGTCAGCTCGCCGTAGGCCTTGCCGGCGAGGCCGGCGCCCTGCGCCCACTTGGTGATCGACTCCTCGTCGAGGGTGAGCAGCGCGGTCACGAAGTTGCGACGATCGCCGTGGACGATGGCCTGGCTGACGTAGGGGCAGGTCGTCTTGATCTTGCCCTCGATGTGCTGGGGCGCGATGTACTTGCCGCCCGAGGTCTTGATGAGGTCCTTCTTGCGGTCGGTGATGCGCAGGAAGCCGCCGTCATCGACCTCGCCGATGTCGCCGGTGCGCAGCCAGCCGTCGGGCGTGAGCGCCGCCGCGGTGTCCTCGGCCAGGTTGTGGTAGCCGCGCATCACGCCCGGGCTCTTGATGAGGATCTCGCCGTCCTCCGGCGCCAGCTTGAGGTCGGTCCCCGGCATCGGCATGCCGACGCTGCCGAAGCGGTACTTGCTCGGGCGGTTGACGAAGCTCGCCGCGCTCGACTCGGTCAGGCCGTAGCCCTCGGCGATGAGGATGCCGCAGGCGTGGAAGAACTCGGCGATCTCGCGCGACAGCGGCGCCGAGCCGGAGATGAACAGGCGCAACCGGCCGCCGAAGCGCGCCTGCAGCTTCGAGAACACCAGCTTGTGCGCCATCCGGTTCTTGAAGGCGAGGAAGCCGGTCGGCTCCTTGCCCGCCTGGCGCAGGGCCGAGACCTGCTTGCCGACGCCGATCGCCCACTGGAAGATCGTCCACTTGAGGCCCCCGCCCTCCTTCGCCCCCTGCACCACCTTGTTGTAGACCTTCTCGAAGATGCGCGGCGCCGCCGCCATCAGCGTCGGCCGCACCACCGCCAGGTTGTCGACGAGCTTGGGGATGCGGCCGTCGATGGCCATGGTGTGACCGATGCGGATCTGGCCGCCGGTCAGGACCTTGCCGAAGCTGTGCGACAGCGGCAGCCACAGGTACTCGAGGTCGTCCTCGGAGATGATGTTGATCGACGCCATGGCGTCGGCGGTGTAGGCCCAGCACTCGTGGACCAGGCGGACGCCCTTGGGCTTGCCGGTGGTGCCCGAGGTGTAGATGAGCGTGGCCAGGTGCTCGCCCTGGATGCCGCCGACGACCTCGGTGATGGCGTCGGGGTGCGCCGCGAGGTGGGCCTGGCCCTGGGCCTCGAGGTCGGCGAGGGGCATGACCCAGCCGGCGTCGGCGGCGTCGGGCGCGCCGTCGATCAGCACCACCTTCTCGAGGGTGGGCATCTCGGCCCTGCGCTCGCGCAGCTTGGCGAGCTGGCTGGCGTCCTCGGCGAAGACGACGCGGGTCGACGAGTCGTGGAGGATGTAGGCGCAGTCCTCGGCGGTCGACGACGGGTAGACCGTGGTGGTGGCGCCGCCGGCGCACAGGATGCCGAGGTCGACCAGCACCCACTCGTAGCGGGTCGAGCTGAGGATCGCGACCCGGTCCTCGCGCTTGATCCCGAGCGCGAGCAGGCCGGCGGCGATGGCGCGCACGCGCTCGCCGACCTGCTTCCAGGTCAGCGACCGCCACTCCTCGCCGACGGGGTAGCGGTAGGCCTCGCGGTCAGCGGCCTTGCCGACGCGTTCCAGGAACGCCTGCGGGATCGAGGTGGTGGAGCGGATGATCGGCTCGGGCGCGGTCGACGTGGCCAAGGGACTACCTCCGGCAGCAGATTGCCCGGAGTGTGCCCGGGCAGGTCGGGGGGCGCAACGGCCCGGGGTCGACACCGGCGCGCCGCCGCGATGCCCCGGGCCCCGCCGCCAGGGCGAGGGCGCCGCGGCGGGCTCCGCCCGACGAGGGAGGGCGGCACGCCCTCCCCTCGCGCGACGTCGTCGCGCCGGCCGGGAGTCCGGCCGTCGCAGGGAGGGCGCCGCGGCGGGCTCCGCCCGACGAGGGAGGGCGGCACGCCCTCCCCTCGCGCGACGTCGTCGCGCCGGCCGGGAGTCCGGCCGTCGCAGGGAGGGCGCCGCGGCGGGCTC
>CAADGB010000496.1 GCA_900696455.1 uncultured delta proteobacterium
CCGCCGGTCGCCGTCCGCGGCCGCCCGCCGCCGCCCGCGGCCGTCCGCCGCCGCCCGCCGCCGCCCGATGCCGCCCGCCGCCACCGCCCGATCTGGCGCCCGGACCTCACCGGCTGTGGTAGCGTGAGCGCCGGCTGATGAAGATCATCGATCTGATCGCTCGCGAGATGATCGTGCCGGCGCTGGCGTCGGGCGACAAGCGCGCCATCCTCGACGAGCTGGCCACCCACATCGCCGGGCGCCACCCGCGCATCGATCGGGCCGCGCTGACCAAGGTGCTGGTCGATCGCGAGGCCCTGGCCTCGACCGCGATCGGCGAGGGGGTCGCGATCCCGCACGGCAAGCTGCCGGCCGTGACCGAGATCATCGCCTGCCTGGGGCGCGCGCCCGGCGGCGTCGACTTCGACTCGATGGACAAGCAGCCGACGTTCCTGTTCTTCGTGCTGGTCGCGCCCGAGTCGTCGACCGGCGCCCACCTCAAGGCGCTGGCGCGCATCAGCCGGGTGTTCAAGGACCAGGCCTTCCGCCGGCGCCTGCTGGAGGCCCCGGACGTGGACGCCATGTACCGGGTGATCGCCGAGGAGGACGCGAAGTACTAGATGTCGCGACCGGCTCGCCCCACCCACGTCACCGCCGGCCAGTTGACCGCCCCTGACGTCCGTCTCGAGCTGCGCGTGCTGGCGGGCGAGCGGGGGCTGCGCCGGACGATCGCGGTGCCGCGCATCCAGAAGCCCGGCCTGGCCCTGACCGGCTGGGACGAGCAGCTCCACCCCGAGCGGCTCCTGGTGCTGGGCGCGACCGAGATGGACTACCTGACCGCGATCCCGGCGGAGGCGCGGGCGCTGGCGGTGGCGACCCTCCTCGCCTCCGATCCGGCCGGCGTGGTGGTGACCCGCGGCCTCACGCCGCCGGCCGAGCTGGTGGCCGGCTGCGAGGAGGCGGAGGTCCCGCTGTTCGTCACGCCGCTGGTCAGCGCCGAGCTCATCGTGCGGGTGACCGGCTGGCTGCAGGACCAGATGGCGCCGGCGACGTCGATCCACGGCGTGCTGCTCGACGTGCTCGGCATCGGCATCCTGCTCCTGGGCAAGAGCGGCATCGGCAAGAGCGAGACCGCGCTCGACCTGGTGGTGCGCGGTCACCGCCTGGTGGCCGACGACATCGTCCACATCCGCCAGAAGAGCGGCTTCGTCTTCGGCTCGGGCTCCGGGATCATCCGCCACCACATGGAGATCCGCGGCCTCGGCATCATCAACATCAAGGACCTGTTCGGCATCGCCGCCGTGCGCGAGACCAAGAAGCTCGAGCTGGTGGTGGAGCTGGTGGAGTGGGCCGAGGACGACGAGTACGACCGGCTCGGGCTCGACGAGCACCACTACCGCATCCTCGACGTGGTCGTGCCCATGGTGAGGCTGCCGGTGCGCCCCGGCCGCAACATCGCCACGATCATCGAGGTCGCCGCCCGCAACCAGCTCCTCAAGCTCCAGGGCCACAACTCGGCCCGCGAGTTCCAGGACCGGCTCAATCGCGCGATCGCCGAGGCCCGCCCCCAGGGCGGCTTCGACGTGGACGGGATCGAGTAGCCGTGCAGATCGTGATCGTCAGCGGCCTGTCCGGCGCCGGCAAGTCGACCGCGCTGCGCGCCCTCGAGGACGTCGAGTTCTACTGCGTCGACAACATGCCGCTGCCGTTCTTCGCCGACCTGGTCGAGCACATGGCCAAGGAGGGCGGCTGCGACAAGCTGGCGGTGGCCATCGACGCCCGGCAGCGGCGGTGGCTGCCGAGCTGGCGCACCCAGCTCGCCCAGCTCAAGGGCGCCGGTCACCGCCTCGAGGTCATGTTCCTCGACGCCAGCGACGAGGCGCTCCTGCGCCGCTTCTCCGAGACCCGCCGCCGCCACCCGCTGTCGGGCGACGACCTGGTCGACGGCGTCCGCCGCGATCGCGAGATCTGCGGCGAGCTGCGCCCGGGCGCGGCCGTGATCGACACCAGCAACCTCAACCCGCATCAGCTCAAGGCCATCATCCAGGAGCGCTACGGCGGCACCGGCAAGCTGGCGGTGGCGCTGGTGTCGTTCGGCTTCAAGCACGGCCTGCCGGTCGAGTTCAACCTCGTCTTCGACGTCCGCTTCTTGCCCAACCCGTACTTCGAGCCGGCGCTGACCCACCTCGACGGCCGCGAGCCGCAGGTGGCGCGCTTCGTCCTCGGCGACGCCGCGGGCAAGGAGCTGGTCGACCGGGTCGAGAGCCTGCTGCGCTTCTCGCTCCCTCACTTCCAGCGCGAGGGCAAGCTGTACGTCACGATCGCCGTCGGCTGCACCGGCGGCCGTCACCGGTCGGTGGCGATCGTCGAGGAGCTGCGCCGGCGGCGCGGCGGTGATTGGGACATCCTGGTCCGGCACCGCGACGTCGACAGGGGGGAGTGAACCCGATGCCCGAGAAGCCCGACGCTGGCAAGTCCGAGGTTGGCAAGCGCACGGTCGTCATCCGGAACGAGCTCGGGCTCCACGCCCGGGCCGCGACCAAGTTCGTGCAGCTCGCCGGCAAGTACCCGTGCGAGGTCACGGTCAGCAAGGACGGGCACGAGGTCAACGGCAAGAGCATCATGGGCGTGCTGATGCTGGTCGCGTCCAAGGGCACGAGCATCACGATCGGCGCCCGCGGCGCTCAGGCCGAGGCGGCGGTCGCCGCCCTGGCCCAGCTCGTCGAGGATCGGTTCGGCGAGGACCGCTAGGGCGCGCGATGCCGGGACGCGACGAGACCAGGGCCGAGCAGCGGCGCGAGGGCGTGGCGGTGTCGCCGGGGGTCGCGATCGGCCGCGCCTTCCTGGTCGGGCGCGACCTCATCAAGGAGCCGCGCTACCACGTCGAGCCCGACGACGTCGAGGCCGAGGTCGCCCGCCTGCACCGCGCGATCGGCGCGTCCGATCGCCAGCTCGAGAAGATCAAGGACAAGCTGACCGCGTCGCAGAGCGAGAGCGACTTCCACATCATCACCGCCCACCAGCTCATGCTCAAGGACGAGCACCTGGTGGACGCCGCGGTCGGCTACATCACCCGCGAGTCGATCAACGCCGAGTGGGCGCTGCGGCGGGCGGTCGACGACATCCGCGGGGTCTTCGACGCCATCGAGGACGCCTACTTCCGCGAGCGGCGCAGCGACATCGACTTCGTCGGCGAACGCGTCCTGCGCAACCTGCTCGGGCGCGACACCGGGCCGCTGCGGCCGCCGCCCGACGCCGTCGTCGTCGCCTACGACCTGTCGCCGGCCGACACCGCCCAGCTCCACAAGCACGCGGTGGCCGGGCTCATCACCGAGGCCGGCGGCAAGACCTCGCACACGGCGATCATCGCCCGCGCCCACGAGCTGCCGGCGGTGGTCGGCCTCGAGGGCCTGACCGAGGTGGTCGAGGACGACGACCTGCTCATCGTCGACGGCGTGGGCGGGGTCGTGATCATCAACCCCACCGCGCCCACGGTCGCCGAGTACCGCGATCAGCAGCGGCGGCAGGTCGCGCTCGAGGCGGCGCTGCTCGGCAACCGCGACCTGCCGGCCCAGACCCGTGACGGCGCCCTGGTCCACCTCTACGCCAACATCGACGGGCCCGACGAGATCGGCGCCGCCCTCGAGCACGGCGCGGTCGGCGTCGGGCTGTACCGCACCGAGTACCTGTTCATGATGGGCGACCAGTTGCCCGACGAGGACACCCACTACCGCACCGCGGTCGCGGCCCTGACCCGCATGGCCGGCCGGCCGCTCACGATCCGCACGTTCGATCTCGGCGCCGACAAGCTGGCGGGGTTCGTCGAGAACGCGCGCCTCGACGAGGCCAACCCGGCGCTCGGGCTGCGCTCGACCCGGCTGTGCCTGCACGACCTCGGCCGCGAGCTGTTCCGGGCCCAGCTCCGCGGCCTGCTGCGGGCCTCGGCCCACGGCCCGCTGCGCCTGATGTTCCCGATGATCTCGGGGCTCGACGAGCTGCGCGCGGTCAAGGCGGTGGTCGAGGAGGTCAAGGCCGAGCTGCGCGCCCACCGCCTCGACTTCGACGCGCAGCTCGCGCTCGGCATCATGATCGAGATGCCGTCGGCGGCGGTCATCGCCGATCTCCTCGCCCGCGAGGTCGACTTCTTCTCGATCGGCACCAACGACCTCATCCAGTACACGATGGCGGTCGACCGCGTGAACGAGCTGGTGTCGTACCTGTACGAGCCGCTGCACCCGGCGCTCCTGCGCATCCTGCGCGACGTGGCCCGGGCCGGCCGCGCCGCCGGCATCCCGGTGAGCCTGTGCGGCGAGATGGCGGGTGATCCGCTGGTGGCGCCGGTCCTGGTCGGGCTCGGGCTGTCCGAGCTGTCGATGAGCGCGGTCGCGATCCCCGAGGTCAAGGGCGTGGTCCGCGCCAGCTCCCTGGCCGAGCTCCAGGTCCTGGTCGAGCGGGTGCTGACCCTGGCCACCGCGCGCGAGATCCGCGACGAGGTCGCCGCCCACCTCGCCGGGCTGGCGCCCACGGCGGGGGCGGCGTGAGCCGGGCGCCGACGGCACCCACGGCGGCGCGGGCGGCGCGGACGGCGATCCGGACGGCGGCGCGGGTGGCGGCGCGAACGGCGGCGCTGGCGGCGGCGCTGGCGGCGTGC